>JANNEA010000146.1:0-27794 GCA_031388175.1 Gammaproteobacteria bacterium
CTTGATGTGCTCGGGCGTGTCGAAATCCGGTTCGCCGGCGCCCATGGACACGACGTCGGCGCCCTTGGCGATGAGTTCCGCGGCGCGGGCCTGCACGGCGAGCGTCGGCGAGGGCAGCAGGCGGCGGACGCGCGTCGAGAGCGTGGCGGGCACGGAGAGGTCCTCGGAGCGGGGCGGGCGGCTATCATAGCCGACCATTTATGCCCGACCCGTTCCGACTCCAGTCCGACTATCAGCCGGCCGGCGACCAGCCGGCCGCGATCGCTGGCCTGCTCGACGGGCTGGCGAACGGCCTCGCGCGCCAGACACTGCTCGGCGTCACCGGCTCCGGCAAGACCTTCACCGTGGCGAACATCATCCAGACGGTGCAGCGCCCGACGCTGGTGTTGGCGCCGAACAAGACACTGGCGGCGCAGCTCTACGGCGAGTTCAAGGAGTACTTCCCCGACAACGCGGTCGAGTACTTCGTGTCGTACTACGACTACTACCAGCCCGAGGCCTACATCCCGTCCTCCGATTCCTACATTGAGAAGGACGCCTCGATCAACGAGCACATCGAGCAGATGCGGCTCTCCGCGACCCGCTCGCTGCTCGAGCGGCGCGACGCGATCATCGTCGCCACGGTCTCGGCGATCTACGGCCTCGGCGACCCGACCTCGTACCTGAAGATGGTGCTGCACCTGGTCAAGGGCGACCGCAT
Source organism: Gammaproteobacteria bacterium (assembly GCA_031388175.1). GTDB lineage: Bacteria > Pseudomonadota > Gammaproteobacteria > Natronospirales > JANNEA01 > JANNEA01. Next base: position 701 of record JANNEA010000146.1, read on the forward strand.
CGACCAGCGCGAGATCCTGCGCCGGCTGACCGCGATGCAGTACACCCGCAACGACATCGAGTTCGCGCCCGGCAGCTACCGGGTGCGCGGCGAGACGCTCGACGTGTTCCCGGCCGAATCCGACCGGGTTGCGATGCGCATCGAGCTGTTCGACGAGCAGGTCGAGACGCTGCAGCTCTTCGACCCGCTGACCGGGCGGGTCGAGCGCAGCGTGCCGCGCCTCACCATCTACCCGACCAGCCACTACGTGACGCCGCGCGAGACGCTGCTGCAGGCGGTCGAGGACATCAAAGTCGAGCTGGTGGATCGTTTGGCGCAGTTGCGCGGCGCCGACAAGCTGCTCGAAGCCCAACGGCTGGACCAGCGCACCCGTTTCGATCTCGAGATGATCGTCGAGCTCGGCTACTGCGCCGGCATCGAGAACTACTCGCGGCACTTGTCACGCCGCGCGCCGGGGCAGGCCCCGCCGACCCTGTTCGACTACCTTCCCACCGACTCGCTGTTGGTGGTCGATGAGAGCCATGTGACGATCCCGCAGCTCGGCGGCATGTACAAGGGCGACCGCTCGCGCAAGGAGACGCTGGTCGAGTACGGCTTCCGGCTGCCCTCCGCGCTGGACAACCGGCCGCTGCGTTTCGACGAGTGGGAACGGCTGGCGCCGCAGACGCTGTTCGTCTCCGCCACGCCGGGCCCCTACGAGAAGAAGAACTCCGATCGCATCGTGGAGCAGGTGGTGCGACCGACCGGCCTTGTGGATCCCGCGACCGAGGTGCGGTCGGCGCGGACCCAGGTCGATGACCTGCTGTCCGAGGCGAACAAACGCATCGAGGTCGGCGAGCGGGTGCTCGTCACGACGCTGACCAAGCGCATGGCCGAGGATCTCAGCGACTACCTGCTCGAACACGGCATCAAGGTCCGCTACCTGCACTCGGACATCGAGACCGTCGAGCGCACCGAGATCATCCGCGACCTGCGGCTTGGCGTGTTCGACGTGCTGGTGGGCATCAACCTGCTGCGCGAAGGCCTCGACCTGCCCGAGGTCTCGCTGGTCGCGATCCTCGACGCGGACAAGGAGGGTTTCCTGCGCTCGGAAGGCTCGCTGATACAGACCATCGGCCGCGCCGCACGCCACATCAACGGCCGGGCAATCCTCTACGCCGAGAAGATGACCGGCTCGATGCAGCGCGCTCTGGCTGAGACCGATCGCCGCCGCACCCGCCAGCTTGCCTACAACGTCGAGCACAACATCACGCCGGCCGGCATCAAGAAGGCGATCGCGGATGTGATGCAACACCAGCCCTCCGGGCCGTCCACAGCCGCGGAGCGCAAGGTCGCGGACACCATGGCCCAGTACCGGGCGATGCCGACCGAGAAGCTGATGGCCCAGGTGCGCAAGCTCGAGAAGAAGATGCAGGCCCATGCGCGCGACCTCGAGTTCGAGGACGCGGCACGCTTGCGCGACGAGATTGCGGAGTTGAAGCGCATCGGCCTCGGGATGCCGCAGACCAAGGCCGGCTGATCAGCGCGCGCCGCAGCGCGATGCGCGCAACTCCTTGTTTGCCCGGTTGTTTGTCTAGAGCGATTCCTATATCTTTCGCGCCCTTCGTAGGCGCGTAGCTCAGCTGGTTAGAGCACCACCTTGACATGGTGGGGGTCGTTGGTTCGAGTCCAATCGCGCCTACCAACGATTGCTCCAAGACATGCGGCCGTTCGTGGAGGCCGCCACTGGATGAGGTCCCGCCGATGGTCACCATCACGCTTCCCGATGGCGCGACGCGCCAATTCCCGGCACCGGTCACGGTCGCCGAGGTCGCCGCCGCGATCGGCCCGGGCCTGGCCAAAGCCGCGCTCGCTGGCAAGGTCGACGGCAAGCTGGTCGACACCAGTTTCCTCATCGAGCGTGACGCGCCGCTCGCAATCATCACCGAGAAGTCGCCCGAGGGCGTGGACGTCATCCGCCACTCGACCGCGCACCTGCTGGCGATGGCGGTCAAGCAGCTGTTCCCCCTGGCCCAGGTCACAATCGGCCCGGTGATCGAGGACGGCTTCTACTACGACTTCGCCTTCGACCGGCCGTTCACGCCCGAGGATCTCGTCGCGATCGAGCAGCGGATGAAGGAACTTGCGAGCGCCGACCACAAGGTCACGCGCACCGCGATGGCGCGTGACGCCGCGGTGAAGTTCTTCAGCGACATGGGCGAGAAGTACAAGGCCGAGATCATCGGCTCGATACCGGCCGACCAGGAGATCGGGCTCTACGGCCAGGGCGACTTCATCGACCTGTGCCGCGGTCCGCATGTCCCCAGCACTGGCAGGCTCAAGGCCTTCAAGCTCATGAAGGTCGCGGGCGCCTATTGGCGCGGCGATCAGAAGAACGCGGTGCTGCAACGCATCTACGGCACGGCCTGGGCGGACGAGAAAGCGCTCAAGGCCTATCTGACCCGGCTTGAGGAGGCCGAGAAGCGCGACCATCGCCGCATCGGCCGCGAGCTCGATCTGTTCCACCAGCAGGACGAGGCGGTCGGCTCGGTGTTCTGGCATCCGAAGGGTTGGATGCTTTGGCGTGCCATCGAGACCTACCTGCGCGCCAAGCTCGAGGCCGATGGTTATTCCGAGGTGAAGAGCCCGCAGTTGCTCGATAAGAAGCTCTGGGTCGCCTCCGGCCACTGGGACAAGTTCCGTCAGAGCATGTTCATCGCGACCACCGGCGAGGAGGAGGACCTCACGCTCGCGATCAAGCCGATGAACTGCCCGGGCCACGTGCAGATCTACAAACACGGCCTGCGCTCCTATCGTGAGCTGCCATTGCGGCTCGCTGAGTTCGGTGCCTGCCACCGCTACGAGCCTTCGGGCGCGATGCACGGCCTGATGCGCGTGCGCGCGTTCACCCAGGACGACGCGCACATCTTCTGCACCGATGAGCAGATCACCGCCGAGACGCTCAAGTTCTGCGAGCTGTTGCGCGTGGTCTATCGCGATTTCGGCTTCGACGAGGTCGTGGTCAAGTTCTCGGACCGCCCGCCGGTCCGGGCCGGCGAGGACGCGACTTGGGACCGGGCCGAGAAGGCGCTGTTGGACGCTTCCGCGGCTGCAGGCCTCGAGATTGTGAGGAACCCGGGGCAGGGCGCGTTCTATGGCCCTAAACTGGAGTTCATCCTCAGGGATGCGATCGGAAGGGACTGGCAGTGCGGCACCTTGCAGGTCGATTTCGTGCTGCCGGAGCGCCTGGACGCCGAGTACGTGGCCGAGGACGGCAGCCGGAAACGCCCTGTGATGCTGCACCGGGCGATCCTGGGCTCGTTCGAGCGCTTCCTGGGCATCCTCATCGAGCACCATGCCGGCCGCTTCCCGGCCTGGCTGGCTCCCGAGCAAGTGGTGGTCATGAACATCACCGACCGCCAGGCGGTCTATGCCGACCAGGCCGTGGAATCCTTGAGGAATCAGGGATTTAGGGCGTTTTCTGACTTGAGGAACGAGAAGATCGGCTATAAAATCCGCGCCCACACTCTCGCCCGGATCCCCTATCTGTTGGTGGTCGGGGACAGGGAAGCAGAAACCGGCACCGTGGCTGTGCGCACGCGTGGTGGCGAGGACAAGGGGACGATGTCCCCCAGCGACTTCGGTCAGCTGCTCGCCGCCGACATCGCGAGCCGCGGCCGCTGACCATTCGGAGGATTTAGGTATCGCTCTCGAGAAGAAGGCACGCAAGAACCAGGAGATCCTGGCGCCGCGAGTGAGGTTGATCGGAGACGGTGGTGAGCAGGTCGGCATCTTGTCGACGCGCGAAGCCCTGACGATGGCCGAAGAGGCCGGACTCGATCTGGTCGAGGTCTCACCGACAGCGGAACCGCCGGTGTGCCGCGTGATGGACTACGGCAAGTTCGTCTACGAGCAGCACAAGAAAGCCCACGTCGCCAAGCGCAAGCAGAAGCAGATCGACATCAAGGAAGTGAAGCTGCGCCCAGGCACGGGTGAAGGCGATTACCAGATCAAGCTGCGCAACCTGACGCGCTTCCTGACCGAGGGTGACAAGGCCAAGGTGACGCTGCGCTTCCGCGGCCGCGAGCTCCTGCACATGGACCTCGGTCGGCAGATGCTGCAACGGGTGCAGAAGGATCTCGAAGAACTCGCTGTCATCGAGTCGTTCCCACGGCTCGAGGGCAAGCAGATGGTGATGTTGCTGGCGCCGAAGAAGCCCAAGCACTGAACCATTAAGAACGGACGGCCGCGGTGGCCGTCTACGGATCGCGCCCCGCTATTCGCATGCGGGCCGGGCCGGAACAGAAACATACGAAATGCGGAGTAGGTGACATGCCCAAGATCAAGACCAACAAGGCCGCGTCGAAGCGGTTCCGGAAGACCGCGAACGGGTTCAAACGCGGCCAGTCGCACAAGCGGCACATCCTGACCAAGAAGAGCAGCAAGCGTAAGCGCTTGCTCGGCGCGCCAGCGATGGTGCACGAGACCGATGTCGGTCGCGTGCGTCAGATGCTGCCGAACGGGTGAGGTGACCTATGGCACGAGTCAAACGTGGCGTCACTGCCCGAGCCCGACACAACAAGATCCTCGGCAAGGCCAAGGGCTACTACAACGCCCGGCGCAAGGTCTTCCGTGTCGCCAAGCAGGCGGTCATCAAGGCGCACCAGTACGCCTACCGTGATCGTCGCACCAAGAAGCGCGAGTTCCGTGCGCTGTGGATTGCCCGCATCAACGCCGGCACCCGCGAGCACGGCATGTCCTACAGCCGCTTCATCAGCGGTCTGAAGAAGGCCCAGGTCGCGATCGACCGTAAGGTCCTGTCGGACATCGCGGTGTTCGACAAGCCTGGTTTCGCGGAACTGGTGAAGACGGCTCAAGCCGCTCTGCAGTGACGCGTTGACGGTCCGCACGAAGGGGAAGACCGAAGGGTCTTCCCCTTCGCTTTTTCTGGCATCCTCTCCCGCAGTCAGTACGGAGCCCATCCGATGCAGGACCTCGATGCGTTGGTCGCTCGCGCCGTAGCGGCGGTCGCTGGTTCGGCGGACCGTGCCGCGCTCGATGCGTTGCGCGTCGAGTTCCTCGGCAAGAAGGGCCTGATCACCGAACAGTTGAAGTCGCTCGGCAAGCTCAGCGCCGCCGAGCGGCCAGCCGCTGGCGCGAAGATCAACCTGGCCAAGGAACGAGTGCACGCGGCAATCGAAACGCGGCGCGCCACGCTCGAAGCCGCGGCGCTCGATGCGGCGCTCGCCAGCCAGACCATCGACGTCACCCTGGCCGGCCGCGGTCAGCGACCCGGTGTGCTGCATCCGGTCACCCGCACGCTGCAGCGGGTCGAGCAGCTGTTCCGCTCAGCCGGTTTCGCGGTCGCTGAGGGGCCCGAGGTCGAGGACGAGTTCCACAACTTCGAAGCCCTGAACATCCCCGCCCACCATCCGGCGCGGGCGATGCACGACACTTTCTACCTCGAGGATGGGCGCCTGCTGCGCACCCACACCTCGCCGGTGCAGATCCGCGCGATGCAGCGGCTGAAACCGCCGTTCCGTCTGATCGCGCCGGGCCGCGTGTATCGCTGCGATTCAGACGTGACCCACACGCCGATGTTCCACCAGGTCGAGGGCCTGCTGGTCGACGAGCAGGTCAGCATGGCGCACCTCAAGGGAATCCTGCGCGACTTCCTCTCGGCGTTCTTCGAGCAGCCGCTCGAGGTCCGCTTCCGTGCGTCCTACTTCCCGTTCACCGAGCCGTCGGCCGAGGTCGACGTACAGTGCGTCGCGTGCGCGGGCAAGGGTTGCCGCCTATGTAAGGAGACCGGCTGGCTCGAGATTGCCGGCTGCGGCCTGGTGCATCCCGAGGTGTTCCGTCACGCCGGCGTCGATGCCACGCGCTGGCAGGGCTATGCCTTCGGCATGGGCATCGAACGCCTGGCGATGCTTCGCTACGGCGTGCCGGACCTGCGGTTGTTCTTCGAGAACGATCTGCGCTTCCTCAAGCAGTTCGGCTGAGCCGCGGCGATGCGCGTCAGCCTGTCGTGGCTCAAGGAGTTCGTCGCGGTGACCGAGGCGCCGCGCGCGCTCGGCCATCGATTGACCATGGCCGGTCTCGAGCTCGAGGCGTTCGAGCTGGTCGCGCCTGCGTTCAAGCGCGTCGTCGTCGCGCGGATCGTCGCCTGCGAGAAGCACCCCGACGCCGACAAGCTCTCGGTCTGCCGCGTCGATGCCGGCGATGGCCAGTTGCACCAGGTCGTCTGCGGCGCACCGAACGCGCGCGCGGGGTTGGTCGCGCCGTTCGCGCTGCCGGGCGCGACCATCGGCGACAAGACCATCAAGGTGGGCAAGCTGCGCGGCGTCGAATCGCAGGGCATGTTGTGCTCGGCGCGCGAGCTCGGGCTGGGCGAGGACCAGGATGGGCTGCTGGAACTGCCGTCCGACCTCGTGCTCGGCACGCCGCTGGAGCAGGCGCTCGCGCTCGATGACGCCGTGCTTGAGCTCGCGATCACGCCGAACCGAGGCGATTGCCAGAGCATGCTCGGCGTCGCGCGCGAAGTCGCGGTGTTGATCGACAAGCCGCTGTGTACGCCGGTGGTCGCTCCGGTCGTGGCGACGAGCACCGCCAGGCTCTCGGTCACGGTCGAGGCACCCGCTGATTGCCCAGTGTTCGCCGGACGCCTGGTGCAGGGCATCCGCACCGATGCGCGTTCACCGCTGTGGCTCACGGAGCGCCTGCGTCGCGCCGGCCTGCGTGCCATCCACCCGGTCGTCGACGTCACCAACTACGTGATGCTCGAGCTTGGCCAACCGATGCACGGCTACGACGCGGCCACGCTCGCCGGCGGCATCGTCGTGCGTCGGGCGAAGCGGGGCGAGCGGTTGACTCTGCTCGACGGCAACGAGGTCACGCTCGACCCTGAGGTGCTGGTGATCGCCGATGCCCAGCGCCTGCGTGGCATCGCCGGCGTCATGGGCGGCGCGGATTCCGGCGTCAGCGCCACCACCACCGATGTGTTCCTCGAGAGCGCCTGGTTCACGCCGAGCGTCGTGGCTGGGCGCGCCCGCCGCTTTGGCATGCACACCGATGCCGCCGCGCGCTTCGAGCGCGGCGTCGATCCTACCGGCCAAGTCCGCGCCGTCGAACGCGCGACGGCCTTGTTGCTCGAGATCGTCGGTGGCACGCCGGGTCCGGTCGTCGAGCTGCGGGCGACGACGCCGATGCGCACGCCAGTGCGGTTGCGCACGACGATGCTCGCGACTCGGCTCGGCATCGAGGTGCCGGCGGCCAGGGTCGGTGCGATCCTCAACGGGCTCGGGTTCACGGTGAAAGAGGTGCAGGGCGGTTGGGACGCCGTCCCGCCGGCCTGGCGCTTCGATGTCACGCGCGAGGAGGACCTCATCGAGGAGGTCGGACGCGTGCACGGCTACGAGGCGATCCCTCCGGCCCACGGCGTTGGGAAGGTCCTACCGCTGGCTGAGACCGAGTCCCGCGTCGGGTTGCGACGGCTGTGCGACGCACTGGTCGACCGCGGCTACGACGAGGCAATCACCTATTCGTTCGTGTCGCCCGAGTTCCAATCCGCGCTGTTCGGGGAGGGTTCCCGCCCCAAGCTGCGGAACCCGATCGCGGCGGATATGGCCGAGCTCCGAGCCTCACTGCTGCCGGGGCTGCTGACGGCCTTGCAGTACAACCTCGCCCGCCAGCAGGATCGCGTCCGCCTGTTCGAGTGCGGGGTGAGATTCAGTTCTCAACCCAATGAAATTACAGAAGAAAACGTCATAGCTTCATTGGCCTACGGTGATGTTGCGCCTGTCCAATGGGGCGTGCCTGCCCGGGCTGCCGACTTTGCTGACATGCGCGGCGACCTCGAGGCGCTGCTGACGGTTGCCGGCGTGATCGACCAGGTGAGGCTGGTGCCCGCCGTGCATCCAGCGCTGCACCCAGGTCAGTCCGCGCGGGTCGAACTGGGTGGTGCGCCGATCGGCTGGATTGGCGCTCTGCATCCGCGCCTTCTGCAGACGCTCAGTCTCGTGAAAACGCCTGTTTTCTTCGAGGTTTCGATGGCAGCTCTCGTCCGGCGCTTGCCGGCCGGGCGCTTCCCGCCCAAGTTCCCCAGCGTTCGCCGCGACTTGGCAGTGATCGTCGAAGAGGAGGTGTCCGCGGAGGCCCTACTTGAGACGGTCAAGGTGGCTGCGGGGACCGTGCTTGCGAGCGTCGAAGTGTTCGATGTTTATCGCGGAAAGGGCATAGATTCTGGTCGAAAAAGCATCGCGATGACCTTGATTTTATTGGATTCTTCGCGCACCCTTACTGACGAAGACACCGATTCGGTCATCACGCGGGTCGCCGGGGAACTGGCCAGTCGCTTGGGGGCCGTCCTCCGGGAATAGGCTTGGAAAAGGGGCTCGAGACCGATGGCGCTGACCAAGGCCGAGATGGCGGAAGCCCTGTTCGAGGAGCTGGGTCTCAACAAGCGTGAGGCCAAGGAGCTCGTCGACCTGTTCTTCGAGGAGGTCCGGATGGCGCTCGAGGCTGGGGCCCAGATCAAGCTCTCTGGCTTCGGCAACTTCGACCTGCGGTCGAAGAACCAGCGCCCAGGCCGCAACCCCAAGACCGGTGAAGAGATCCCGATCACGGCCCGCCGGGTCGTGACGTTCCGTCCGGGACAGAAACTGAAGGCGCGGGTCGAAGCCTATGCTGGAAGCCGGGAATAACAACGAACTTCCGCCCATCCCGGGCAAACGCTACTTCGCCATCGGTGAAGTGAGCGAGCTCTGTGGCGTGAAGCCGCACGTGCTGCGCTATTGGGAACAGGAGTTCCCGCAGCTCAAGCCTGTCAAGCGTCGCGGCAATCGGCGTTACTACCAGCGCCACGATGTGTTGATCATCCGCCAGATTCGCAGCCTGCTGTACAAGCAGGGATTCACCATCGGTGGTGCGCGATTGCAGTTGACGGGCGAGGGCGCACGCCACGACGTGACCCAGAGCCAGCAGATCGTGAAGCAGCTCCGCCAGGAGCTCGAAGAGATTCTCGCGCTGCTCAAGCGCTGAACGCCGCAGGATGCCGCGCTCCAGCGGTTCCGGTATCATCCGCAACTCGAACGGGGCGTAGCGCAGCCTGGTAGCGCACCTGCATGGGGTGCAGGTGGTCGGAGGTTCAAATCCTCTCGCCCCGACCAATTACATAGTTCGCGGTCAATGGGTTAGCGCAATTGATGTGATTACGATTGTGGCGCTCCTCCCGAACCCTCGCTGACGTCACGCTTGCTCGAACCGATTCGTTAATCGTTACAGCACGTAGCTTCGAGCGCCATCTCAGTGCTGCCTCACCGCGGTCTGCGTCTGCCGAAGCGGATGCTCACGAAAGAACGCCCACATCTCGCTCGAGGCGTCGATGCTGTGGCTGGTGGTCCCGACCAGCCATTCCGGCGGCGCCGCGCCGCCAGGCCAGGAATGGCCTCCTCCCATGACCGTGTAGAGCACCACGGAAGCATCGTCAGCACAGTTCGTGTATTCGAGGCGGGTGACATCCGCCGCGACCACCGATTCGACGGGGTTCGTTTCGCAGCGGTTCCTACGCGCCCAATTCGCCGTCCATGTCGGGATGCTCGGAAGCGTCACAGGGGAAACCCAGGTTCGACCGCCCTGGTACGGGGTCGTGGGATCGGCGGTCCCATGCACCGCGATCATCGGCACCGGTCGACTGTCGGTACACCAGCTCCACGGCAGAAACTGAGCAGACGCCACCAATCCGACCGCCGCGATCCGATCGGACAGCGTGCAGGAGAGCACGAACGCCATGCCTCCGCCGTTGGAGAGCCCGTCGGCATAGATCCTCGCCGGGTCGATGTTGTAGGACGCCGCCAGTTTGTCGATCAGTTCCGAGATGAATTTGACATCCCTCATGAGGCCGGGTCCGGTGCCCGCGCGCCAGTGCCTGGGCCCGTCGCCCGTAATTCCCGATGGGTAGACGACGATGAACCCGTGGCGCTCGGCCACCTTGTTCCATTGGCTCGTTTCCATTTGGCCGGCCGGCCACATCGCCCCGCCGTGCAGGCTGATGACGAGCGGCGTCGGCCTGGTGCGGTCGTAGCTCTTCGGGACATGGAGCAGGTACTCCCGCTCCACGCCCGACGAGACAATGGTGCCGTTACTCCGATTCCGGTAGTGGTAAGACACCGCCTCGATCAGGACCCACACCGCCGGCAGGGCGATGAGCACCAGCACCGTGACGATGGCCAGCGACCCGCGCTTCATGGTCGTGCTTTCAGCGGTCGTCGCGGTCATCGATGCCGATTCCACGCGAGCGCCAGCGGTGCTGCGGACAGTCGCGCCAGGGGGATCATCAGGATCGCGACGAGCATCAGGATGTAACTTGGGACGAGCGGCGAATCGACCAGCCACACCAGCACAGCATAGAGCGCAAGCACGGCGACGAGCCAAACCGCCGCGCCAGTGACGAGCGTACTGTCGCTGAGCAGCCGGCTGTGATTAAGGCGGGTGGCGACCCAGGCCGCGGCCGACAATTTGACGCACATCAGGCCAGCGAGCATCCACGGCAATGCGTCCCACAACGCCGCCCACACGTAGCGGTTCTCCACCATCCAATCGGCCAGTGGCCCGATGAAGAAGAGGATCGACAAAAGCAGGGCCGCGTTCGCCTTGATGAGCCAGGCGCGGCCGGTGAGACCGATGTACAAACCCTGCACCAGCTGCTTCCAGGTCGACGCCATCAAGACCGAGAACAGCAGTAGCACGAGCACGAGCGCGCGGGGCGTCCCGACGGCTTCGATCCCGCGGTTCGCCGGTTCGATCACCACCGACCAGGTGCCCGACAGGGTGAGCGCGAGAGGGATGCCGACCAGGACCAGCAGCCACGCGGCCAGCGTGGTCCATAGCGTCATCCTCAGCTTGGCGGCGACGAGTACCGCGCTGGTCAACGGCCGCGTCGCGATGAGCGGCGTCATGCCGTAGGGATCACCCGCATGGGGATCCGCCTTGCTCACCGTCGTGGCGACGAATGCGGCGATGACGGGGGGTGTGAGCAGCACGAGGACCAATACGTAGAACACGAACGCGGGCCGGTCGGTGCCCGCGAGGAACAGCAAGGCCAGCTCGAACGGCAGCAGGATCCCTACCCAGACCGGCAACGACCAACCGTGCTGCCGCCACTCGAACCACGCTTGCGCGCGGGCGGGTGAAGCAAATGAGTCGCGCCGGTTCGGTGGGACATCCGCGATCTGTTTCCGAACGAACCTGCCCCGCCAATCGGGCACGTCGCCGCGGCGCGCCCGCGCCACGGCGATGCAAGCAACGAGATACGCGATGGGCAGTTGCGGTGCCAGGAAGGCCACCATCAGCGGCTCGGGGGCTTCGTAATGGATCGCCAGCATGATGACGGCGTCCAGCGAAACCAGCCACAGCACGGCGACGATCAACCGCAGCCCCGGCAAACCGTACGGCATCCACGCCAGCGCCTGCATCCAGGCGAGAAATGCCGCCGCCAGCAGTGCCGGCCAGATCAGGGGCAGGTCGATCCCCCACGACCACCGGACGAAGAACGCCAGCGTCAGCCACAGGCTCACCATCGCCGCCATGCCATAGAGCATCGGCCAGCCCGCGAGCGCAGCGGTCGTCACCGGCCGCGCGAACATGCGGGCGGGATAGATCGATTGGCGCGCGGCCAAGTCACCGGCAAGGCCGAAGCTGAACACCGCCACGAAATACATAAACATTATCCCGAACGGCGCGATCAGCAGGCTTGCCGTGCCGTCGGGAGGATCCAGGCTGACGACCTGCCCCGGATCGAGGATCAGGGGCTTGAACGCCGCGAGGACGAGCAGGTATACGATTAAGGCGATCAGCACCCCTTGATGCCGATGGCGAAGCTCCCAGGCGAACGCGGCAGCGGGTGAACGCATGATCTACGCGTCCGGCACCGATGCCGTCTCTGCCCCGACATGGGTGACGAAGATCTCGTCGAGGGACATGCCTTGGTGCGATTTCTTGATTTCGTCCAGCGTCGCGCTCATCACGATCGCGCCTTGCTTGATCATCGTGACGTGATCCGCGACCTGTTCCACTTCCTCCAGCAGGTGCGACGAAAACAGCACCGTGCGGCCCTCATCGGCGATGGTGCGAAGGACGGCGCCGAGGATGTCGCGGCGAACGATGGGGTCGAGACCGGACGAGGGTTCATCCAGCACCAATAGTTCGGGCCGATAGGCCAGCGCGATCAGCAGTCCCGCCCGCGCCTTCTGCCCCTTGGAGAGATCCCTGATCTTCGCCGTGGGGTCGAGCGCGAACGCCAGCCTCAGCTCCTCCGCGTACCCATCGTCCCAGGCGGGATAAAACGCGCGCGTGTAGCGGATGAGTTCGTCCACGCGCATCCAGCCGGGAATGTCGTTGTCCTCGGACAGATAGCCGATGCGCGACAGGACAGCGACCGGATCGGCGACGGGATCGAGGCCGAAGATGCGCACCGAGCCGCTTTCCGCCCGCAGCAGGCCCAGGATATGTTTGATGAGCGTCGTCTTGCCCGCTCCGTTTGCGCCGACGAGGCCGTAGACCGCCCCGTGCGGCAGGGACAGGTTCACCGAGGCCAGGGCCGTCTTGGCACCGAAGCGGCGCGTCAGCCCCGATACGTTGATGACTGATTCACTCATCCTCGAACCACCGTGCGAAGTGTCCCAACACTGTGCGGCCGTTCAAAACTCCATTGCAACCAGTTGATTCAAAACAACCCGAAACGATGCGAAACCACACTTCGAATCGATTGTACTGATCGCCTAACTCGTTGACGCGCAAGGGGAACCGCACGTTAGCGAATGCTGCACGGGGTGCTGGCGGTCGGAGATTCACCCTCGCGCGGACGCGGTCAGGCCCGGGGCCGAGGACGGCCCGCCGGTCGCTTCGCGTCCGACCCTCTCGCCCCGACCAGCGAGGTTAAGGTGATGTTCAGCATGGGCCGCGCAGTCTGTGGATGCGTCCTGATGCAACACGCTGGTCCTAACACGCCGAGTACCAAAACGGACGCAAGCGAACGAGGACACCCATGGACGACACCACCTGGCTTCACGTCGTCGGCGGCATCAGAGGGATCCACATCACCGGCGGCATGATCGCGCTGTTGCTCGGCGCGGTGGCCATCGCCGTGCGCAAGGGTGGCGACCTCCACGTGTCGGTGGGCGCCTGGTTCTGCGGGTCGATGCTTGTTCTCGGCGTCACCGCCTCGATGCTGGCGCCGTTCAAGTCGCCTCCGGATTCCCCGGTCGGCGGGATCATGGTCTGTTACTTCGTCGCCACCGCGTGGATGACGGCGCGTCGGCGGAACGGTACGCCGGGCTGGTTCGAGAAGATCGCCTGCGCGTTCATGCTGGCGATCGCGATCATAGCCAAGGGGTTCGAGGTCGCCTTCGCTCCGCCCGGGCAGTTCTCCGGGCCGCCGGGCCCGGGCGCCCTTTTTGCCCTAGGGGTGATCTGCCTCCTCGCCGGCTTGGGGGACCTAAGGTTCGTCATCCGCGGCACGCTGTCTGCCACGCAAAGGCTCTCGCGCCACCTGTGGCGCATGTGCTTCGCCTTCTTCATCGCCACCGGTTCGTTCTTCTTGGGGCAGCAGCAGGTCTTGCCACAGGCGGTGCGCGGCTCGCCGATCCTGTTCGTCCTGGCGTTCGCGCCCTTCGCTCTGATGATCTTCTGGCTCGTGCGGGTCCGGTTCTCCGAATTCGTTAGCAGGCTGAAGCTGCTTGATGCTTGAGGTGAAGGTCTCGTCGTCGGAGACACCGCCTCAGGTCGATCGTTCTGCGAGGAACACCCGCACCGCGCCAATCGCGACGAACAGCGCGAGCTGCGCCAGGATTAGCCAGGCCGCGCCGCGGCCGAGCACCACGACGACGAGCGCGGTGACGAGCAGCGACAGCGCCGCCCAGAGCAGGCCGTGATTGCGCCTGCCTGACCTCGCTTCCATCTCACCACCCTTGGCGAACGCCGAGGCGAAGACCAACGCGATTGCGATCTCCATGTAGGGCATCGGTTCCGATCTCCTGCTGTACGTCCGCACAGTCGGTAATTTCGTTCCGCCGCGCAAGATTGAATGCACTGTTCGCGCACCACCATATCTTGTGTGTCGTGGCCTGCGCATACACTTCAACTAGGACTCGCAGTGAATAGCATTCACTAAGTGTGCATGGAACACGCGTTGTTGATAGTTGGACTTATTCCAAGTCGGTGGCACGCGCGTCCCAACTGTTGACTCTCGTCGCTGCCTTCGGCAGGTTCGGCCCCAAGCGCGATGCAGGGGCATCGCGGCCAGACGCAGGGAGGCGTCGACCGCGCGAGCGGTGCTGCGACGGTCCCGAGAGGGACGAGGGATCGGCGATGACGGGCGCAAGGAACGCGCGATGGGGGGACGTCAACGCACGGTGGAAGTCAGGCCACCGGCCGTCGTATGCGGCGAAGCTCGCGGGGCTACAACGGATGTACCCGATCCGTGGCGGCGGGAGGTGTCATGGATGGCGCCTCCCGCAGCCTTCTGGACCGGGCTTAGCAGGTGAGTTGCTGGTTCATCTGGATGATCGGCAACAGCACCGCGGCCATGATCGTGACCACGATCAGCGCCATGACCAGCAGGATCACCGGCCCGAGCAGGGCCTGGGTGCGGCGCACGGTGGTGTCGACTTCACGCTCGAGATGATCGGCGGCACGCTGCAGCATCTCGTCGAGCGTGCCGCTGGCTTCGCCGCTGGCGATCAACTGGATGGTGAGCGGTGGGAACAGGCCGCTGGCGCCGAGCGCACGCGAGATTGCCGCGCCTTCACGCACGCGGGCGGCCGCTTCCAACACTGCCTCGCGCATCGGCATGTTGTTCAAGGTCGCGGCCGCGACCCGCAGCGCATCCAGTACCGGCACGCTGCTGGCCGTCAGGATCGCGAGGGTGCGCGCGAACTGCTCGGCATTGCTGGCGCGGATCACGCGGCCGAACACCGGTAACCGCAGCAGCTTGAGGTGCCAGGCGCGCTTGATCTCCGGCTTGGCGAGCGCTGCACGCACCAGGAACACAGTGGCGATCAACGCGGCCAGCAACAGCCACCACCATTGCGCGAGGAAGCCGCTGACGCCGATGAGCACGCGGGTCACGAGCGGCAGCGCGTTATGGCAGTTGTCGAACACCACGACGATCTTCGGGATCACCGAGGTCATCAGGAACATGACCACGACCATCGCCGTGACCACCAGGAATGCCGGGTAATACAGTGCGGTCGCGACCGAGCCGCGCCGGACCTGCTGGGTCTCGGTGTGGTCGGCGAGCCGCTCCAGCACCACGTCCAGATGCCCGGCTTGCTCGCCGGCCGCGACCGTGGCGCGCTGGACCTCCGGGAAGATGTGCGGGAACTCGCCCAGCGATTCCGCCAGTGAATGGCCTTCGAGCACCCGGGCGCGCACGGCCTGCACGACTTCGCGGGCACGTGGGGTGTCCGCCTGTTCTGCGACAGCAGCTAACGCCTGCTCGACCGGGATCGCGGCCCGTACCAGCGTCGCCAGTTGGCGGATGATCAAGGCGAGATCGTCGGCGCTGAGCCCGCGCCGGAACGGCGAGGCCGCGCGCTCGCGGCTGGCAATCTCCTCCACGCCCAATGCGGTCAGCGCGAGCTCGCGCAGCAGCGCGCGGGCATGGCGCGGGGAGTCGGCCTCGAGCGTGCCCTGCTGATCGCGGCCAGCAGAATCGATCGCGGTATAGCGCCAGGTCGGCATCAGTCCTCACGCGTGACGCGCAGCACTTCCTCGAGCGTCGTGTCACCGGCCAGCACCCGCCGCAGGCCATCGTGGCGGATCGAGGTGGTGCGTTTCCGGGCGTGCTGCTCGAGCGTCTGTTCGCTGGCGCCATCGTGGATCAGCGTGCGCATCGCGTCATCGGCCAGCGCGAGTTCGTAGATGCCGGTGCGTCCGGCGTAGCCGCTGCCGCTGCACGTCGGACAGCCGACCGCCCGGTAGACCGTGCCAGCAGCGTCGCCGCCCCCCGTCGGGGGCCCCGAAGCGGTGAGATCCAGCAGCTTGCGCTCGCGCGCATCGGCTGGGTGCGGCGCGCGGCATTCGCGGCACAACAACCGCACCAGGCGCTGCGCCAGCACGCCGAGCAACGAGGAGGAGAGCAGGAAGGGTTCCACGCCCATGTCGCGCAGCCGCGTGACCGCGCCGACCGCGGAGTTGGTGTGCAGCGTGGAGAGCACGAGGTGGCCGGTGAGCGAGGCCTGCACCGCGATCTCGGCGGTCTCGAGGTCGCGGATCTCGCCGACCATCACCACATCCGGGTCCTGGCGCAGGATGGCGCGCAGGCCACGAGCGAAGGTCATGTCGACTTTGGTGTTGACCTGCATCTGGCCGATGCCATCGAGGAAGTACTCGATCGGATCCTCGACGGTGAGGATGTTGCGGCTGCGGTCGTTGATGCGGGTTAGCCCGGCGTAAAGCGTGGTGGTCTTGCCCGAGCCGGTCGGGCCGGTGACCAGGATGATGCCGTGCGGCTTGCGGATCAGGTCGTCGATCGCGGTCATGGTGTCGACCGCCATGCCGAGCTGCTCGAGGTCGAGACGCCCGGCCTGCTTGTCGAGCAGGCGCAGCACCACGCGCTCACCGTGGCCGGCCGGCACGGTCGAGACGCGCACGTCGACCGCACGCCCCGCGATGCGCAGCGAGATGCGGCCGTCCTGCGGCAGGCGCTTCTCGGCGATATCGAGCTTGGCCATGACCTTGATGCGCGACACCACCAGCGGCGCGACCGCGCGGCGGATCTGCATCACCTCGCGCAGCACGCCATCCACGCGGAAGCGCACCACCAGCCGGTTCTCGAACGGCTCGACGTGGATGTCGGAGGCGTTCTCGCGCACCGCACCGCTGAGCAGTGCGTTGAGCAGGCGGATGATCGGCGCCTCGTCGTCGCTCTCGAGCAGGTCGGTGGGTTCGGGCAGGGCCTCGGCCAGGCGCGAGAGGTCGATGTCGCCCTCCATCTCCTCGACAGCGCGCAGCTCCTCGCCGCTGCGTTCCTCGTAGACCTTCTGCAGCAACGCATCGAATCGCTCGCTGTCGACCGCCTCGAACGGCGGCAGCGCGCCACCCAGGTGGCGTTGGACTTCGAGCAAGGCTTCGGCGTCTGGTGGGTCGCGCACCACGAGCTGTGGTGAGCCTTCGCGCGCCAGCAGCAGCACGCCGTGGCGCTTGGCGAAGGCGAAGGGAAGTGAAGCGGGGTGGGCGGCCACGGACATCGGCGGCGGGGACGCGCCTCAGCGCGGCCCGCCAGCGGGAGGTGTCGAGGCAGGTGCTGGCGCGGGGGTCGGCGCCGGCGTGAGCTCCGGCACGACCGGGCGGGTGGCGCCGGGCATCAGCGGTACGCTGCGGTCGTTGCGCTCGATCTGCCACTGGCGCAGCTGGTTGTACTTGCCGTCGCTGAAGCGCGCGGCGTCCTCGGCGGTATGCAGGATCGTTGGGCGCAGGAACACGACCAGCGTCTGCTTGATCTTGGTGGTCTTGCGCGACCGGAACAAGGCACCGAGTCCCGGGATAGAGCCCAGGATCGGCACGCGCTGCTCGCTCTCTTGCATCTGGTCGTCCATCAGGCCGCCGAGCACGATGATCTCGCCGTCGTTGGCCAACACGCTGGTGTTGATGGTGCGCTTGTTGGTCACCGCGTCCACAGTGCTGGTGGCACTGGTCGCGAGGCTCGACACCTCTTGCTCGATGGTCAGGAGCACCGCCGTGCCCTCGTTGATCTTCGGCTTGATCTTGAGCTTGACGCCCACCTCCTTGCGCTCGATCGTCTGGAACGGGTTGGTCGGTGTGCTGCCGCCACCGGTGTTCGAGTACTGACCGGTGAGGAACGGCACTTCCTGGCCGACCTTGATCTCGGCCTCCACGTTGTCCAGCGTCACCAACGACGGTGTCGACAGGATGTTGGTTCGGCCGTCGCCAGCAAGCGCGCGCACGATGGCAGCGAAAGACACCCCGCCTTCCTGCACCCGTCCGATGCCCATCGTGATGCCATCGGGGATGATGTTGATCGCTTGCGCACCGCCGGCGGCCGCGCCGCCGAGCTGGATCAGACCGGGCCCGACACGCGAGAAGTTGGTGAAGCCTGCGGCGCCGTTCTCTCTGGCATCGACCGCCCAGGTCACGCCGAGCTCGGCGGCGCGGTCAACGCTCATCTCGACGATGATCGCCTCCACATGCACCTGGGCACGGCGGATATCGAGCTTGTCCACGATCGCGCGCAACGCCTGCATCTGGCGCGGCACCGCGTTCACCACCAGCGCATTAGTGTCGGGATCGGCGACGATCGTCACACCTTCGAGCAGCGCGCCGGTGCCCACGCTGGCAACCGCAGCTGCGCCGGCGGCGCCAGGTGCAGCGCCGGCGCTGCGGCCGGAGGCTGCGGCATAACCTTGCAGGATCTTGGCCAGCGATTCAGCGTCGGCGTAGCGCAGGTAGATCACTTGGGCGTTGCCATCCTGGTCGCGCGGCGTGTCGAGGTGCGCGACCAGGGCCTTCAGCCGCAGGCGATCGCCCTGGTTGCCCGAGATCAACACACTGTTCGAGCGCTCGTCTGCGACCACCGTCGGGCCGATAGCGCCTGCTTCCTTCGGCGCGCCCTGGTTGAGCGAGGTCATGACCCGCACGATGTCGCCGGCGCTCGCATGCTGCAGCTGCACGATCTCGACCGAGCCCTCGCTGACCTGGTCGACGCGCTCAAGGATCTGGGTGAGGCGGTTCACGTTGGCCTGGGTGTCGGCGATGATCAACGCGTTCGCGCCACCCACCGGCGTGATGTGCCCGTACTGTGCGACCAGGGGCCGCAGCGCGCCCATCATCTGGGTCGCCGAGACGTTCCTGAGCTCGATCACCTGGGTCACGATCTCGTCGGCCGTGGCCCCTTTCGAATCCGGCATGCGGCCGGCGACAGTGCGCGCGTCGACCGTGGGCACGATCTTCACCATCGCGCCCGAGGGCACGGCAGCGAAGCCGTTGACCTGCAGCACCGACAGGAAGACCGCGTACACCGAGTCGAGCGGGATCGGTCGCGCCGAGACCACCGTGACCTTGCCTTTCACCCGCGGGTCGAAGATGAAATTGCGACCGGTGATCTCGCCGATGCTCGTCGCGACCTCGCGGATCTCGGTGTCCTTGAAATTGAGCGTGATGGTCGGCGCAGCAGCCGATGCCGTGACGGCGCCGAGAGCGACAGTGAGGAGGAGGCAGCGGAGGAAGAGGGTCATTGGAAGATGGGCACCTGTACCAAGCGTTGGACGCCGTCGCGTTCGACCGACAGTGTGATGGAATCCGAGGTCGAGAGCGCGCGCAGCAGTTCCATGCTGCGGGCGGGGTCATCGAGTGTCTGGCCGTTGACTCCGGTGACGAGATCGCCGGGCAGCAAGCCGAGCTTGGTGAAGCGATCCGGATCGCGCCCCGGATAGACGCGGTAGCCGAGCTGGCGGCCGGTGTTGCTCTCGGTCGCCGCGACCGGCCGCAGCCAGTCGAGCAGGCGCGACGGGTTCTGCTGCGCGTCGCGCACCTCGGAAGTGGTGATCGCGTTCGGCACCGGCGAGCCTTCGCCGGTCGAGTCCCGGGGCAGACGCAGAGTTTCGAAGGCCGCGCCGCGCCGCAACACCACCCGGTCGGGTAGCACGGAATGCAGCACCGCGCCGCCGGGGAGCTGGGCCCCAATCAGGTAGCCGCGTTCGTCACCGTTGCTGCTGGCGATGAACGCACGCGAATGCTTGGTGGTGCCGGCGGCTATCACGCCGCGCAGCTGCAGGTTGAGCCGGGTGTCGGGGGCATCGCCCTGCGGTGTGGCATCAGCGCCAAGCGCGCCGAACGGCTCGGTGCTGGCGAGGCGGTCGGCCACCGCGGCGAGGTCGATCGCGGGCGTTGGCATCGTGGCGACCACGCCATCGACCGGTGCCGGGTCGAACAGGTCGACGACCTGCCAGGTCAGCTTGGCCGCAGCTAGGCCACAGAACACCGCGAGCAGGACCGAGGTGAGCAGTGGCGCGTGCGGCCACAGCGTCAGCGTGAGCTGCTGCGCGCGCGCGAACGGGTCGACCGATCCGGCGGCGGTGGTGACTGGGTTGGACATATAGATGTGTAGGTGGGATGTGCCCGGATGATACGGGCCGCTCGCACCCCCCTCAAGCCGCAGCACGCGGACGCGCCCTGCGGGCGCGTTCTTTGCGACTAGAATCGACCCGCCGCGGCGCTTCGCGCTGCGTCCTTCGGGAACCGCGTGGATCAGCGCCTCGCCATCCGCTTAGCACTCAGCGGCACCACCTTCCTGGTGTTCGTCGTCGCTGCGTTCGGCGCACTGTCGTTCCCCTTGCTCGATCGACTGGAACAGTTCGCCTACGACGCGCGCCTGCGGCTGACCGCGACGCTGCTGCCTGATTCGCGGGTGGTGATCGTGGATATCGACGAGGCCAGCATCGCGCAGGTGGGCCGTTGGCCCTGGTCGCGGGACCGGGTTGCACTGTTGGTGGAGCAGCTGACCGACCGCTACCAGGTCGCCGCGGTGGGCTTCGACATGGTCTTCGCGGAACCCGATGATCGCCGCGACATCGAGCTGCTCGATGCGCTCGCCGCCGGGCCGCTCAAGGATGACGAGCGCTTCAAGCAGACCTACGCCGAGCTCAAGCCCTCCCTGGCCACGGACCTGCGCTTTGCCCAGGCCTTGGCCGGTCGGAAGGTCGCGCTCGGCTACGTGTTCCAGCAGCAGGGTGCCGGCGGGGCCGGCTTGGCGCGCGGTGGCCTGCCTAGGCCCGTGATCGCGGTAGGCGCGGACACGAGCAAGCTCGAGTACATCGAGGCCGCGGGTTACACCGGCAACCTCGCAGAGCTGCAATCAGCGGCGAGCAGTGGCGGTTTCTTCGACAACCCGCGTCCGGACGACGACCAATCGTTCCGGCGCATGCCGCTGTTGCAGCGCTACCAGGGCGCGGTCTACGAGTCGCTGTCATTGGCCACGCTGCGGTTGGCGCTCGGCAGTCCGCCGCTCGGGTTCGAGTTCGCGCCAGACGCGACCCCGGACAACATCAACCTCGAGGGCCTGACGCTCGGCGAGCGGCGGGTGCCGGTCGACGACGAGCTCGCGATGTGGATCCCGTTCCGCGGCGGCCGCGGCAGCTTCCCGTACGTGCCGGCTGCCGATGTGCTGCGCGGCGTGGCCGACGCCGAGATCCTGCGCGGCGCGATCGTGCTGGTGGGCACCACCGCACCGGGTCTGCAGGACCTGCGCGCCACTCCGCTCGAGCCCGACTACCCCGGGGTCGAGCTGCACGCCAATGTGATCTCCGCGGTCCTCGACCAGCGCTACCTCGCGCGCCCGGCCTGGGTGAGCAGTTTGCACGCGGCAATCCTGCTCGCTAGCACCATCGTGGTCACGTTCTGCGCGCTACGGCTGTCGATCGGCGCCTCGGTGATGGTGATCGGCCTGTGGTTCTCGTTCGGCACCGCAGTGAACCTGTGGTTCTGGATGCGCGCGGGCCTGGTGGTGCCGATGGCATCGCCGATCGCGTTCGTGATCGTGCTGTTCTTCCTGCACTCGATCTACGGCTACTTCGTCGAGGAACGGCGTTTCCGCAAGGTCTCGTCGCAGTTCGGCAACTACCTGGCACCGCAGCTGGTCGCCGAGATGGCGCAGCAGTCAGAGTCCTACACCTTCGAAGGCCAGACCCGCGAGATGACGGTGTTGTTCTCGGACGCGCGCGATTTCACCTCGACGTCCGAGCGGCTGTCGCCGCAGGCACTGTCCGAGTACATGAACTCCTACCTGACGGCGATGACCAGCGCGATCCAGGCGCAGCGCGGCACGATTGACAAGTACATCGGCGACGCGATCATGGCGTTCTGGGGCGCGCCGGTCGCCGATCCACAGCACGCGCGCCAGGCGGTGCTGGCCGGGATCGAGATGGCCGCCACCGCCGAGCGACTGAACACGGAGTTCGCGGCGCGCGGCTGGCCCGCGATACACATCGGTATCGGCATCTCCACGGGCGAGATGCGGGTCGGCGACATGGGCAGCAGCTTCCGTCGCCAATACACGGTGATGGGCGATGCGGTGAACCTCGGTTCCAGGCTCGAGGGCCTGACCAAGGAGTACGGCGTCGTCGTGCTTGTCGGCGAGACCACGGTCACTGCGGTGCCGGACATCGCGTTCATGGAGCTCGACCGGGTACGGGTCAAGGGCCGCGCGACGCCGGTCGCGATCTCCACGCCGCTCGGCCTGCGCGAGGGCTTGGACAAGGGCCTGCGGCAAGAGGCCGGCCGCCACGCGGCCGCGCTGGCCGCCTATCGCGCCCAGCGCTGGGACGACGCCGAGAGTGGGTTCTTCGGCATCTTCCAATCGAGCGTGTGGAGCGGCGGCAAGGCCGTCAGTCGCCTGTTCCTCGACCGCATCGCGCATTTCCGCAGCGCTCCGCCAGCCACGGATTGGGATGGGGTGTTCACCTTCCTTACCAAGTAAAATCGCGGCATGCCTGAGAAGCGCCAGCAGCCAGACGCCCCCGACCGCGGCCTCGCGCTCGAGGAGGCGAAGCCGCGCATCGCCAAGCCGCCGCTGTTCAAGGTGGTGCTGCTCAACGATGACTACACCCCGATGGAGTTCGTGGTCGAGGTGCTGCAGCGCTTCTTCCGCATGGACCGTCATGCGGCGACCCAGGTGATGCTGCATGTGCACACCCGCGGCAAGGGCGTCTGCGGCGTGTTCCCGTTCGAGATCGCCGAGACCAAGGTCGCCCAGGTCAACGACCATTCGCGCAAGCACCAGCACCCGCTGCTGTGCACCATGGAGGAAGCGTGATGCTGAGCAAAGAACTCGAGATGCGCCTGAACGATGCGTTCGCGGAGGCCCGCACGCAGCGCCAGGAGTTCATCACCATCGAGCACCTGCTGCTCGCGATCCTCGATGCGCCCAAGGTGTCGGAGGTGTTGCGCGCCTGCAGCGTGGACCTAGACGTGCTCCGCGCGGAACTCAACCGCTTCATCGAAGAGAGCGTGCCGCGCCTCGGGCCGGAGGATGGCGACGAGGTCCAGCCGACTCTCGGCTTCCAGCGCGTGCTGCAACGCGCGGTGTTCCACCTTCAATCCGCTGGCCGGCGCGAGGTCACGCCGGCGATGGTGCTGGTCGCGATCTTCTCCGAGAAGGACTCGCACGCGGTCTATCTGCTCGGGCGGCAGGGCGTGACCCGGCTCGACGTCGTGAACTACGTGGCCCACGGCATCGCCAAGTCCGGCGAGGAGACCGAAGCCGAAGCCGCGCGCAGCGAGGAAGCGGAGGGCGAGGATTCGAGCCGCTCGGCGCTGGAGACCTACGCGGCGAACCTCAACGCCCTCGCGCGCCAGGGCAAGATCGACCCGCTGATCGGCCGCGAGATCGAGGTCGAGCGTCTGATCCAGGTGCTGTGCCGTCGACGCAAGAACAACCCGCTGCTGGTCGGCGAGGCCGGCGTGGGCAAGACCGCAATCGCCGAGGGTCTCGCCAAGCTCATCGAGGACGACAAGGTCCCCGACGTGCTGGCCGACGCCACGGTCTACGCGCTCGACTTGGGCTCGCTGATCGCCGGCACCAAGTACCGCGGCGATTTCGAGAAGCGACTGAAGTCGGTGCTCGCCGATCTGCAGAAACACCCGGACGCGATCCTGTTCATCGACGAGATCCACACCCTGATCGGTGCCGGCGCGGCCTCAGGCGGCACGATGGATGCATCGAACCTGATCAAGCCGATCCTGCAGTCCGGCGAGCTGCGCTGCATCGGCTCGACCACCTATCAGGAATACCGCGCGGTGTTCGAGAAGGACCGTGCGCTGGCCCGACGCTTCCAGAAGATCGATGTGCCCGAACCCACGGTCGAGGAGACGATCGAGATCCTCAAGGGACTGCGGCCGCGCTTCGAGACCCACCACGGCGTGCGTTATCCGCTGAAGACGCTCAAGGTCGCGGCCGAGCTCGCCGCGCGCTACATCAATGACCGCCACCTGCCCGACAAGGCGATCGACGTCATCGACGAGGTCGGCGCGAACATGCGCCTGCGGCCCGCCGCCAAGCGGCGTCGCAGCATCGCGGTCGAGGACGTGGAGGATGTCGTGGCCAAGATGGCGCGGGTCCCGGCGCAGAGCGTGTCAGCGAACGACCGCGATCTGCTGCGCAACCTCGAGCGCAACCTGAAGCTGGTGATCTTCGGCCAGGACGAGGCGATCGGCACGCTGGCGGGCGCCATAAAGATGTCCCGCACCGGGCTGCGCGCCGAGCGCGGCCCAGTGGGCTCATTCCTCTTCTCAGGCCCGACCGGCGTGGGCAAGACCGAGGTCACCCGGCAGTTGGCGCTGGCCATGGGCATCCCGCTGGTGCGCTTCGACATGAGCGAGTACATGGAACGCCACACGGTTTCACGACTGATTGGCGCGCCGCCCGGCTACGTGGGCTTCGATCAGGGCGGCTTGCTGACCGAGGCCCTGGTCAAGACGCCGCACTGCGTGGTGCTGCTCGATGAGATCGAGAAGGCCCACCCCGAGGTGTTCAACATCCTGCTGCAGGTGATGGACCACGGCACCCTGACCGACAACAACGGCCGCAAGGCCGACTTCCGCAACGCGATCCTAGTGATGACCACCAACGCCGGCGCCACCGAGATGGCCCGCGCCTCGATGGGCTTCGTGCAGCAGGACAACTCACCCGACGGCATGGAGGCGATCCGCCGGCTCTTCGCGCCTGAGTTCCGCAACCGCATCGACGCGGTGGTGCAGTTCAAGCCGCTCGAGCTGCCAGTCATCGCGCGGGTGGTGGACAAGTTCCTGGTCGAGCTGGAGACCCAGCTGGAGGCCAAGGGCGTCGAGCTCGAAGTCGACGACGCAGCGCGGGCCTGGCTCGCCGAGCACGGCTACGACCCGAAGATGGGCGCGCGGCCGATGACGCGCGTGATCCAGGAGCAGATAAAACGGCCGCTGGCCGAGGAGTTGTTGTTCGGCAAGCTCGCGAATGGCGGCACCGTGCGCGTGGGGGCGGGGCCTTCCGGCCTCACGCTGGCGATGGAAGCACCAGTTCCCAAGCCGGTGGCGGAGCCGCAGCGATGACGGATGCAAAACGCCACCTGGTGGTCATCGCGGGCATCGAGACGCCGATCTGAGCGTCGGCGGCCGCGTTCGTCATCGCCAGCGCGTTGGCGGTGTGGTCCTGCTTGCTATTGCGCGCTCAACGCGCGCGGTAAGTGATCCGGCCCTTGGTCAGATCGTAGGGCGTCAGCTCCACCGTGACCTTGTCGCCGGTGAGGATGCGGATGTAGTTCTTGCGCATGCGCCCGCTGATGTGGGCGATGACCACGTGGCCGTTGTCGAGCTTCACCCGGAAGGTCGTGTTCGGCAGGGTCTCTACGACCTCGCCTTCGATCTGGATCGCATCTTCCTTGGGCATGTCGACTCGGACGGGCACCGCGGGTCCGCGGCAGGCGGCGCATTCTGCCCGAACCCCCTGCATAAGCCTAGCCGTCGCGCCACGCGCCTTCGACCAGCCTCTGCTGCGGCTGGAACGCGGACTTGTAGGCCATCTTGTGGGTCTCTTCGATGAGGTAGCCGAGGTAGAGCCACTGCAGCCGCTGGCGTCGTGCTTCGGCGATCTGCCACAGCACCGCATAGGTGCCGAGGCTGCGCGCATCAAGCTCGGGTTCGAAGTAGGTGTACATCGCGGACCAGGCATCGAGCAGCCGATCAACCACCATCACGGCCAGCAATCGATCGCCAAGGCGCAGTTCGTAGGCATGGGTCTCGCTGAAGCTGCTCGCGAAGAACGCGAGGTAACGCTCGGCGTCCTCGGCGAACATCGCGCCTTCAGGATGGCGTGCGCGCTGATAGCGGTCGAACAATGCGAGCTGCTCGGCCGTGGGTGTCAGTGGCACACGCGTGCCCATCAGATCCTCGTTGCGCTTGAGGTTCCTGCGCTGAGTCCGGTTGGCGCGGAACGCATCCACTGCGAGCCGCACCGGCACACAGGCCTGGCAGCTTGGACAGCTTGGTCGATAGACGATTCCGCCGCTGCGGCGGAAGCCGGCTTCGGCCAGTCGCGTCTGCACGCCGACGCCGGGCGCTGCGGTCGGGTCGGCGAAGGCGGTGCGCGCGACGCGCTCAGGCAGGTAGGGGCATTCGTGCTCGGGCGTGAGGTAGAAGCCGAGTTTGGTGGCGGGGCGCGGCGCGTCGCTCATGGCAGCAGCTCCGCCGTACGCTCGCTCGCCAGCATCCAGGTGCCCTGCGTCGGGTCTGGTCGCTCGGCGAGCAGCATCAGGAACTCCGCGCGCGGCACCGTGCGCGCGCCGAGGGAGGTGAGGTGCGGGTTCGGTACCTGGCAATCGATTGCGGGCACGCCGCGTGCCGCGAGCAGCCGGGCGAGCACCACCAGCGCGACCTTCGAGGCATCGTCGGCGCGGCTGAACATGCTCTCGCCGCTGAACAGCCCGCCGATCTCGACGCCGTACACGCCACCGACCAGCAGACCACCGTTCCAGACCTCGATCGAATGCGCGTGGCCCAGCCGGTGCAGCGCAGCGTAGGCCTTGCGCATCTCGGGGCCGATCCAGGTCTCGGCTTGGTGCTGGCGCGGTGCAGCACAGCAGTCCACCACGATCTCGAAAGCGCGGTCCGCGCTCACGGTGTATTCGCCTCGGCGCAGGCGGCGCTTGAGGCTGCGCGAGATGCGGAGCTCATCCACGAACAGCAGCGCGCGCGGATCGGGCGACCACCACAGGATTGGGTCGCCCGCGGAGAACCAGGGGAAGATGCCGCGGCGGTAGGCCGCGAGCAGGCGTTCGGTCGAAAGCTCGCCGCCCATGCAGAGCAGGCCGTTCGGTTCGCGCAGCGCGCGGGTCACCGGCGGGAAGGCGTCGGGCGGGGCGGCGGGGTCCAGCAGCGGCAGGGGCAGGTGCACGGAATAAACCTACACCCGTTGGCTGCAAGGCGGCGGCGCAGCGACTCTGCGCGGAAATGAACGCTCGGCTACGCAGAGACATCAGGCGCGGGAGGGATGCGTTCCTTCGCGCGACTGCTGACGCGCCAAGCGCCGATGTCGGACGCGGGGTGGCCCGGACATGGATGTCCGGGCCAGGCC
>JANNEA010000162.1:0-1566 GCA_031388175.1 Gammaproteobacteria bacterium
CTTCGGTGCGGGGTTCCCTGCGCGCTGCTCAGGATGCGGGGCCGGCCTCATGCGCCGTCCTGGCTTAGTCGGCCTGGCCCGGCCATCCATGGCCGCGCCACCCCGCATCCTGAGCAGTGCTCGGCTCGTCGTATGTCGGCATCGGATCGCAGCGGCGCACGCGTCGTCGCGCCGGCGACAAAAGAATTCAGTTCGACCCCTTTTCCGCGCGACCCCTTTTCCGCGGGCCGTCAGTGCCCATGCCGGTGATGCAGATCCGGCAGGTGCGCATGCCCGTGGGTCATCGGTTCGTGCTCATGGTGATGCGAGTGCGGCTCTGGGCCCTCGTCGCCACGATGCGCGTGTTGGTGATGGGCGTCGTGCGTGTGCCGGTGTGAGTGGGCGAGCCGCTCGTGCGTGTGCTCATGTTCGTGCTGCTCGCTGAGCACGAGCCAGGTGGCGCCGAGCATCAGGCCGCTGGCCAAGATGAAGGTCCCGGTGAGCGGTTCGCCGAGCAGCAGCAACGATGCCCCGGCGCCGAGGAACGGCGCCGTGCTCCAGTGCGCGGCGGTACGCGCCGCGCCGAGGTGGCGCAGCGCGTGGATGAACAGCACCAGGCTCGCGCCGTAGCTCACCGCACCAAGCGCCAGCGCGCCTGCGACCGCGCCGAGCGCCGGGACGCTCGGATCGAACTGCCACGCCAGTGCCAGGTTAACGCCGCCGGCCACGAGCCCCTTGATGGCGGCGATGACCACCGGATCGGCGTTGGAGATGCGGCGGGTGAGGTTGTTGTCGAGCGCCCAGAACCCGCAGGCGGCGAGCACCG
Organism: Gammaproteobacteria bacterium; assembly: GCA_031388175.1. Classification (GTDB taxonomy): domain Bacteria; phylum Pseudomonadota; class Gammaproteobacteria; order Natronospirales; family JANNEA01; genus JANNEA01. Next base: position 806 of record JANNEA010000162.1, read on the forward strand.
CGAGCGCGCCCGGCGACAGACCGAGAGTCAGCGCGGGATCTAACCCCAGCAACGCCGCCGCCACGAACATCAGCAGCGCACCCCACCAGATCCGCGCCGACACCGCCTCGGCGAACATCACCACGGCGATCAGCGTGGTGAACAGGCTCTCGAGGTTGAGCAACAGTGCCGTGTTCGCAGCCGGCGAGTGGCTGAGGCCCCACATGAGCAGCACCGGGGCGGCGATACCGCCGGCGATGATCGCGCCCGCGAGCCAGGGCAGGTCGCCGCGGGTGAGCTCGGCTTCCGCGGCGACCGCGCTCCCGCACCCGAAGCGTCGAAGTGCCCAGCGGAACAGCGTGAGCCCGATGCCGCTGCCCAGGTAGAGCAGTGCCGCGAGCAACCACGGCGAGGTGGTTCCGACCAGGACCTTGGCGAACGGCGTGCTCACGCCGAACAGCGCCGCCGCCGCCAATGCGTACACGGCGTAGCGCTGGATCGACCAATCGAACATCGCGCGGGTTCCCATGGCTGGCTGGAATCTACCCCTACGGTAGAATGCGCGCGCCCCGTCCGGGCTCTCCGCACCGCAGGTCCCCATGCAGCTGACGATGCTCAAGTCCAAGCTCCACCGCGTCCGTGTCACCCATTCCGAGCTGGACTACGAAGGCTCCTGCGCCATCGACACCCGCCTGCTCGAGGCCGCCGGCCTGCTGCCGTACGAGCAGATCCAGGTCTACAACGTGACCAACGGCGCCAGGTTCACGACCTATGTGATCGAA
>JANNEA010000164.1:0-4389 GCA_031388175.1 Gammaproteobacteria bacterium
CCGGGGGTGGCTCCCTCGCCTGGATCGATGCCGGCGGCATGCTGCACGTCGGCCCGCGCTCGGCCGGCGCCACGCCTGGGCCTGCCTGCTACGGCCGCGGCGGCCGCGAACCGACGGTGACCGACGCGAACCTCGTGCTCGGGCGCTTGGTGCCGGATGCGTTCCTCGGCGGTGCTCTCACGCTCGATCGTGCCGCGGCCGAGCGTGCGGTGGCGACGGTCGCGACCGCGCTCGGTCAGCCGCTCGAGCGTGCCGCCGAGGGCATCGTTGCGCTGGCCGACGCGCACATGGCGAACGCGCTGCGCGTGATGAGCGTGCAGCGCGGCCGCGATCCGCGCGAGCTTGCGCTGCTCAGCTTCGGCGGCGCCGGCGGCCTGCACGTGTGCGCGCTTGCGTCCGCACTCGGCATGCGCCGCGCGCTGGTGCCAGCGCGGGCTGGCGTGCTTTCGGCCTACGGCATGCTCGCGGCGCCGCGCGGCCGCGAGTTCCTGCGCAGCGCGGCGGGCCTCGAGGGCGAGGCCACGCTCGAGCGGGCGTTCGCCGCGCTCGAATCGCAAGGGCGGGTGGCGCTCGCTGCCGAAGGCGTCGTTCAAGCGAGCGCGCGTCGACGTGCAGCGCTGCGTTACCGCGGCCAGCAACATGCGCTCAGCGTGCCCTGGCACGGACGCGCCGCGGCGGTCGATGCGTTCCACGCGGCGCATCGGGCGCGCTACGGCCACGCGCTCGACATGGAGGTCGAGGTGCACGGGCTCACGGTCGCAGTCGAGTCGCCGCTGCCGGCGCTCGGGCGGGCTGCTGCCGCGGCTGATGCGTTGGCCGGTCGACGCTTCGCGCCGCAGCAGGTGCACGGCAGCGGCGAGGTCCCGGTGCTCGCGCGCGGCGCGCTCGGCGCCGGCACAGCGCTCGACGGCCCTGCGCTGCTGGTCGATGCGCATTCCACGACCTGGCTCGCCGTGGGTTGGCGCGCGCGGACCGATGCGCACGGCCATCTGCATCTGGTGCATCCTGCTACCGCGTCCGTATGATGCCGTTCGTCGCCACCGGAGCCCCCATGCCGCTCAGCCTTCTCGATCTCCCCTGGTGGGGCGTGCTCCTCGCTGCGCTGGCGATGACCCAGTTCACGGTCGCCGCCGTGACGCTCTACCTCCACCGCGACCAGACCCATCGCGGCATCGATCTGCATCCGGCGGTGCGGCACGCGTTCCGCGCCTGGTTGTGGTTGAGCACCGGCATCATCACCAAGGAATGGGTCGCGATCCACCGCAAGCACCACGCCAAGGTCGAGACCGTCGAGGACCCGCACAGCCCGGTGATCTTCGGCATCAAGCGCGTGCTGCTCGAGGGTCGTGAGCTCTACTGCATCGAGGCCGCCAAGCCAGAGACGCTCGCCAAGTACGGTCGTGGCACGCCCGACGATTGGCTCGAGCGCGAGCTGTACGCCAAGCACGCCTACCTCGGCGTCTACACGATGCTCGCGATCGACCTCGTGCTGTTTGGCCCAATCGGCCTCACGATCTTCGCCGCGCAGATGATCACCATCCCGGTGTTGGCGGCCGGCGTGATCAACGGTCTCGGTCATTGGACCGGTTACCGGACCTTCGAGTGCAAGGACGCCTCGCGCAACGTCGTGCCCTGGGGGTTGATCGCGGGCGGCGAGGAGCTGCACAACAACCATCACGCCTTCCCGTCGAGCGCTAAGTTCGCGCTGCGGGCGTTCGAGTTCGACATCGGTTGGGCCTACATCCGTGGCTTGGCGGCCCTCGGGCTTTGCCGCATCCGGCGCGTCGCGCCCACCCCGTTGCTGGATGCACCGCGCCCAGCGATCGACCTCGATGCGGTGCGTGCGGTGCTGATCAACCGCATGCACGTGCTACGCGATTACACCCTCAATGTGGTGGTCCCGACCTGGCGGGCCGAAGCCCACGCGCTACGCGATCGGGTGCTGGCGGCGCGCCGCAACCGGCGCCTTCTGATCCGCGAACCGAGCCTGCTCGCGCCGACCGAGCACCTCGAGCTGAGCCTGGTGCTGGCACGCAGCGCACAGCTGCGCACCGTCTACGAGTTTCGCGCGCGGCTCACCGCGCTGTGGGACGCGCGAACGGCGAGCAACGAACGCCTGGTGCAGCAGTTCCGCGACTGGTGCGAAGCCGCGGAGGCCACTGGCATCGAGTCGCTCGAGCGCTTCGCCGAGCGGCTGCGGGCCTATACGCTCGCGGCCTCGCCCACACCGGGCTGACGCTTCGCGCGGCGGTTCGCTGCCGTCGCACCGCTCCCGCCGTCGCACCGGAAGTCGCGGCGCGACGGCAGCGAACCACCGCGCGAACTTCGTGTGTGGCCTCGGCCCAGAAACGAAGAACCCGCCTCGCGGCGGGTCCTCGTTGGATCAGGTGACGGCGCCTCGCGGCGCGGAACTCACTTGATCTTGTGCTCTTTGTAGATGACGTGCTTGCGGGCGACGGGATCGAACTTCTTGATCTCCATCTTCTCCGGCATCGTCTTCCGGTTCTTGTCGGTGGTGTAGTAGTGGCCGGTCGCAGCCGTGCTCACGAGCTTGATCTTGTCACGCATGGGTTGGACCTCAGTACTTCTCGCCGCGGGCGCGCAGGTCGGCGAGGACCTTCTCGATCCCCAGCTTGTCGATGATGCGCATGCCCTTGCCGGAGACGCGCAGGCGCACGAAGCGCTTCTCGGTCTCGAGCCAGAAACGGTGGGCGTGCAGGTTGGGCAGGAAGCGGCGCCGCGCCTTGTTGTTGGCGTGCGAGACGGTGTTACCCGTCATCGGGCTCTTCCCGGTTACTTGGCAGACTCGCGACATGGCTAAGGCTCTCGTAAGGGGCGCACTTTATACAGGAATCAATGGGTTATGTGAACCCCTGGCCCGCTGGTGCTACCCGGCCAGAGCCGGCTCCATCCGATCTAGAGCCAGCCGCGTTCAGCGAACGACACGGCGTAGCCGTCACCGACCACGAAATGGTCAAGCACCCTGACGTCGACGAGCCCCAGGGCTTCGCGCAGCCGGCGGGTGATCAGGCGGTCGGCGTCGGAGGGTTCGGCCACTCCGGAGGGATGGTTGTGGGCCAGGATTAGCGCCGCCGCGTTGTGGCGCAGGGTCGCCTTCACCACCTCCCGCGGATGTACCGAGGCACCGTCGAGCGTCCCCCGGAACAGTTCCTCGAAGGCGATCACGCGATGTCGGTTGTCGAGGAACAAACAGGCGAACACCTCATGGGGAAGGTCGCGCATCCGTGCGACCAGGAAGCGGCGCGTCGCATCCGGGTCGACGAGCGGCGCGCCCCGAGCCAGTGCTTCACCGTGGTGGCGACGCCCGAGTTCGGCGGCGGCCATGAGTTCGGCGTACTTGGCAGGTCCCACACCAGGGGTGCTCGCAAGGTTCGCCCGTTCCGCCGCAAGCAGCGCGCGCAACGAACCGAAGCGCGTGAGCAGACCGCGGGCGAGGTCGAGCGCATCCTGGCCACGGCTGCCGGTGCGCAGCAGCAGGGCCAGCAGTTCGGCATCGGTGAGCGCAGCGGCGCCGCGGTCGAGCAGCTTCTCGCGCGGTCGTTCGCCGACCGGCCACGATTTGATCGTCATGCGGACCTCCTTGTCCACTCAATGAAATCCGTGTCGCGCCCCGATGATGCCCGTGCGGAACCCACCAGGGGAAGGGTCTCCGGCCCCCCGGTACACTGGGCGTCCCATGACCAACCCCACGCGCATCGTTCTCGGCGTCACCGGAGGCATCGCCGCCTACAAGGCGCCGGACCTCGTGCGCCGGTTGCGCGAGCACGGCGCGGAGGTCCAGGTCGTGCTCACCGCCGGTGCCCAGCACTTCGTGCAGCCCCTCACCTTCCAGGCCGTGTCGCACCTGCCGGTTCGCAGCGACCTTTGGGACCGCGATGCGGAGATGGCGATGAGCCATCTTGAGCTCGCGCGCTGGGCCGAGTTGGTGCTGATCGCGCCTGCAACCGCCGATGCGCTCGCGCGGCTGGCCGCCGGCCATGCGTCCGACTTGCTGTCCACGCTCTGCCTCGCCACCGAGGCGCCGCTCGCAGTCGCACCGGCGATGAACTGGCGCATGTGGCAGCACCCGGCGACGAGGGCCAATGTCGCGACCTTGGTGGCGCGCGGGGTGCGGGTGCTCGGCCCCGTGGCGGGCGCTCTGGCCGAGGGGGAGACCGGGATGGGACGCATGTTGGAACCGGTCGAGATCGCTCGACTGGTGTGCGGTGCTGGCGGCCCCGTGCGCGGAGCGCACGGCGCGACCTCGGCGGACGATGCGTCCACCGAGGTCGAGACCGCGTCGCTCGATGGCAAGCGCGTGATCGTCACCGCGGGCCCGACCCGCGGGCCGATCGACCCGGTCCGGGTCTTGACCAACCGGTCGCGCGG
>JANNEA010000195.1:0-8403 GCA_031388175.1 Gammaproteobacteria bacterium
CGTCCCCGGGGGGGCGGTGGGGGGCTTGCTATGTGCCCCCATCCCCCCACCCGCCCCCCCCGCACATATCCCCCCCACCCGCGACCTGACCCCTTACTGGACCCGGTCGAGCCACGCGCACAGCCCCTTCGCGTTGAGATCGATGTCCATCGCGAGCACATCCTGGCGGCGCTTCGGCGCGTCGGGGAAGCGGTGCTCGTCGAGGCGGGCGTAGAGGTAGGCCTTCATCAGGCGCGCGATCTCGCGTTCGCGCTTCGGCGAACCCTTGCAGCGCTTCGCGATCTCGACGAAAGCCACCAGGTCGCCGTGCAGGTCCTCGGCCAGACGCTCGAGGTCGGTGACCCGCGAGTAGTGGGTGAGGTAACAGGCCCCGGGCTTGAGCGCGAGGATGCGCTCGACGGTGGCGTGGGCCTGGTCCGGGTCGAAGTGCGTGGGCGTGGTGGCCGGGAAGATGAACGGCCGCTTGCGCACATCGAGCTCGCGGTAGGAGATGCCGAAGGCGTCGCCGGTGAACACCGCATCGGCTTCGCGGTCGTGCACCACCAGGTGGTGCAGCGCGTGGCCGGGCGTGTGCAGGAACTCGAACACGCACTCGCCCAGCTTGAGCCGCGCGCCGTCGGCCATCACCTGCAGCCTGTCCTCCGGCACCGGCACCAGCCTTCCATACAAGCGGTCGTATTCAGCATCGCCATACACAGCGCGGGTGCCGGCCTCGAGCTTGGTCGGATCCATCAAGTGCGGCGCGCCGCGCGGATGCACCGCGAGCGTCGCGTTCGGCAGCAGCTCGAGCAGCGCGCCGGCGCCGCCGGCGTGGTCGAGGTGCACGTGGGTCAGGAACAGATGCTCGACATCGTCGACGTCGATGCCGAGCTCGGCCAGCGCATCCATGATCACGGGCACCGAGCGCGTGGTGCCACTGTCGACGAGGGCTGCGCGTCCTTCGCGCACGATCAGGTGCACCGCGTCGCAGCGCGGCCGGACGTAGCCGGTGTCGATGGCGTACACGCCATCCGGATGTGCGGTGATGTGCGGCGCGGAGCGTTGCATGTGCCGGTGTATCCTAGCGCGGCCGCGTTGTAGAGGTTCGTCGTCGATGCGTCTCGTCGTCGCCACACTCGCGATCTCGCTGCTGGTCGCGCCACACGCGGTGCGCGCCGCGGATGCGTTGATTTTCGGCGCGCTGCTGTCGCGCAGCGCCATCGGCCAGCCCTTCGCCGCGACCTTCACGGTGGACGCCGGCAGCACCAGCGCGCTCGACAAGCTCGAGGTCAGGCTGGCCGACGCCGAGGCCTACAGCGCGCGCCGCATGGAGCGCGATGCGGCGCTCGCGCAATTGCGCTTCCAGGTGACCTCGCGCAAGGGCAGCGTCGCCACAGTCCGCATCACGAGCAGCGGCGCCGTGCGCGAGCCTTCGCTCGAGCTGTTGCTCGAGGCGCGCAGCGGCGCCAAGCGCTCGCTGCACGAGTACGTCGTGCTGCTCGAACCGCCGGCCGGCGCAGCCGAGCCCGCCGCCGCCAGCCCGACGGCCGGTAGCGCCACGGTGGTCGGCGCGGAGTTCGGCTACGAGATCGACCTCTACTACACGAACGTCTCGGTCGAGATCCCGCTCACCGACAAGCCGATGCCGAACGGCGGGTTCCTCTCGGAGCGGGAGGTCTACAGCCGGCTGTTCAAGGAATCGTTGCGTCCGCAATTGCTGCTGCTCGAGGCCAGCGTCTACCCGATGCCGGTGCTGGGCACATATGTCAAGGAGCACAGCCCCGAGACCTACGACAACTTCGCCATCGACGGCGGCGACCTCAACCTGCTCGAGGGCCTGACCGCGGGCTTCCAGGAACCCTGGGCGGTCTCCGCGTTCGTCGGCAGCGGCATGAAGTTCAACCGCGACGACAAGCAGAACAAGGGCGTGAACAAGGGCTACATGGGCTACCTCGTGTCCTACGGCGCCAAGCACATCCGCCAGAACGTGCTGATCGACGACGACTGGTGGGAGTTCGAATGGAAGCTCAAGGGCGAGCGTGCGTTCGAGGATGAGAATCTGACCTGGAGTTTCTTCGTCGGCACCAAGTCACATGGCAATCCGGACATCGCCGACACCTTCTACATCGGCGGCCGCCGCACGAACCTCGACTACAAGGCGAGCTGGCTCGGCTGGCTCGAGAACTCGAGCTTCGAATGGAAGACCGAGCTGGCGCAGGAGAACTTCGCCTTCCTGCGCCAGGACCTGGTCGTCGGCAAGCGCTACCCGATGAAGGACAAGAAATGGGCGCTGTCGCTCGACGTCGGTCTGGTCTACGAGAAAGACCGCAAGTACACCGGCGCGCTCTACGATCCCACCGCCGACAACATCACCATCGTGTTCCGCCCCAACATCGTCTTCTGACGGCCGCCGGCCGAGGTCCCCATGCGTCACGCGCTCGCGCTCGCTGCCCTGTTTGCCGCCGCCACAGCCAACGCCGCGCCGAAGGCGCCGGCGGTACCGCCGCTGCCGACGGTGCCGCGCATCGAGCGCGGCAACCTGGTGACGGAGGGCGTGCCCGAGATCCCGGCCGGGGTCACCGAGCGTCTCGAGCAGTACCAGGAGACGCGCAGCGCCACCTTCCTCGACTGGACCCACGACGGCGCGATGCTGATCAGCACGCGCTTCGGCAACACCGCGCAGGTCCATCAGGTCGCGCGCGCCGGTGCCGCGCGCACCCAGCTGACCTTCTTCAAGGAGCCGCTCGGCAACGCGCGGATCAATCCCGACCCGAAGCGCGACGGGATGATCTACTCGCGCGACCGCGGCGGCGACGAGTTCTTCCAGTTCTACTGGTTCGACCGGGCGCAGGGCGAGCATCGCCTGCTGACCGACGGCAAGTCGCGCAACACCGGCCCGCGCTGGTCGAACCGCGGCGATCGCTACGCGTACTCCAGCACCCGGCGCGACGGCGTGAACACCGACCTCTGGGTCGGGTCATTGGACGGCCCCGCGCTGCCGCGGTTGCTGACCAAGAGCGCCGGCAGCTGGAGCGCGCTCGACTGGTCGCCCGACGACGCAACCCTGCTGGCGCAGGAATTCGTGTCGGTGGTCGAGTCGCGGCTGTGGCGCATCGACGTCGCCAGCGGCGCCGCGACCCAGCTGCTGCCGGCCGACCATCCGATCGCCTACGGCGACGCGGCCTTCACCCACGACGGCAAGGCGATCCTGTTCGTGGCCGACGACGGCACCGAGTTCCAGACGCTGCGCCGGCTCGAGCTCGCGAGCGGTGCGATCGCCTCGATCAGCGGCAGGATCCCCTGGGACGTCGAAGGTTTCGAGCTCAGCCGCGATGGCCGCTGGCTGATGTGGAGCAACAACGAGGACGGCATCGAACGCCTGCACCTGTACGACCTGCGCAAGTCGCGCGAGGTCGCGGAGCCCGTGCTGCCCGAGGGCGTGTTCACCGCCTACGGCTTCAGCCCGGACTCGCAACTGCTCGGCCTCTCGCTCACCAGCGGCGCGAGCCCGAGCGACGCCTGGGCGCTGAACCTCAAGAGCAACGCGCTCGAGCGTTGGACCACCAGCGAGGTCGGCGGCCTCGATCCGGCGAAGTTCATCGCCCCAAGGCTGGTGCGCTACCCGACCTTCGACCAGGTCGACGGAAAACTGCGCGAGCTCTCGGCCTTCGTCTACCGGCCGACTGGCAGCGGCCCGGCGCCGGTGTTCATCAGCATCCACGGCGGCCCCGAGGGCCAGTCGCGTCCGACTTTCTCCGGCTACACCCAGTACCTGGTGAACGAGCTTGGCTACGCGGTGGTGCTGCCAAACGTGCGCGGCTCGACCGGCTACGGCAAGAGCTTCGTCGCGCTCGACAACGGCCTGAAGCGTGAGGGCTCGGTCAAGGACATCGGTGCGCTGCTCGACTGGATTGCGACCCAGCCAGACCTCGACGCCGCGCGGGTGGTGGTCTACGGCGGCTCCTACGGCGGCTACATGACGCTGGCGTCGCTGATGCACTACTCCGATCGCTTGGCCGGCGGCATCGACGTGGTCGGCATCTCGAACTTCAGCACCTTCCTCACCAACACCCAGAACTACCGTCGCGACCTGCGCCGGGTCGAATACGGCGACGAGCGCGACCCGGTGATGCGCGCGCACTTCGAGAAAATCTCGCCGGCGAACTTCCCGGAGCGGATCACCAAGCCGCTGTTCGTGGTGCAGGGCCTCAACGACCCGCGCGTGCCCTACACCGAGTCGGAGCAGATGGTGGCCAAGATCCGCGCCCGCGGCGGCAAGGTCTGGTACCTGCTGGCGAAGGACGAGGGCCACGGCTTCCGCAAGAAGGCCAACACCGATTACCAGACGGCGGCGATTAGCCTGTTCTTGATGGAACTAGCCGGCGGGCGCTAGTTCGACCCGCCGCAGACGCGCTGTCTGCAGCGCGCCGCGCGCGTCACCAGCGCAGCCCGATCACCAACGGCGCGAACGCGTAGCCTTCGCCCTGTCGCGCCTGGTGGTACTGCAGCTCGATGAACCAGCTGGCGTCGCCGCTGTATCCCCATTCGTAACCCATCGTCGCCGAGTAACCCCAATCGTTGGTGGAGCGTTCCTCGAGGACCTGGACACCCGGCACGAGCGCGTTCCAGCACCATCCCCAGAACGGGTCGCAGATTATGCCCGGCACCAATACGTCCACCGAAGTGCTCACCGAGGTCCAGTAGTAGCCGACCATCGCGTTCACATAGAAGCGGCTGTCGTAGCCTTCGAAATCCCATTGCGGGCCGAAACGCAGCACGGTGCTGGCGACGTCGCCGTCATCCGCCAACGCGTTGGTGATCGCGGCAGGACGCATGTCGTGGCCGTCGATGCCGAGGTCCCAGCGCCAGGCGATGGGATCGCCGCGGTCGGCGATGCCGCCGAAGCCGAGATGCCAGCCGTCGGCGGCGATGGTCGAGGCTTCACCGCTGATGAAGCTGCCGCCGCCGTAGACGTGGAACTCGGCGAGCGCTGCGGGAGCCACGAGCGCGGAGAGCAGAACGAGGGATCTGGGAACGAGCGACATGGCGGCCTCCGCGACGTCCCGGCGCACGGCGCCGGTCGTCACGGGGATGTTAGCGCGCCAACCCGAACGGCCGCTGAACGGATGGGCCGACCGCGGGAAACAGGTCAGCGGTGCGGCGCGTGCCGCAGCAGCCAGGCGCCGTGGATGCCGGCCTCGCCCTCCACTCGCTGGATGAAGGCGAGCGCCTCGGCCTTGCTGTGGAAGCCCGGCACGACGAGACGGTTCCATGAGGCGCCGAAGACCTCGGCCGACGACATCTCTATCGGCCAACCGGCGCGCTCGAGCTCCGCGGCCACGCGCGTCGCGACGCCTGGGTCGCGCAGCGACATCACCACCACGTCCCAGTCCGGCGTTCGGCCGCCCATCGCGGCGTCCATCATCAGCATGCCGCTGCCCGCCGCCATCCCGGTCATCGCGTCCATCTCGCCCATCATCCCCATGCCCTCGTCGTGCGACATGGTGAGTGCGCGCATCAACCCGTCGCGCTGCATGACCATGGCATCCATCGGCTTCGCCATCATCATCGGCGCGGCCATGCCGGCGCCGCTGATCTCGACGCTGCCCTCGATCAGCATGATCCGGTCGCCGCTCTCGTCAGCGACGATCACGAGGTCGGTGCCACGGATGCCGGCGCTGACCACGCCGATCTTGATCCGCACATCGCGCTTGCGCGGCTTGCCGAAGGCGTGGGTGGTGAAGCGGAACGCGCCCTTCACCAGGTCGAGCGTGGCGTCGAACAGATCGTCGTCGGCCACGCGCCTCATCCGCGCTCGTTCGAGGCCGAGCGTGGCGGTGGCGCCGAGCTTCACGGCCGAGCCATCGGGAAGATCTGCCTCGACCCGCCCGCCGCGACCGGTGTGGAGCACGTCGCCTTCGAGGATCAGCGTGGCGGGGCTCAGCGGCAGGATCTGGCTGCCGCGCTCGATCCAGGCTGGCGGCACCACGCCGTGCACCATCACGCGCTCGGCAGCGCCGGCCGGCGCGAGCAACGCCAGCAGCAAGATGACGATGAGCGTTGGACGCATGCGAATCCCCTCGGTCCTGGAGCAGACCGGGGCGCCGCGGTGGTTATTCCGGATCAGCGGCGCTTCGCGTAGGCGCCGCGGATGCCGCCGACATTCTCGAGCTGGGCCGCCATCGCGGTGGCCTCCTCGAGCGTGGCGAAGGACCGCAGCGAGACCCGGAAGTAGCGGCCATCGGCGGTGTCGACCTCGGCCGGATAACCAGACTCGGCCAGCTTGCTCGCAATGAACTCGGCGCCCTCGGCGCTGGACTGCGACAGCGCGATGACCATGAAGCTGCCGTCGGCGACGAGCGTCGGCGCGCCCGGCACCATCTCGGTCTGCGGCGCCCATTCGTTGATGACTTTGTTCGGGTCCACCGGCGCGATCGGCTTCGGCGCCTGACCCTTGGGCACCACATAGAACAGGTTGGTGCCGTCCATCGATTGCTCGGCCTGGCCGTCGCTGCCGACTGCGATCTTGCCTTCGAGCAGACAGATCAAGTCCTTGTCGTCGTCGGACTTGCCCCAGATGTCGGTGCCGCGGATGCCGGCGGTGACCACGCCCACGCGCACGCGCACGTCGCGACGCGAGGCCTTGCCGGCGAGCCGCGTGGTGAAGCGGAACGCGCCCTTGAACACGTTCAGCGCGCCTTCGAACAGGTTCTGGCCGTCGCTGTCGGCGCGCACGCTCAACTTGTCGAGACCGATGCGTCCGGCCGAGCCGAGCTTGACCACGCTGCCGTCGGGCGTGTCCACGTGCACGCGGCCCTTGGCACCCGTGATCAGCACATCGCCAGGCTCGAGCATGAAGCCGGGCCGCACCGGCACCACGCGACCGCCGCGCTCGACCCAGGCGGGGAGCTGCACCGCGGAGACCGCGGCGCCGCTGTCGGCGATCGCCGCGCCGCTCAGCATCATCGAGCCAGCGAGTAGAAGAGCGAGTTCGTTGCGCACGGGGAAAACCTCCGAGCGGACCCGGTACGGGTCCGTACCCATCGCTACGCGGGGAGATGGGGTTCGGAGGCAGTATGCCACCCGGCTTTCGACGAAGCGTGACGCGCGTCTCAGACGAGCTTGGCCGCCAGATTGTAGTGGTCGCTGCCAGTCACCTTCACCTGCACGAACTGGCCGGGGCGGTGCTGCTTGGGGTCGAGGCCCTTGCTCGACACGCGCACCACGCCGTCCACCTCCGGGGCATCGGCGAAGGAGCGCGCGATCGCGCCCCCTCCAGACGACTCGTCGAAGATCTGGTCGATGAGCACGGTGAGCTCGCGACCCTTGAAGCGCGCGAGGCGCCGGCGGCTGATCTCGGCCTGCTTCTCCATGAACAACCGATGGCGCTCGCTCGCGACCTCGTCGGGCACGATCCCGGGCAGCGCGTTGGCGCGTGCGCCCTCGACCGGCGAGTAGGTGAAGCAGCCCACGCGGTCGAGCTCGGCCTCGTCGATGAACTGCATCAGTTCGTCGAAGTCGGCGTCGGTCTCGCCGGGGAAGCCCACGATGAAGGTGCTGCGGATTGTGAGGTCGGGACATTCGGCGCGCCAAGCGCGGATGCGATCGAGTGCCTTCGCGCCACCGGCCGGGCGTTTCATTGCCTTGAGCACTGAGGCGCTCGCGTGCTGCAGCGGCACATCGAGGTAAGGAAGGATCTTGCCGGCGCCGGGGGTCGCGCTCATCAGCGGGATGATCTTGTCCACGTGCGGGTACGGATACACGTAGTGCATGCGCACCCACACGCCCAACTCACCCAAGCCCTTGGCGAGGTCGAGCATCGAGGTCGCGTAGTCGGTGTTGCGCCAGGACTCGCTGCGGTACTTGATGTCCACGCCGTAAGCCGAGGTGTCCTGCGAGACAACCAGCAGCTCCTTCACGCCGTCCTTCACCAACTTTTCGGCTTCGCGCAGCACGTCGGCCACGCCGCGCGAGCGCAGCTTGCCGCGCAGATCCGGGATGATGCAGAAGGTGCAGGAGTGGTTGCAGCCTTCGGCGATCTTGAGATACGCGTAGTGGCGCGGCGTGAGCTTGATGCCTGAGGCAGGCAGCAGGTCGAGGTAGGGGTTGCGCGGCGGGGGTGCCAACTGCGCGTGCACCGCCTTCATCACGCCTTCGTAATCCTGCGGGCCGGTGATCGCGAGCACGCCGGGGTGCGCGTCGCGGATCAGCTTCTCGCGTGCGCCGAGGCAGCCGGTGACGATTACCTTGCCGTTCTCGGCCAGCGCCTCGCCGATTGCGTCGAGCGACTCGGCCACCGCGGAATCGATGAAGCCGCAGGTGTTCACCACCACCACGTCGGCCTCGCCGTAGCTGGGCACCACTTCGTAGCCCTCCACCTTGAGCTGGGTCAGGATGCGCTCGGAATCGACCAGCGCCTTGGGG
>JANNEA010000006.1:0-14626 GCA_031388175.1 Gammaproteobacteria bacterium
CCGGCGCGGGTCCGTCGCACCGATCCGGGCGAGCCGGAGAAGTGCCCGGTGTGGCCGTTGCACAAGATCTATTCCGATGCCACGACCCAGGACTGGGTGCAGCAGGGTTGCCGCAGCGCTGGCATCGGTTGCCTCGAGTGCAAGAAGCCGGTGATCGACGCGATCAACCGTGAGCTCGAACCGATGCGCGTCCGCGCGGCCAGCTACGATGCGAAACCTGAACGCGTGCGCGAGGTGGTCGAGGCGGGCTGTGCTGCCGCGCGTGACGCGGCGCGTGAGACGATGGAGGAGGTCCGCGACGCGATGGGCCTCGGACACCAACGATGACCGACCCAATCGACCCGACTGTCCAGGCCGAGATGCCGTTCGCCATCATCCAGGGCGAGCCGCTGAGCCAGCTGCCGCGTGACCTTTACATCCCGCCCGATGCGCTCGAGGTCTTCCTCGAGGCCTTCGAGGGTCCGCTCGACCTGCTGCTCTATCTGATCAAGCGCCAGAACCTCGACATCCTCGACATCCCGATCGCGCAGATTACGCGCCAGTACATGGAGTACATCGAGGTGATGAAGGAGCTCAGGCTCGAGCTCGCCGCCGAGTACCTGGTGATGGCGGCGATGCTGGCCGAGATCAAGTCGCGCATGTTGCTGCCCAAGCCGCCGAGCGACGTGGCCGAGGAGGCCGACCCGCGCGCGGAACTGATCCGTCGCCTGATGGAGTACGAGCGCTACAAGCAGGCCGCCGAGGACATCGACGCGCTGCCGCGCGAGGGCCGCGACGTGTGGCAGGCCTCGGCCGACGCCGGCGAACGCAAGGTCGTGCGGCTGGCCGCCGAGGTCTCGCTCAAGGAGCTGCTGCTGGCGTTCAAGGACGTGCTGCAGCGCGCCGAGATGTTCCAGACCCACCACGTGCAGCGCGAGCCGCTGTCAGTGCGGCAGCGGATGTCCGACGTGTTGGCGCTGGTGCAGGACGGCGAGTTCCATGACTTCAGCGCCCTGTTCGATCCCAGCGAGGGGCGGGTCGGCGTGGTCGTGACCTTCCTCGCGATCCTCGAGCTGCTCAAGGAGCAGCTGCTGGAGCTGGTGCAGGCGGAACCCTATGCGCCGATGCACCTCAGGGCTGGCCGTGGCGAGCCGGTCGAGATCGACTTCAATCAGCCCGAGCCGGATTTCTCCTAGCGAGACGCAGATGAACCAAAAGAAAGTGAAGGACATCGTCGAAGCCGCGCTGCTCGCGGCCGGCCGGCCGCTCACGCTCGATCAGCTGAGCGTGCTGTTCAGCGAAGACGAGCGCCCTGATCCGCAGCAGCTGCGCAAGGCGCTCGACCAGCTGGCCAAGGACTACGCCGACCGCGCGATCGAGCTCAAGGAGGTCGGGTCCGGCTTCCGCATCCAGGTCCGCGCTGTGCTCGCGATGTGGGTCCAGCGGCTGTGGGAGGAGCGCCCGACGCGCTACTCACGCGCGCTGCTCGAGACCATGGCGCTGATCGCCTATCGCCAGCCGATCACGCGCGCCGAGATCGAGGACGTGCGCGGGGTCTCGATCAGCACCTCGATCATGAAGACGTTGCACGACCGCGAGTGGATCCGCATCGTCGGCCACCGCGACGTGCCCGGCAGGCCGGCGATGTACGGCACCACCAAGCAGTTCCTCGACTACTTCGGCATCAAGAGCCTCGATGAGCTGCCGACGCTTGCCGAGCTGCGCGACATCGATGCGATCACGCCCGAGCTGCCGTTCGGCGATGACGTTCCGCCCGCTCCTGCAGCGGTCGAGATGATGGAGGAGCCGGCGACGCTGCGGCATGGCGAGGAAGAGAGCGATGCGGACGAAGGGAAAACCCCCTCGCCGACCCGGCACTGACGCCGGTCGCCGCGGCAAGCTGCCGTCGGAGCGTGCTGCGCCGCGGCGCCCGGCCGCGTCGGAAGCTCCGCTGGGACCCAAGCGTGCGAAGCCGAAGCCCAAGCCCGGTGGCGACAAGGCATCGCGTCCCGGGTTCCGCGAGACGCCGCGCGTCGGGCCGAAACTGCGCAAGCGCACCGCGCGGATCACGGCGCCGGTCACGACGTCCGCCGGGCTGAAGCAGGCCGCGCGGCTCAGCACGAACGCCGGCTTGAAGCCGGGTCCTCGGCGCGGCGCAACCAGCGCGGCGCCGGCCGTAGCGCCCGCACCGGCTCCCGCGGCCTACCCGCCGCCGGTGGACCTCGGTCCGCAGCGCGTGCAGAAACTGCTCGCTGACGCCGGCGTCGGTTCGCGCCGCGAGATCGAGCGCTGGATGGTGGAAGGGCGCCTGACGCGCGACGGCCGCCCGGTCGCGCTCGGCACCCGCGCGCTGCCGACCGACCGTTTCGCGCTCGACGGCAAGCCGATCCGCATCCGCGACCGCACCGAGGTCGAACGGCGCGTGATCGCCTACCACAAGCCGCTCGGCGAGCTGACCACGCGCCACGATCCGGAAGGACGTGCCACTGTGTTCGAGCAGCTGCCGCGCCTGCGCGGCAGCCGCTGGATCTCGATCGGGCGCCTCGACTTCAACACTTCGGGCCTGCTGCTGTTCACCAACGACGGCGCGCTCGCCAACCAGTTGATGCATCCGAAGCACGAGCTCGAGCGCGAGTACGCAGTGCGCGTCGCCGGCAAGGTCGCGCCGGTCTCGCTGGAGCGGCTGGCGAACGGCGTGATGCTCGACGACGGGCCGGCGAAGTTCGAGTCGTTCACCGATGTCGGCGGCGAGGGTGTCAACCACTGGTACCAGGTGGTGATCAAGGAAGGCCGCAACCGCGAGGTGCGGCGCATGTTCGAGCTGGTCGGCATCTCGGTCTCGCGCCTGATGCGCGTGCGCTATGGACCGATCAAGCTCGACGCCTGGCTCAAGCGCGGCATGGTGCGCGAGCTCGAGGCCGAAGAGGTCGCCGAGTTGATCGCGGCGATCGGTGTTTCACCGCCCCTGCAGGGGCGCAGCGGCCCGAGCGCGCGTTAGCTTGCGCATGCGTACGCCGCTGCTCGCACTCCTGGCTTGTGCCGTGGTCGCGTTCTCGACCGTGCCCGCGCCCGCGGCCACCATCACGATGATCCAGCCCTGCCCGGCACGCTGGTGGGTCTCCGTCTCCGCGAGGCACAAGGAGAGAGCGCTTGCGGCGCTGCACACCGAGCTCGCGCGCATATCGACCACCATCGTTCGACATCGTGACGACGTCTTAACCGTTAATGATGGGAACTATTACCCTCTTCTCGAGCCTCGCGGGCTGATCGTCGGGCTGAAGGTCGATTACAACGATCGCGGGATCATGGTCTGGCCGCGGCTCTCCAAGACCTGCGAGGCGACGGAAGAGATGAAGGCGCGTGGGCGCGACTTCATCTCAGAGAGCGAGCAGGAAGCCGTTCGGGTCGAGATGGATGCGTTCGTGAAGCACTGGAAATCGCTGGAGTCTCTATCCAGGCTGACGTTCAGGCTTCGCTACCGCTAGGCGCGACGCTCGAGTTCGAACGCTTTGCCCGTGACGTCGCCAGAGGCCGGACCCAACAAGTAGACGAACCCTGGTGCGACTGCGTCCGGCGTGGCCAGTGCATCGCGATCCTCGCCGGGGTAGGCCTCGAGCCGCATCTGCGTGCGCACCGGGCCAGGGTTGAGCGAGTTCATCCGCACGGGTGCTGTGCCGCCATCGCACTCGTCGGCCCAGACCTGCATCAGGCCTTCCAAGCCGAACTTCGATACCGCGTAGGCGCCCCAGAATGCGCGGCCCTTGTGGCCGACGCCGCTCGACGTGAACACGACCGACGGCGATCGCGCCTTGCGCAACACCGGCAGCAGGGCCTGGGTCAGGAGGAATGGTGCGGTCAGGTTCACCGCCAGCACCTGCGTCCAGACCTTCGCGTCGTAGTGGTCGAGCGGCGTGCGCACGCCCAGCACGCCGGCGATGTGGGCCAGGCCATCGAGCCGCCCGTATTCGCGGTGCAACGATTCCGCGACGCCGACGAACTCGGCCACCGTCGACGCGCCGAGGTCGAGCGTGAGGATCGCGGCGCGCGGCGCGTCGATCTTCTCGATCGCATCGTAAGTGGCTTCGAGCTTGGCCTGGGTGCGGCCGAGCAGCACCACGGTGGCGCCGCGTCGCGCGCATTCGATTGCGACCGCTTGGCCGATGCCGGCGCCCGCGCCGGTGACGAGGATCACGCGGTCCTTCAGCGCATCGCTGGCTGGCGTGTAGTTCGCGGGGATGGCCTTGGTCATCGCGTGATCCTGGGTTGGGTCAAAGTGCGGCGCGCCAAGCGGTGAACACCCCGCCGACGCTCGACCGCGGTTCACGCTGCCATGCAAGGTCCGGATCGGCAGCGAGGCGTCGAGCGCGGCGCGCGCCGAGCGCGCAGGCGATCCCGAGCGGCGGTATCGCGGTGGCTGAGGCTCGATGCACTGCGAGCGTTGCGCCGGCGACTTGGGCCCGCGTGCTCACCAGCCCAAGCGCGTCATCGCTGCGATCGGCGAAGGCGCCCTGTGGCAAGCCCCAGCCTAGGTCGAGCGCGGGCCTGGCCGTAGCGAGCCTGCGGCCGAGAGTGGCCAGCAGCTCCAGCTCGGCAAGCGCTGTGCCGAGCGCCGCGAGCGTCGCGGGATCGAGCGCCGCGCGTCCCGCGGCGACCAGCGCCGCCGCCCAGCCGCTGCGGGCGACGAGCAGGGCGCGCCAGTCGGCGGGCTCGAGCGCGCTGCGCCCGGCGAGCTCGGTCTCGAGCCCGACGCTGAACGCCAGCATCGCGGCGCCTGCAGCGGCGCGGTCGAGGTCGGCAGCGAGCAACGCGCGCGTCGCGGGATGGCGTGCGGCCCCTTCGGCGAAGCCGAACAGCTCGGTGCGCCACCAGGCGATCTTCGCCGACGCGACCGTCGGATCGTGCTGCTGTTCGACCAGATGCTCGAGCTCGGCGCGCAGCGCGGCGAGCGCCAACAGCGTCGCGCGCTGCGCCGCGGGCGCGAAGCGCACGATGAGTTCGGGGTCACCGCCGACGGCGCGCACGCGGTCGGCGCAATAGGCGTCGGGGATCACGCGTCTTCGGCGTCGGGGTCGCGCGGCGGGCGGGCGAGCTGCTCGATGGGTTCGAGCTTCGGCAGGACTGTCTTGCCGTCGACGCCGAGTTCGGTGAACTTGCGCGCGCCCGGGGCGAGCCGCGTGTCGAACGAACCGATGGCAGCGTTGTGGCTGCCGACCGCCTTGTTGAGCGCCTTGCCGACGTCGGCGAGGTGCTCGGCGAAGACCACCAAGCGCGCATGGAGATCGGCGCCGATGCCGCGGATCTGTTCGGCGTTCTCGGCGAGCTGCTGTTGGCGCCAGCCGTAGGCGATGACCTTGAGCAGCGCCATCAGGCTGCTCGGGCTGGCGAGCACGACCTTGTTGCGGAGCGCGTCGTCCTGCAGCGCAGGATCGCGTTCGTAGGCGGCCGCGAGGAACTGGTCGCCGGGGACGAACAGCACGACGAAGTCAGGGCTGGCCTTGAACTGCTTCGCATATTCCTTGCTCGACAGGTTCTTCATCCGCTCGCGCAGCTGGCGCGCATGACGGACCAGCGCCGCTTCGCGCGACGCATCATCGCGCGCTTCGTGCGCGTCCAGGAACGCATCGAGCGGCGCCTTGGCGTCGACGATGATCTCGCGGCTGCCTGGCATGCGCACGATCATGTCGGGACGCAGCGCGGCGTCGGCGGTGCTGACCTCCTGCTCGAAGTCGCAGTACTCGACCATCCCCGAGAGCTCGACGACGCGCTTGAGCGTGTTCTGGCCCCACATCCCGCGGACCTCGGGTCGGCGCAGCGCGCTGACCAGGTTGCGCGTCTCGCTGCCGAGCAGCGCCTGACCGTCCTGCATCTGCTTCACCTGCGCCAGCAGGCTGCCGTAGGCCTCGGCGCGCTGCTTCTCGAGCGCGGCAATCTGGGACTCGGCGCGCGCCAGCGCTTCCTTGAGCGGCTTGACGGTGTTCTCGACGTTCAGCTCGCTGCGCTTCAACTCGTTCGACGCGCGTTCCTGGAACGGCTCGAGCGACTGCCGCGCCAGGGTCAGGAACGATTCGTTGTTCTGCTTCAGCGCCTCGGCGGCATCGGCCTTGAACTGCGTGCGCAGCAGCTCCAGTGACGCACCGGCCTGCTGCCGTGCGTAGACGAAGCTGCCGATGGCACCGATGAGGAACGCGACGAGGGCGACGAGGTACTCCACGCGTCAATCCTGCGCCGTGCCGCCGTGCACCAGCAACCACGAACCGAGGTGCTTGGGTGCAGCCAATACCGCCGCTGCGCCCCAGCGCGCAGGTGTGTCCTCGGCACCGATGTAGCCCCAGCCCGCAACCAGCGCACGCATGCCGGCGGCATTGGCAGCGTCGACGTCGGTCTGTGCGTCGCCGACGTAGACGCAGTGCTTGGGGTCGGCGGCCACCTGGCGCGCGGCGTGCAGCAGGGGTTCCGGGTCAGGCTTGCGCTGCGGCAGCGTGTCGCCGGACACCACGCAGGCGGCGCGCTTGGCCAGCCCGAGCGCGTCGAGCAGCGGGTCGGTGAAGCGCTGCGGTTTGTTGGTGACCACGCCCCAGCTCAGGCCACGCGATTCGATCTCGTCGAGCAGGTCGTCGATGCCGGGGAACAGCCGGGTCTCGTCGGCGACCCGCGCCGCGTAGAGATCGAGGAAGCGCGCACGCAACGGGGCGAATTCCGCAGCGTCGGCCGCGATGCCGAACGCGGCTTCGAGCATCGCCGGCGTGCCGCGGCCGATCGCGGCGGTGAGCGGGCGCATGTCGATCATGGCGAGGCCGCGCTCGACCCGCAGCGCGTTCAGTGCGCCGCCGAGGTCGGGGGCGGTGTCGGCCAGCGTGCCGTCGAGGTCGAGCAGGACGAGGTGCATCGCCCGTCAGCCCGCAGCCGGCTTGCTGAAGCGCATGAGGTAGTTCACGTCGAGCCCCGGTCCCAGGCGGTAGCGCCCGCCGATCGGCTCGTAGTGCATGCCGGTGGCCTGCGCCACGGCGAGACCCGCCGCACGCGCCCAGGCTTCGAGCTCGGAGGGCCGGATGAACTTCGCGTACTCGTGCGTGCCGCGCGGCAGCAGGCGAAGCAGGTATTCGGCACCGAGGATGGCGAAGGCGAAGGCCTTTGGATTGCGGTTGATGGTGGAGAAGAACACCGCACCGCCCGGGCGCACCAACGTCGCGCAGGCCGCGATTACCGATGCCGGGTCTGGCACGTGCTCGAGCATCTCCATGCAACACACCAGGTCGAAACCCGCAGGCTGCGCTGCGGCGAGATCTTCGACGCTGATGTTGCGGTACTCGACGCGGAGCGCGTCCTGCGCGCCTCTTTCCAACAAGTGCAGCCTGGCGACCGCCAGTGGTGCTTCGCCGAGATCGATGCCGGTGACCTCGGCGCCGCGCGCCGCCATGCTCTCGGCCAGGATGCCGCCGCCGCAGCCGACGTCGAGCACACGCTTGCCCGCCAAACCGACCGCCGCGTCGATCCAGTCGAGCCGCAAGGGGTTGATCTGGTGCAGCGGCTTGAACTCGGACTCCGGGTCCCACCAACGCGCCGCCAGCGCCTCGAACTTTGCGAGCTCGGCAGGATCGGCATTGCGGGTCGCAGCGTTCATGACGGGCGGATCCGTGCGCGCCACTCGCCGGCGCGCGCGATCAGCGCGGCCTCGTCGAGCGTGAGCAGGGCGCGGTCGCGCAGCAGGGGCTGGCCGGCGACCCAACTGTCGGTCACGCGCTCGCGGCCGGTCGCGTAGACCAGCGTCGACGCCACGTCGTAGACCGGCTGCTGCTCGATCCCGCCAAGGTCCACCGCGATCAAGTCGGCCCATTTCCCAGGAGTGAGCGAGCCGATCGCGTCACCCAGGCCGAGTGCGCGGGCGCCATCGAGCGTGGCCATGCGCAGCGCCGAGTGCGCGGGCAGCACGGTCGGATCGCCGGCCACGGACTTGGCCAGCAGCGCCGCGCTGCGCATCTCGCCGAACATGTCGAGGTCGTTGTTGCTCGCTGCGCCATCGGTGCCGAGCGCGACGCCGACGCCGGCGGCCTGCAGTACGGCGACCGGACAGTTGCCGCTGGCGAGCTTCAGGTTCGATTCGGGGCAATGCGCGACGCTCACGCTGCGCTCGGCGCAGAGCGCGACCTCGGCGTCGGTGAGCTGGGTCATGTGCACCGCGAGCAGGTCGGGGCCGAGCACGCCGAGCGCGTCGAGCCGCGCGAGCGGTCGCCGCCCGTCCTTGGCCACCGCCGCCGCGAGCTCGCCGGCGGTCTCGTGCAGGTGGCAGTGGATCCGCATCTCGAGCTCGGCGGCGAGCACGCGGATGCGCTCGAAGCTGGCGTCGCTCACCGAATAGGGTGCGTGAGGCGCGAACATGAACGACAGCTTGGCGTCGTTGACGTGTGCATCTCGCACCGCGAGGCCCTTGGCCAGGTACTCATCGGGCGTGGCCGCCCAGGCGGTGGGGAAGTCGAGCACCACCAGGCCGAGGCTCGCGCGCATGCCGGCATCGAGCGCGGCACGCGCGGTCGCGTCGGGGAAGAAGTACATGTCGTTGATGCAGGTGATGCCGCCGCGGATGCACTCCGCCAGCGCGAGTTCGGCGCCGTCGCGGACGAAATCGTGGCTCACCCAGCGCGCCTCGGCCGGCCAGATGGTCTGGCTGAGCCAGCGCTCGAGCGGGAGGTCGTCGGCCAGACCGCGCAGCAGGCTCATCGCCAGATGGGTGTGCGCGTTCACCAGGCCCGGCATGAGCACGTGCTGGTCACGCCGCAGCGTGCGCTCGGCGGTGAAGCGCGCGTCAGCGTCCGCGGAGGGCAGCACGGCGACGATGCGTCCGTCACTCAGCGCGACCGCATGATTGTCGAGCACGGCGCCGAGGGGTTCGATCGGCAACACCCAGCGGGCGTGGATCAGCGAGTCGATGCGCTCCAAAGCAGCTTCCGTTGCCGCGCGCGTCGTGATGCGGGAACGTCAGCGCCGGCCGCGGACGGTCACGTTGAGTTCGGAGCGCGCGGCGGCTGCCGGATCGGCGATGCGCGAGACGATCTGGCCGGGAGGGATGCCGACCGAGGCGAGGAAACTGGCGAGCGTGCTGGCCCGCTTCTCGGCAAGCTTGCGGTTGAACGCGGCGTCCTTGGCGATGCTCGGGTAGGTGACGACCTCGAAGCCGTCGATGAGTCGGTAGGTTTCGAGCCGTGTCATCACCTGGTAGAGCTCTTCGCGCTGGGTCGGTGTGAGCATCGCGCTGCCCACCTCCCACGGTTGCTTCAACGCGATCTGTACCGTCTCGGCCGCGGGCGCGGGCGGCGGCAGCGTGTAGGTAACGGTCGGCTGCGGGATCATGCCCTGCAGGATGCGGAACGTCTGGCGCGGCTGCGACTTGGCGCAGCCTGGTTCCTTCGAACTGCCTCCGGTCGAACCGACGCAGGATCCGCTGGTGCTTCTGATGGCGTTGCCTTGCGAGTCATGCGAGCCCGACGGCGCGTCGGCACCGAACGCGGGGCTGGTCGCGATGAGCAGGAGCGCCGACAATGTGACGAAGTTTCGGGTCATCAGTTCCGCGGTCCGAGGCGTTCCCAGCGTTTCCTAGCGATTCGATCGCGCTGTAATGTATCACAACCTACTGATTTCTCTGGATTCATAGGCAAACCCGATGCCGCGCCCCTCCGCTCGAGCGCTCGAACCGCTGGTCCTCGGCCCCGAAGGCCTGCGCATCCTTGACCAACGCCAGCTTCCAGGAACCGAAGCCTGGGTACTCGCGACCGATGCGGCCGAGGTCGCCGCCGCGATCCGGGCGATGGCGGTACGCGGTGCGCCTGCGATCGGTATCGCCGCGGCCTACGGCGCGGTCTTGGCGGCCCGAATCTGCTGGGCTGAACCCGGCCCAGCACGGCCATGTTGGGACCAGGCGCTGGCCGAGCTTGGCGCTGCACGGCCGACCGCGGTCAACCTGGCTTGGGCGCTCGACCGGATGCGCCGGGTCGCGGACCAGCATGGCCTCGACCCACGTGAAGCGCTCGAGGCTGAGGCGCGCGGAATCCACGCCGAGGACCGGGCGCAGAACGTGGCGATGGCACGCCTCGGCGCGGCCTACCTCGCGGCCGGCAGCCGCGTGCTGACCCATTGCAACACGGGGGCTCTGGCCACCGGTGGTCATGGCACGGCACTCGGGGTGGTCCGGACCGCGTGGTCGGAGGGCAGGATCGAGCGGGTCTACGCGACCGAGACCCGTCCGTGGTTGCAGGGTGCGCGCCTGACCGCATGGGAACTCGCGCGCGAGGGCATCCCGGTGACCCTGGTCGTGGACAGTGCGGCAGCGCATCTGATCGAGCGCGTCGGCATCAGCTGGTTGTTGGTCGGTGCCGACCGTATCGCCGCCAACGGTGACGTGGCGAACAAGGTCGGGACCCTGGGTCTCGCGCTGGTCGCCCGCACGCTCGGCGCGAGGGTGATGGTGGTCGCCCCGAGCAGCACGGTCGACATGGCCACGGCCGATGGCGCAGCGATCCCGATCGAAGACCGTGGCGGCGAAGAGATCTGGCGCGCGACGGGCGCGAAGGCACCGCCGGCCGGCATCGCGTTCACGAATCCCTCTTTCGACGTGACGCCGGCCCGACTGATCGACGTACTGGTGACGGAGCGGGGGGTCATCGAAGCGCCAGATCGGACCCGGATGGCGGCGCTTTTCCACACCGCGCTCCATGAGGCGGATTGACACGCAACTTGCTGATTACTTAGGACTTTTAAGCGGGTCCTGTGCTAGGATTTCGTCCCTTCAACGGACCCGTAATCGATGGCTGAGATCGCCCGCGAAATCTCCCCGGTAAACCTCGAAGACGAGATGCGCCAGAGCTATCTCGATTACGCCATGAGCGTGATCGTGGGCCGCGCGTTGCCGGACGTCCGCGATGGTCTGAAGCCGGTGCACCGCCGCGTGTTGCACGCGATGCGCGAGCTCGGCAACGAGTACAACAAGCCCTACAAGAAGTCGGCGCGCATCGTCGGCGACGTGATCGGCAAGTACCACCCGCACGGCGATACCGCGGTCTACGACACCATGGTGCGCATGGCGCAGTCGTTCTCGATGCGTTACGTGCTGGTCGACGGCCAGGGCAACTTCGGTTCGGTCGACGGCGACGCGCCGGCGGCGATGCGCTACACCGAAGTGCGCATGTCGAAGCTCGCCCACGAGCTGCTCGCCGACATCGACAAGGACACGGTCGACTTCGCGCCGAACTACGACGAGTCGGAGCATGAGCCGACAGTGATGCCGACCCGGGTGCCGAACCTGCTGGTCAACGGCAGTTCGGGCATCGCGGTCGGCATGGCGACGAACATCCCGCCGCACAACCTGCGCGAAGTGGTCGAGGCCTGCGTCGCCTTAATCGACGACCCGACGCTGACGATCCCGCAGCTGATGGAGCGCATCCCGGGGCCTGATTTCCCGACCGGCGGCATCATCCACGGCGCCCGCGGGATCCTCGAGGCTTTCCACACCGGCCGCGGCCGCGTCGTAATCCGCGGCCGGGCCGAGGTCGAGACCGATCCCAAGAACGGCCGCGAGCGCATCGCGGTCAGCGAGATCCCCTACCAGGTCAACAAGGCCAGGCTGCTCGAGCGCATCGCCGAGCTGGTGAAGGAGAAGAAGCTCGAGGGCATCACCGAGCTGCGCGACGAGTCCGACAAGGACGGTCTGCGCATGGTGATCGAGCTGCGCAAGGGCGAGAACGCCGAGGTGATGCTCAACAACCTCTACCAGCAGACCGCGCTGCAGACGGTGTTCGGCATCAACTGCGTGGCGCTGGTCGACGGCCAGCCGCGCGTGCTGAACCTGAAGCAGCTGCTCGAGGCCTTCATCCGCCACCGCCGCGAGGTGGTGACGCGTCGCACGATCCACGACTTGCGCAAGGCGCGCGAACGGGCCCACGTGCTGGAAGGCCTGGCAGTGGCGCTGGCCGACATCGACGAGATGATCGTCATGATCAAGAGCTCGCCGGGACCTGCCGAGGCCAAGGCCGGCATCCTCGGCCGCAGCTGGCGGCCGGGCATCGTGCGCGACATGCTGGCGCGCGCCGGCGCCGAGGCCTCGCGGCCTGATGGTCTGGCGCCCGAATTCGGCTTGCAGGGCGATGGCTACCGCCTGTCGGAAGCGCAGGCGCAGGCGATCCTCGACCTCAAGCTGCAGCGCCTGACCGGTCTCGAGCAGGACAAGATCGTCGGTGAGTACGGCGAGCTGCTCACCCTGATCACCGAGCTGCGCGCGATCCTGGCCGACGCGACCAAGCTGATGGCGGTGATCCGCGCCGAACTCGTCGCCATCCGCGACGAGTATGCCGACGCGCGCCGCACCGAGATCGTGCACGACGGCACCGATCTCACCATCGCCGACCTCATCGAGCAACAGGACGTCGTGGTCACGCTATCGCACGCGGGTTACGCCAAGTCGCAACCGGTCACCGAGTACCGGCTGCAGCGACGCGGCGGCCGTGGCAAGACCGCGACCCGGGTCAAGGACGAGGATTTCGTCGAGCGCCTCATCGTGGCCAACACCCACGACACAGTGCTGTGCTTCTCCGACCACGGTCGCGTGTATTGGCTCAAGGTCTGGCAGATCCCGTTGGCGGGTCGCGAGGCGCGTGGCCGCCCGATCGTGAACCTGCTGCCGCTCGCCGACGGCGAACGCATCACTGCGATCCTCCCGGTGCGCGAGTACACCGAGGACCGTTTCGTCTTCATGGCGACATCGGCTGGCGTGGTGAAGAAGACCTCGCTCGCTGAGTTCTCGCGGCCGCGGCCGAGCGGCATCATCGCGGTCGAGCTGCGGGCCGAGGATCGCCTGGTCGGCGTGGCGATCACCGATGGCCACAGCGACGCGATGCTGTTCGCCAGCAACGGCAAGTCGATCCGCTTCGGCGAGGACGAGGTGCGGCCGATGGGCCGCGCCGCGACTGGTGTGCGCGGCATCAAGCTCAGCCAGGGCGAGCGCTGTGTGGGCTTGATCATCATCGCTGCGAGCGCCGCCGTGGATGCGGCGGCGCCTCCAGCAGACGATGTCTTCGTGCTCACCGCGACGGCGAACGGCTACGGCAAACGCACGCCGGTCGCTGACTACCCGGTGCAGGGCCGTGGTGGTCAGGGCGTCATCTCCATCCAGACCACCGAGCGCAACGGCGCGGTGGTCGGCGCGATCCAGGTTGGCGAGGCGCACGAACTGATGCTGATCTCCGATGCCGGGACTCTGGTGCGCGTGCCTGCCGCCGAGGTCTCGGTGGTCGGCCGCAACACCCAGGGTGTCAGGTTGATCCGCGTCGCCGACGGCGAGCAGCTGTCGGGCGTGGAGCGCATCGACGCGCTCGAAGGCCCTCTGGACGAAGAACCAGAGGTCTGATCGAGATGGCACGCGTCTGGAACTTCAGCGCGGGGCCGGCGGCCCTGCCGACACCCGTCCTCGAGCGTGCCCGTGCCGAGATGCTCGAGCATGGCGCGAGCGGCATGTCAGTGATGGAGATGAGCCATCGCTCGACCGAGTTCGTCACGCTCAAGCGCGAGGTCGAGCGCAAGTTGCGCGCCGCCGCCGGCATCCCCGAATCGCACCGCGTGCTGTTCCTCCAGGGCGGCGCCTCGCTGCAGTTCGCGATGGTGCCGCTCAACCTGTCGGCCGGGCGCAGCGCGATGTACGCGCACACCGGCCATTGGGGCAGCAAGGCGATCGAGGAGGCGAAGCGCATCGGCCGCGTCAGCCTCTGCACTGATTCGAAGGCCAACAAGTTCACCAGCGTCGCGCCGTTCGCCGAGTGGACGCTGGACCCGGATGCCGCCTACCTGCACTACACGCCGAACGAGACCATCGCTGGCGTCGAGTTCCACGCCTTGCCACCGGCCAGTGCGCCGTTGGTCGCCGATCTGTCCTCGAGCATCCTGTCGCGGCCCTTCGACTTCGCAGGCCACGCGGTGACTTACGCCGGCGCACAGAAGAACATGGGACCGGCCGGGCTCACGGTGGTGGTGCTGCGCGAGGACGCACTGCGCGACGCACCGCAGGGCACCGCGTCGATGCTCGACTACCGCGCCCACCTCGCCGCTCCGGACGGCATGCTCAACACGCCACCGACCTATTCGGTCTACCTGCTCGGGCTCACGCTCGACTGGTTGGCGGAGCAGGGTGGCGTGGCGGCGATGGCCGAGCGCAACGCCGCCAAGGCAGCAAAGCTCTACGGCTACATCGATGCTGCTGGCTTCTACCGCAACCCAGTGACGCCCGAGTGGCGTTCGCGGATGAACCTGCCGTTCCTGATCGCCGCGGGTGACAAGGAAGCTGCGCTCGAGCGCGCGTTCCTCGTCGGCACCAAGGCCGCCGGGCTCGCCAACCTTGAAGGCCATCGGTCCGTCGGCGGCATGCGCGCGAGCCTCTACAACGCGATGCCCATGGCCGGCGTTGAAGCTTTGATCGACTACATGCGCGAGTTCGCGCGGACCCACGGATGAAGTTCCGGATCCAGACCCTCAACGAGATCGCGGTCAGCGGGCTGGAGCGCCTGCCGCTCGAGCGCTACGAGGTCGCCTCGAACCTGGCCGAGCCGCACGCGATCCTGCTGCGCTCCGCCGACATGCACCAGCTCGCGCTGCCGGCCTCGTTGCTCGCGGT
>JANNEA010000024.1:0-1576 GCA_031388175.1 Gammaproteobacteria bacterium
CCCGCGACGTCGCGCCCGAACAGGCCGAACCCCTCGGGCGCTGGGCGCGTGCGTTCGAGCCATTGCACGATCAGCAGGCTCTCGGCGAGCGGCGTGCCGTCGTCGAGGATCAGCGTCGGCACGCGCATCGCGGCATTGGCATCGCGCAGCCGCGTGTCGTCGGCCCAGGGGTCCACGATCGTCGGCTCGACGTCGAGGCCCTTCTCGATCATCGCGATGCGCACGATGCGCACGTAAGGCGAGGTGGTGTTGGCGAGCAGTTGCATGTCGTTCGTCTCCGACGGCGGCTCAGGAGATCGCGCCCAATTGCTTCAACATGCCCAGGTTGTGGAGCAAGGCCCAGTGCTCGATCAGCACGCCGTCGCGAATCTGGAACAGGTCGAGCACGCCGATGTCGATCTTGCGCCCCGTCGGCGCCATGTCGCCGAACGCGCCCGTGTGCGTGGCCTGCACGCGCAGGCGCACGAGCACCTTCTCGCCCTCGGCGACGAAGTCTTCGAGTGGCAGCTTCATGTCGGGAAAGGCCGGCAGCAACGCGTCGTGCAGCTGCAGCACACCCTGCGGGCCGCGCACCTCGAACGGCAGGCCGGGGTCATGGCGCACGAAGCCGGGCGCGATGTGCTTGTCCATCCAGCCGGCGTCGCGCTTCAGGAAGGCGGCGAAATAGTCGCGGCAGAGTTGCTTGTTCGACTCGAGGCTCATGTCGGCTCCTTGATTCGGCTCAAGCCGCGACGACGTCGAAGCCGAGGCGGGGAAAGTGGAGGTGCAACTCGCCGGCCTGCGGATCGCGGCGCGCGATCACGACCTCGGCGTCGCTCGCGGCGACCAGGGTGCCGGTGACCGGCACGCGTGCATTGTCGTCGGGCGTTACGGTCACCGGGCAGCCGGCGCGCAAGCCGCCGGGGTCACCGTCCGGGTCGAGGAACGTCACCGCTGCGGGCGTTGCGGCGCGTGCAATTTCGAAGGCCTCTTCGGCCGTCAGCGGCGTCGGCTGGCCGTGGCCGAAGGCGGCGATGCGTTCGTACCAGGGCGCGAGCGGCTGCAAGCCGAGCAGCGTGTCCACCTCGGCTGGGCAGTTCTTGCGCAGCAACAAGGTGGTCTGCCAGCACGCGAGATCGGCAACGCTCGGCGCATCGCCAAAAAGAAAACGCCGGCCGTCGGCGAGCGCCGCTTTCAACCACGCGTACTGCGCGCGCAGGAACTGCGCATGCTGTTCGAACTGCGGCGCCATCGCGGCCTTGCTGATGTCGATGCCGAGATAACCTTCCTTGCGGTCCTTGATGAACTCGGGCGGGATGTGCTCGCCGATGTAGTGCACCAGCACGCCGATCGTCGGGATCCACATCTGGCGCTCCCACGCGAAGGCAAGGCCGCGCGCAAGGCCGCTCGCTAAGCCAGCGGCCACGCCTTCGCCGTTGAGCGTGCGCGCAGGGTGCAGGCGGTCGAGCGCCGGCAGGATGAGGTTGGTGTCGCAGTAGATGTCGGCGCCGACTTGCAGCACCGGCGCGCGGCGGTAGCCGCCGGTCAGCGGCGCGAGCAGGGGTCGCGGCGGCAGGCCGGGAATGTCGACCGAGCG
>JANNEA010000028.1:0-4052 GCA_031388175.1 Gammaproteobacteria bacterium
CGCGCCGCTCGTGCCGTCGTGGTCCAGCCGCGTGCCGTAGCCCAAGGCCTCGAGCAGACCAAGTTCGAAACGGCGCAGCAGCACCGCCTCGTCCTCATCACCGGCGAGGTCGGCGAGCAGGGAGCCGTAGTGGTCGAACAGGTCGGGATGCGGGTCGTGCGGCGACATGCCACGCAGCAGCAGCTCGTTGGCGTAGAACCCCGCCAACAGGCGGTCGGGGGCGGGCTCGAGCGGCGCCGACGCCGCCTCGACCGCGGCCAGAAAGCCAAGCTCGCCGCGCAGCGTGAAGCTGACCAGCAGTGGCCGGAACGGCATCAGCAGCGCACGCCAGGGCGAGGTCGGTCGCCTGGCGCCGCGCGCGATCAAAGTGATGCGGCCGTGGCTCCGGCTGAAGAGTTCGACGATGCGGCTGGTGTTGTGCCAGTCACGCCCGTGCAGCATGAACGCCGGTTCGAGCAGCGCGCGCTCGCGCGCCCTCATGCCTCGTCCAGCCCCAGGGCGCGCAGTTCGCGTTGGTCGTCGGTCCAGCGCTCGCGCACCTTGACCCAGAGCTGCAGGAACACCTTGCGCTGCCAGCGTGCCTCGAGCTCGAGGCGAGTCGCACGCCCGACCTCCTTGAGCAGCGCGCCACCGCGACCGACCACGATCGGCTGCTGGCCGCTGCGCTCGACCCAGATCGTGGCGGCGATTCGGGTCAAGCCGCCATCCTCCTCGAAGCGGTCGATCGTCACCGCGATCGAATACGGGACCTCCTGCTCCAGTCGCAGCATCAGCTGCTCGCGGATCAGCTCGGCCACATGCCAGCGGTCATCGCGGTCGCTCACCTGGTCGACCGGATACAGCGCCGGCCCCTCGGGCAGGCGGGCGCGGATCTCGTCGAGCAGGTGGTCGAGGTTCTCGCCGGTCATCGCCGACACCGGCACGATTGCGGCGAACGGACCACGGGCCTCGAGCTCCTGCAGGTACGGGATCATCTGGTCGCGACCGCGCAGCCGGTCGATCTGGTTGACCACCGCGATCACTTTGTCGGTTGGGCCCAGCGCCGCGAGCGCATGGTCGTCGTCCTCGGTCCAGCGTCCGGCGTGTACCACGAACAGCACCACGTCCACGCCGGCCAGCGCTCCGGTCGCGGTCTTGTTCATCATCCGGTTGACCGCGCGCGGTGTATCGCGATGCAGGCCCGGCGTGTCGACGAACACGAACTGGATCGCCGGCTCGTTGCGGATGCCGAGCACGCGCCAGCGCGTGGTCTGCGGCTTCGGCGTGACGATGCTGACCTTCTTGCCGACGAAGGTGTTGAGCAGCGACGACTTGCCGACGTTGGGTCGGCCGACGATCGCCACCAGGCCGGATCTCATGCTGGCTTCAGCCATCGGCGTGCTCGCGGGTGGTCATCATGGTCAGCAGTGCGGCGGCCGCGCTCTGTTCGGCCTCACGCCGGCTGCGGCCCTCGCCGTCGGCGGCCAGCGCAGGCGTGCGCAACGCACAGCGCACGCGGAAGGTCTGGGCGTGATCGGCGCCTTCGATCGCCACCACGCTGTACTCCGGCAGCCCGTGACCCTCGCCCTGGAGCCGTTCCTGCAGCCTGGTCTTGGGGTCCTTGAGCGCGTCCGGATCCGGCAAGTTCGCCAGGCGGGTCGCGAAGTTGCGCAGCACCAGGTCGCGCGCCGCCTCGCTGCCGGCATCGAGGTACACCGCGCCGATCAGCGCCTCGTAGGCATCGGCCAGGATCGATTCGCGCCGGAAGCCGCCGCTCTTGAGCTCGCCCGGCCCCAGCGTCAGCGCATCGCCCAGTCCGAGCTCGGTCGCGACCGCGGCCAGCACCCGCTCGTTGACCAGGCTCGCCCGAAGACGGGACAGCGCGCCTTCGTCGTCGACGCCGCCGTCGGGCCGGAGGCCCGACGGCGGCGCGCGGTACAGCGCATCCGCGATCACCAAGCCGAGCACGGCATCACCGAGGAATTCGAGCCGCTCGTTGTTGGCGCTGCCGGCGCTGCGATGCGTCAGCGCGGCGCGCAGCAACGCCGGGTCGCGGAACGCGAGCCCGAGCGACGCGGCGAACGCCTCAGGGTGTTGCGGCACCACCGAGCGCGGCCTCGTGGTAGAAGTCGATGGCGAAGTTGATGTTGCTGATGAACGGCGTGCGGCCCTCGTACTCGACCAGGATTGTGCGCACGCCACCTTCACCGCCCACCACCAGGTCGGCCGGCACCACCGCCTTGACGTTGTTGATGTCGAGCCGCTTGCCGAAGGCCTTGCGCGCCTCGCCAATCGACGCCGTCGCTGGCAGCTCGGCCGCGACCGAGTTCACCGCGGTCTTGATCGCGTTGTCCTCCATGTACACCGGCAACAGCCGCATGCCGATCAGCGCGAAGAAGCCGATCACGGCGACCACCAATGCCAGACCGATGAAGGTGTAACCCCTCTGTCCATGTTTGCTCAGCATCATCCACCCCTGCTGCATGCAGCGTTCATTCGATGCGTTGTCCGATGCGGTCCCATCGCGGCATCGACGCGAAGGGTCGCCAGTTCATCCAGACCAAGAAGGCGCGACCGACCAGGTTGGCCTCGGGCACGAAACCCCAGACCCGGCTGTCGCGACTGTTGTCGCGATTGTCGCCCATCACGAAGAAATGTCCTGCCGGCACGACCCAGCGGCCGGGCTGGTCCGGGACCCAGGGCTGCAGCTGCAGGCGGTGCTCGATGGCACCGAGCCGCTCGCGCCCGTTCTGTTGGGGCAGCCGCTGGCCATTGATGTGGACCGCCCGGTCACGGTATTCAACGACGTCGCCGGGCAGGCCGACCACGCGTTTGATGTAGTCCTGGCTTGGATCCGGCGGGTAGCGGAACACCACCACGTCGCCTCGCGCCGGCGAACCAATGGCCAGCAGCTTGTGATCCAGCACCGGCAGCCTGAGGCCGTAGGCGTACTTGTTCACCAGGATGAAATCGCCGACCTCGAGCGTCGGCAGCATCGAGGCCGAGGGGATGCGAAACGGCTCGGCCACGAACGACCTGAGCACCAGCACCGCGGCGAGGATCGGGAAGAACGCCTTCGCGTACTCCAGCGCCTTGGGCTCGCGCAGCCCCGCGACGGCACGCTTGGTCGCGCCGCGGCGCAGCGCATCGACGGCCCAGATCGAACCGCTGACCGCGGTGGTCACGACCAGCGCGAGCGGTACGTCGATCACTTCTTGCCCGTCTGCAGCACCGCGAGGAAGGCTTCCTGCGGGATCTCGACGTTGCCGACCTGCTTCATGCGCTTCTTGCCTTCCTTCTGCTTCTCCATCAGCTTGCGCTTGCGTGAGACGTCGCCGCCATAGCACTTGGCCAGCACGTTCTTGCGCAGCGCCTTGACCGTGCTGCGCGCGATGATGTGCGCGCCGATCGCGGCCTGGATCGCGATTTCGAACATCTGCCGCGGGATCAGCTCCTGCATCTTCTCGCACAGCTCGCGGCCGCGCGGATAGGCCGTCTCCTTGTGCACGATCATCGACAGCGCATCCACCGTCTCGCCGTTGACCATCAGGTCGAGCTTGACCAGTGGCGCGGCCTGGAAGCGCTTGAACTCGTAGTCGAACGAGGCATAACCACGGCTGATGCTCTTGAGCCGGTCGAAGAAGTCGAGCACGACCTCGGCCATCGGCATCTCGTAGGTCATCTGCACCTGGTTGCCGACGTAATGCATGCGGGTCTGGACCCCGCGCTTCTCCAGGCACAGCGTCATCACCGCGCCCACGTACTCCTGTGGCGTGAGGATGTTCGCGGCGATGATCGGCTCGCGGATCTCGGCGATGTAATGCGCCTCGGGCAGGCGTGCCGGGTTGTCCACCACCACGATGGCCCCGGCCAGCGTCAACACCTCGTAGACCACGGTCGGCGCGGTGGTGATCAGGTTCAGGCCGTACTCGCGCTCGAGCCGTTCCTGCACGATCTCCATGTGCAGCAACCCCAGAAACCCGCACCGGAACCCGAACCCGAGCGCCACACTTGACTCCGGCTTGAACACCAGCGACGCATCGCTGAGCTGCAGCTTGTCCAGCGCGTCGCGC
>JANNEA010000068.1:0-13538 GCA_031388175.1 Gammaproteobacteria bacterium
CGAGAATGAACCCGACATCCTTGCGATGATCGCGGCATCGGCGGCGATGACGCTGTCGGGCGTGCCCTTCATGGGTCCGATCGGCGCAGCACGCGTCGGCTATCTCGATGGCGAATATAAGGGACGCACCCGACCCAGGCCCGCCGGCGTCGTCACCCCTGCCCACACCAGCAGCACTGTGACCACCGGCACCTCGAAGGCAAGGCCGAAGGCGAAGAACATCGCCAGCGCGAAATCGAGATAGGACGCGATGTCGGTCATCACCACCACGCCCGGCGGCGCGGCCTCTATGAAGAACGCGAACACCAGCGGGAACACCACGAGGTAGGCGAAGGCGATGCCCGAGTAGAACAGCAGGATCGTCGAGACCAGCAGCGGCACCACCAGCCGCTTCTCGCTGGCGTAGAGGCCCGGCGCGACGAAGCGCCACAGTTGGTGGATCAGCACCGGCGCGGCCAGGAACACCGCGGCCACGAAGCTAAGCTTGAACGGTGTGAGGAAGGGTGCTGCGACCGAGGTCGCGATCATGTGCGCGCCGTCCGGCAGCGCGTCCATCAGCGGCTTGGCGAACAGCGCGAACAACTGTTCGCTCCACGGCAGCAGCGCGCAGAACAGCAGCAGGATCGCGATCACGCCGTAGAGCACACGGCGGCGCAGCTCGATCAGATGCGCGATCAGCGGCGTGGCGCCCGGCGCGCTCATGGCGGCGGCCCGCGGCGCAGCTCGTCCTTCACCTCGCGCACCGCCTGCTCCGTGTCGCGCTTGATGGCCCGCAGCTCTTCGGCATCGAGCTCGCGCTCGAACTCCTGCTTGAGGTTGTGAGCGACGGCCTTGGCGCGACCGGCCAGGCGGCCGAGCGTGCGCACGATCTCAGGCAGACGCTCGGGGCCGGCGACCACCAGCACCAACACCAGGACGAGTATCAGCTCCCAGAAGCCGACTTCGAACATCAGGGCTTCGGCGGCTCGGGCTTCTTATCGGCAGTAGGGTCGTCAACGGTCGCGTCGGCTTCGCCGGACTTCATCGCCTGCTTGAAGTTGCGCACCGCGGCGCCGAGGTCGCCGCCCATGCCGCGCAGCTTGGCGGTGCCGAACACCAGCACCACGACCAACAGGATCAACAGGATCTCGGTGAAGCCGATGCTCATGGGGCGCTCCGATTCAGAGAAGGATTGCGGTGACGGGCCGGCATTGTACGCCCCTCACTCGGCGGCGAGCCGGTCTAGCGCGCCCCGCCACGCGGCAGGGCGCGCGGCGCGGGTGGCGCCACCTGCAGGCGGAAGGTCACTGGCCCGTCGTTCACCAGATGGACCTGCATCTCCGCGCCGAAACGGCCGGTCTCCACCTGCGGGTGCCGTGCGCGCGCGAACTCGAGCGCGTGCTCGTACAGGCGATGGCCCACCTCCGGCTCTGCCGCCGGCGTGAACGAGGCGCGCGTGCCCTTGTCAGTGTTGGCCGCCAGCGTGAACTGCGGCACCAGCAGCAGGCCGCCGCCGACCTCGGCGATGCACAGGTTCATGCGGCCGTCGCGATCGGGGAACAGACGGTAGCCGAGCACGCGCTGCATCAGGCGCTCGGCCTCGCGTTCGGAATCGCCACGCTCGACGCCGATCAGCGCGAGGATGCCGCGCTCGATCGCGCCGACGATCTCGCCGCCGATCTCGACCTTGGCGCTGGTCACACGCTGGATTAGGGCGATCATGCTGGCGCCATCATGCGCCGCGATCGAGCCGGTCGGCGAGCGCGTCGGTCGCGCGCAGCAGGGTATCGGCGATGCCCGGCTCGGTCACGGCGTGGCCCGCGTCCTCGACGATCGTGAACTCCGCCTCGGGCCAGAGCTGGTGCAGCGCCCAGGCGTTGTCCACCGGGCAGCAGATGTCGTAGCGGCCGTGCACGATCCAGCCCGGGATGCCCGCGAGCGCGGCCGCGTCGCGCAGCAGTTCGTCGGGCTCGAGCCAGCA
The DNA here is from genome assembly GCA_031388175.1 of Gammaproteobacteria bacterium. Taxonomy (GTDB): domain Bacteria; phylum Pseudomonadota; class Gammaproteobacteria; order Natronospirales; family JANNEA01; genus JANNEA01. Next base: position 1,961 of record JANNEA010000068.1, read on the forward strand.
GTCGTGCATGAAGTAGTGCGCCTCGATGCGTGCCAGCGCGACGGCGGTCGCCGGTTCGGTGAAGTGCTGCATAAACCCGGGGTCGGGGCGCAGCGTGCAGCACTTGCCCTCCCAGGTGCTCCAGGCGATCGCCGCGCGCTCGCGAACCTTGCTGTCGGCATGGGTGAGCTGGCGGTGGTAGGCCGCCAGCATGTCGTCGCGCTCGGCCGGCGTGATCGGCGCGATGAAGCCCTCCCAGTCGTCGGGCCGGATCAGGTGCGCGCCGCGCTGGTAGAACCAGAGGATCTCCTCGCGCCGGCAGAGGAAGATGCCGCGCAGGATCAGGCCGGTGACGCGGTCCGGATGCGTCTCGGCGTAGGCCAGCGCCAGCGTCGAACCCCAGGAGCCGCCGAACACCGCCCAACGCTCGATGCCGAGATGCTCGCGCAGGCGTTCGATGTCCTCGACCAGGTCCCAGGTCGTGTTGGCCTCGAGGTGCGCGTGAGGCGTGGAGCGCCCGGCGCCACGCTGGTCGAACAGCACCACCCGATAGCGCCGCGGATCGAAGAAGCGCCGATGCACCGGACTGCAACCGGAACCGGGTCCGCCGTGCAGGAACAGGATCGGGATGCCCTCAGGGTTGCCGCACTCCTCCACATAGAGCTCGTGCGGCGGCTCGACCGCGAAGCGGAAGGTCTTGTAGGGCTCGAGCTCGGGGTGAAGCGTACGCATGGGCTGCAGTCTAGTATGCCGCTCATGGACAGGCGCGAACTGCTGAAGACCCTCGGCGCCGGCGCCGCATTGGCCACCGGCCTCGGCGCCTGCTCGCGCAGTGAGGGCGTCGCAGCGGTTGGCCCCTCTTCGTCAAGAGTGTTGAAGTGGAAGATGGTCACCACCTGGCCGTCGAACTTCCCTGGCCTGGGCACCGGCGCCGCACATCTCGCGGCCCTGATCACGCAGATGAGCGGCGGGCGCATCGAGGTCAAGGTGTTCGGCGCCGGTGAGCTGGTGCCCGCGCTCGAGGTGTTCGATGCCGTGCAGAGCGGCACCGCCGAGCTCGGCCACGGTGCCGCCTACTACTGGAAGGGCAAGAGCGAGGCCGCGCAGTTCTTCGGCGCGGTGCCATTCGGCATGAACGCGCAGGAGGTCAACGGCTGGCTCTACGCGGGCGGCGGCATCGAGCTGTGGCAGGAACTGTTCGCGCCCTTCGGCGTGCGGCCCGAGCCCGCCGGCAACACCGGCGTGCAGCTCGGCGGCTGGTTCCGCAAGGAGATCCGCTCGGTCGCCGACCTCAAGGGCCTGAAGATGCGCATCCCCGGCCTCGGCGCCGAGGTGCTCAAGCGCGCCGGCGGCACGCCGGTGAACCTGCCGGGTGGCGAGATCTTCACCGCGCTGCAGACCGGTGCGATCGACGCCACCGAATGGGTCGGGCCCTACAACGACCTCGCCTTCGGCCTGCACACCGTGGCCAAGCACTGCTATTACCCGGGCTGGCATGAACCCGGCTCGGTGCTCGAGTGTCTGATAAACAAGAGCGCCTACGACGCGCTGCCCGCAGACCTGCAGGCGGTCGTCACGGGTGCCTGCCGCATCGTGAACAACGACATGCTGGCCGAGTACACCGCGCGGAATCCGGTGGCGCTCAAGAGCCTGATCGAGGAACACGGCGTGAGCGTGAAGCCCTTCCCCGACGACGTGCTCGCGGCCTTCAAGAAGTACTCGACCGAGGTGGTGGCCGAGCTCGGCGCCAAGGATGCGCTCGCCAAGCGCATCTTCGACTCCTACACTTCCTTTGCCGCACAGGCCCGCGCTTATCACGACGTGAGCGAACTCGCCTACTACCACGCCCGCTGAGGGCCCCAAGGCCACATGCCCATCGCCCTCACCCGCCTGCCCTGCCCCGCGCTCGCCGACTGCGCGCTGACCTTCCTCGTGCGCCAGCCAATCGACATCGCGCGCGCGCTCGAGCAGCACGCCGCCTATCGTGCGCTGCTCACCGAGCTCGGCTACCGCGTGATCGCGCTGGCCGCGCGCGACGACCTCGCTGACTCGGTGTTCGTCGAGGACGCTGCGATCGTGCTCGACGAGTGCGCGATCGTGCCGCGCATGGGCAACGAAGCCCGCCGGCTCGAGGCCGGCCTGCTGGCGCAGGAGATCGCGCCGCACCGACCGTTGGCGCTGATGGATGTCACCGGCACGCTCGACGGCGGCGATGTGTTCCGCGTCGGCAAGGACCTCTACGCCGGGCGCTCCACGCGCAGCGACGACATCGGCATCGAACAGCTCGCGCGCCTCACCGCGCAGTTCGGCTACACCGTGCACAAGGTCGCGGTGACCGATGCGCTGCACCTCAAGACCGCGGTCACGCCGCTCGATGACGCAACGCTGCTCCTGAACCCCGCCTGGGTGGATCCGGCGGCGTTCGCCGACCGCTTCGACATCGTCGAAATCGACCCGGGCGAACCCTTTGCTGCGAATGCCTTGCGGGCAGGCGGGAGCGTCGTGATGCCGGCCGGTGCGGTGAAGACGATTGAGAAGGTGAAAACACTTGGCTTCACAGTACGGGCGTTCGATCAGAGTGAATTGGCAAAGGCAGAAGCAGGCCTTACCTGTATGAGCGTCCTGATCGACTAAGCCGCGGGCGGTTGCCCAGGCTCCTTTCTCCACACTCCTTCCCCCGGGCGCGAAGCGCGCCCGAAGGGTCCCTTCCGTGTGGAAAAAGGAGCCTGGGCAAGAGCGCGTCTTCGACCAATCAGGACGCTCACACCGGGAAGGCGGCTCCTTACTTGGTCCAAGAAACCTGCGTGTCGCTATTTGGTTGGTGGGGTCGCGTCTGGCCCCGTGTCCTGTGTGGGAGGGACCCTTCGAGCGAGTCTTCGAGCTCGGGGGAAGGAACACAGGACACGGGGCCAGACGGGAAACGCCTGGTTCACGCGACCCGCAGTCTCACGGCAAAGAACCCATCGCCGCCTTCGCGGTGCGGCAGTCGCACCAAAGTTTCTTCCGGCGTCACGCCGCATCCCGCCACGATGTCCTCGTTCTCTTCGCGCAGCAGCGAGCAGGTGGCATAGACCACGCGCCCGCCCGGCTTCGTCAACGCGAGCGCCGCCGCGAGCAGCTTGCGCTGCAGCACGCTGAGCTTTGCTAAGTCGAGCGTGCGCCACTTCAGATCCGGGTTGCGGCGCAGCGTGCCGGAACCTGAACAGGGCGCGTCCACCAGCACCGCATCGAAGGTGCCGCGCTGCTCAGCGAGCCAATCGTCGTCGAGACCGCTCAGCTCGCGGGTGGCGATGCAGGTCGCGCCGCTGCGGGTGATGCGCAGGTTCGCGCGACCGAGACGCCGCGGGTCCACATCGCAGGCCCAGATGGTGCCGCGATCGCCCATGAGTGCCGCCAGCTGCAGACACTTGCCGCCGGCGCCGGCGCAAAGGTCGAGCACGCGCTCGCCGCCCTTCGGCGCGAGCAGCTCGCCGATCAACTGGCTGCCTTCGTCCTGCAGCTCGAACAAGCCGCGCTTGAACTCGGGCAGGCCGCTGAGCGCGGCACGCTTGGTGAGGCGCAAGCCGTCGGGTGCCTGCGCCATTGGCGTGCTCTCGATGTCCACCGCGCGCAGCTTCTCGGCCAGCGCGTCGCGCGTGGTGCGAAGCCGGTTGGCGCGCAGGTCCACCGGCGCCTGCTCGAGCAGGATGGCGGCGAGCGCTTCAGAATCTGCGCCGTATTGCGCCTGGAAGCGCGTGGCGAGCGCATCGGGCAGCGACCAGCGCACGCCGAAGGGCAGCGTCTCGGCGGGCGCCGCGGCGATCGCCGCACCGAGCGCGGCCGAGTCGTAGGCGAAGCCGGCGCCGATGAGCTCCGGCCCGGTCCACGCGCCCGCGTGCAGCAACCACGCGCCGGCCAGGGCCTGGGCATCGGCATGCGGCAAACCCGCCGCATCGATCCAATGCGCGAGGCGCCGCTTGTGGCGCAGCGCGCCGTATACGATCTCGGCGCACTCACGCCGGTCGCGCCCGCCCATGTTGCGGTGCTCCTTGTAATAGAGGTCGAGCACCTGGTCGGCGGGATGCGCGAAGTCGAGCATCGCGCCCAGTGCTTCGCTCGCCTGGCGCAGGCGGGTGTGCGCATAGCGCGGTGAGGCAGCCATCGTCGAGCCTCCTGTGGGGCGGCGATTCTAGCCTCTAACGCGTCGTTTCACGCCCGCGTCATCGTTCCGCCACGGCGCTGCAATGCGCGCCCCGCAGGCTGCGCGCCATGAAGAACGGCAAGGCACAACTCCGATGAACGCCGCAGCGGTCGCCGCTTCGGCGCCCCCTTGGGGGGCAAGCCCAAAGCGACCGCTCCGTTACCGCACCGTGTGGATCTCCGACGTCCATCTCGGCACCCGCGGTTGCCGCGCCGATTTCCTCCTCGATTTCCTGCGCTCGGTCGAATGCGACAACCTGTTCCTGGTCGGCGACATGATCGACCTGTGGAGCATCGAGTCGCTGGGCCTGCACTGGCCGCAAGCGCACAACAACGTGCTGCGCACCATCCTGGGCAAGGCCAAGCACGACACCAAGGTGGTGTTCGTGCCCGGCAACCACGACGAGCTGCTGCGCGATTTCATCGGCCACGAGTTCGGCAACGTCGCGATCGTGCGCGACTGCATGCACGAGACCGCCGACGGCCGCCGCCTGCTGATCATGCACGGCGACGAGTTCGACACCGTGGTGAAGCATTCGCGCGGGCTGGCGCTGGTCGGCAGCCACGCCTACGACCTGCTGCTGCGCTTCAACACGGTGGTCAACGCCTGCCGCCGTCGCTTCGGCTACGGCTACTGGTCGCTGGCCGGCTTCCTCAAGCAGAAGGTGAAGAGCGCGGTGAACTTCATCTCCTCGTTCGAGCAGGCGCTGGTGCATGAGGCGCGCCGCCGCGGCGCCGATGGCGTGGTCTGCGGCCACATCCATCGCGCCGCGATGCGGCACTTCGACGAGATCCTCTATCTCAACGACGGCGACTGGGTCGAGTCCTGCACCGCGTTGGTCGAGTTCCACGACGGCACGCTGCAGCTGGTGCAGTGGAGCGACGAGAAGAAGGTGCTGCAGACGCTCGCGCCACAGCGCACCGTTTAGATCGAAACGACGCCCGAGGAGCAAGCCGCATGAAGATCGCCGTGATCACCGACGCCTGGACGCCGCAGGTCAACGGCGTGGTCCGCACCCTGACCCAGACCGGGCTCGAACTCGAGCGCGAAGGCCACGTGGTGCGCCACATCGGGCCCGACAGCTTCAACTCGCTGCCCTGCCCGACCTACCCCGAGATCCGCCTGGCGGTGCTGCCGCGACGCAAGCTCGCGCGCGAGCTCGACACCTTCGCGCCCGACACCATGCACATCGCGACCGAAGGCCCGCTCGGCCAGGCGGCGCGCTCGATCTGCCGCGAGCGTGGCTGGTCGTTCACCACCTCGTACCACACGCAGTTCCCACAGTACCTGCGGCTGCGCGCGCCGATCCCCGTGTCATGGACCTACGCCTGGCTGCGTCGCTTCCACGGCGATGGCGCGCGCACCCTGGTGCCCACGCCCGCCGTCAAACGCGAGCTCGAGGACAAGGGCTTCAACAACGTCGCGCTGTGGACTCGTGGCGTGGATACCGAGCGCTTCGCGCCCGGCGACCGCTCCGCGTTCGGCGATCTGCCACGGCCGATCTGCCTGTACGTCGGTCGGGTCGCGGTGGAGAAGAACATCGATGCGTTCCTCGACACGCAGATGCCCGGCAGCAAGGTCGTGGTCGGCGCCGGCCCAGACCTCGAGCGCTTGAAGCGCGAGCACCCCGGCGTGGTGTTCACCGGCTACCGCGACAACGGCGCGCTCGCCGCCTGCTACCGCGCCGCCGACGTGTTCGTGTTCCCGTCGCGCACCGACACCTTCGGCCTGGTGATGCTCGAGGCGCTGGCTTCGGGCGTGCCGGTCGCCGCGTATCCGGTCACCGGCCCGATCGACGTGATCGAGGACGGCGTGACCGGCGCGCTCGATCCCTCGCTCGAACGCGCCGTCGAGCGGGCGCTGCTGCTCGATCCCGCGGTGTGCCGGGCCGCCGCCCTGAAATGCGGCTGGGACATCGTCGCGCGTCAGTTCGCGGAGCATCTGGTCCCGCTGCGCTAGGCGATCGCGCCGCACGGCGGCGAAAACTCCAAGCGCTTCAAAGGGATGACATATCGCGGCGGCGCACGCCTAGAGTCGCGCCCCGCCATGCGTCCCCTGCTCCGCTTCCTGCGTGCTCTGCCCTTCGCCACGGCCCTCCGGCATGGCCTGGCGCATGGCTACAGCCGCGAGACGCTGATCGCCGACGTCGGCGCGGGCTTGTCGGTGGGCATCATCGCAGTGCCACTGGCGATGGCGCTGGCGATCGCCTCGGGCGTGCCGCCGCAGCACGGCCTGTACACCGCGATCATCGCCGGCACGCTGGCCGCGCTGCTCGGCGGCTCGGCGCTCTCGGTCAGCGGCCCGACCGCCGCCTTCGTGGTGATCCTGCATCCGATCGCGGTGCAGCACGGCCTCGCCGGCCTGCTCACCGCCTCGTGCATGGCGGGTTTGTTCCTGATCCTGATGGGCGCCGCCAAGATGGGCACGCTCATCAAGTTCATCCCGCATCCGGTGACGATGGGCTTCACCGCCGGCATCGCCGTGGTGATCGCCACGCTCCAGTTCCGTGACCTGCTCGGGCTGCAGATGGACGGCAACCCCGACGAGTTCGGTGCGCGCCTCATTGAGGTCTGGGCCGCGCTGCCCTCGTGGAGCGGTGGCGATGTGATGGTCGCCGCGGTCACGCTCGGCGTGCTGCTCGCGTGGTCGCGCCTGCACCTCAAGCACGTGCCGGCGCCGCTCGCGGCGGCGGCGGTCGCGACCATCGTCAGCGTCGCGCTGCTCAAGTTCGCCCCCGACTTCGCGCCGATGACGATCGCCGGCCGCTTCACCCATTTCGACGACGGCATCGCCACCGCCGGCATCCCGCAACACCTGCCGCATTTCGCCTGGCCGTGGGCGGCTGACGGCGGCCACCTCTCGCTCGCCGTCATCAAGCAGCTGCTCGGCCCGGCGTTCGCGATCGCGCTGCTGGCCGCAATCGAATCGCTGCTCTGCGCCGTGGTGGTGGACTCGATGACCGGCAAGCGCCACAACGCCGACGGCGAGCTGCTCGGCGTCGGCGTCGCCAACCTGATCGCACCACTGTTCGGCGGCATCGCCGCCACCGGCGCCGTGGCGCGCTCGGCGGCCAACGTGCGCTTCGGCGCGCGCACGCCAATCGCCGCGATCGTCCATGCGCTGTTCGTGCTGCTGGTGCTGGTGGCGCTCGCGCCTTTGCTCGGCATGCTGCCGCTGGCCGCGCTCGCGGCGCTGCTGCTGCTGGTCGCCTGGCACATGAGCGAGGTCGATCGCATCCGTCACCTGGTGCGGCTCTCACCGAAGAGCGATGTCGCGGTGCTGGTGGTGTGCTTCCTGCTCACCGTGTTCGTGGACATGGTGTTCGCGGTCGGCGTGGGCGTGGTGCTGGCCGCACTGCTGTTCATGCGCCGCATGGCGAGCCTGACCCAGATCCGCGCGGTCACGCGCGAGACGCCCGGCGCGCGCGTCACGCTGCCGCCGGGCGTGGTGCTGTTCCACATCAGCGGACCGCTGTTCTTCGGCGCCGCCGACAAGGCGGTGGGCGCGCTCGACGTCGCCGATCCGGATGTGCGCTGCGTGATACTCGACCTCTCCGAGGTGCCGATGATGGATGCCTCCGGTGCGGTCGCGCTCGAAGCCGCGGTCACGCACCTGCGCAAACGCGGTGTGTTCACGGTCATCGCCGGCGTCAACGGCCAACCGCGCAAGGTGCTCGAGCGCGTGGGTCTGCGCGGCGCCGCGCACGAGTTGCGCATCACGCGTTCGCTGGAACACGCGCTACGGCTTGCGGCGCGCAGCACGCAGGCGTAACTTGCCGCACCCATGAAGATCCTGATTCTCGGCGCCGGCCAGGTCGGTTCCACCGTCGCCACCCAGCTCGCCAAGGAAGCGCGGCACGACATCACGGTCGTCGACCGCAACCCCGTCCTCCTCGCCGACCTCGCCGAACGCGTCGACCTGCGCACGGTCGAGGGCCATGCCGCGCATCCCGACGTGCTGGCCCGCGCCGGCGCCGCCGACGCCAGCATGATCATGGCGGTCACCGACAGCGACGAAGTGAACATGATCGCCTGCCAGGTGGCGTTCGCGCTGTGGAAGACTCCGTTCAAGATTGCGCGGGTCCGCGCCGCCGAGTACATGACGCGCCAGGGCCTGTTCACCCAGGAGAACATCCCGGTCGACTTCGCCATCAGCCCCGAGCAGCTGGTCACCGACCACATCCGGCGCCTGATCCAGTTCCCCGGCGCGCTGCAGGTGCTCGATTTCGCCGACGGCAAGGTGCGCATGGTCGCGGTGCGCGCCAAGCTCGGCGGGCCGATGGTCGGCAGTCCGGTCAAGGTGATCAAGGACCACGTGCCCGACGTCGAGACCCGCATCGCGGCGGTTTACCGCCGTGGCCAAGCGATCATCCCCGAGGGCGGCACCATCATCGAGGAAGGCGACGAGGTGTTCTTCATCGCCGCGCGGCGCGACATACGCACCGTGATCTCGGAGCTGCGCAAGCTCGAGAAGCCCGTGTCCAAGGTGATCATCGCCGGCGGCGGCCACATCGGCATCCGCCTGGCGCAGGCACTCGAAGGCACCTACGACGTCAAGCTCATCGAGCGCGACCGCAAGCGCGCCGGCGAGATCGCGCAGGCGCTGCCCAAGACCGTGGTGCTCGCCGGCGACGCCGCCGACGAGGAGATGCTGCGCGCTGAGGGTGTGGCCGAGACCGACGTGTTCTGCGCCATCACCAACGACGAGAAGACCAACATCCTCTCCGCATTGCTGGCCAAGAAGATCGGCGCGACCAAGGTGATGGCGATCATCAACAAGCCGGCCTTCGCCGACCTGATGCAGGGCTCGGAGATCGACGTGGCAATCTCGCCGCAGCAGATCACCATCTCGCGACTATTGCAGCACGTGCGCGCCGGCGACGTGGCCGCGGTGCACTCGCTGCGCCGCGGTGCGGCCGAGGCGATCGAGGTGGTGGCGCACGGCACCGCCGAGACCTCGAAGGTGGTCGGGCGCCCGCTCGAGGACATCCCGCTGCCGCGCAGCGCGACCATCGGCGCGATCGTGCGCGGCAATGCGGTGCTGATGGCGCACCACGACACCGTGATCGAGAGCAACGACCACCTGATCGTGTTCGTGGTCGAAAGCGCGCACATCCCCGAGGTCGAGCGCCTGTTCCAGGCCGACGTGAACTTCGGCTGATCCGCCCATGGTCCGTCGCATCCTTGGCACGCTGATCATGTGGTACGGCGTCACGCTCGTGCCGCCGATGCTGGTGTCGATGCTCTATCGCGACGGCCAACTGCCGGTGTTCTTCATCGCCGCCGTGCTGATCGCCCTCATCGGTTTCGCGTTCTGGTTCCCCACGCGGCACGAGCGCGGCGAGTTGTCGCTGCGTCAGGGCTTCCTGGTGGTCGCGGCGTACTGGTTGGTGCTCAGCCTGGTCGCGGCCGCACCGTTCCTGCTGGCCGAGGTGCCGGCGATGTCGTTCACCGAAGCGGTGTTCGAGGCGGTGTCCGGCCTCTCCACCACCGGCGCCACCGTGCTCACCGGCTTGGACGCGCTGCCGCCGTCGATCCTGTTCTACCGCCAGCAGATCTGCTGGGTCGGCGGCCTCGGCATCGTGGTGTTGGCGGTGGCGGTGCTGCCCATGTTGGGCCTTGGCGGCATGCAGCTCTACAAGGCGGAAGCGCCCGGCGCATCGAAGGACAAGCTCACGCCGCGCATCCGCGAGACCGCGCAGGCGCTGTGGATCGTGTACCTCGGCCTGACCGTGCTCTGCGCACTGGCCTACTGGCTCGCGGGCATGAGCCTGTTCGACGCCATCGGCCACGCTTACACCACGATCGCCACCGCCGGCTTCTCCACCCACGACGCGAGCCTCGCCTTCTGGGACAGCGCGCTGATCGAGTACGTCGGCGCGGTGTTCATGTTCCTGGCCGGCGTGAACTTCGCGCTGCACTTCGTGGTCTGGCGCGGACTGGCGTTGAAGCACTACTTCAACGATCCCGAGTTCCAGTTCTACCTGCGCGTCACGCTGGCGCTGATCGCGCTGATCACGCTCTACCTCTGGGGCACCGGCACCTACGCCTCGCTCGGCGACGCGCTGCGCTACGGCAGCGTGAACTACATCTCGATGGCGACCACCACCGGCTACGCCACGGCCGGCTTCGACCAGTGGCCGGGCTTCGTGCCGATGCTGCTGATCTTGGTGGGCTTCATGGGCGCCTGCGCCGGCTCGACCAGCGGCGGCTTGAAAGCCATCCGCATGCTGGTGATGGTGCGCCAGACCGGGACCGAACTGCGCCGCCTGCACCCGCGCGCCGAGATGCCGGTCACGCTCGGCGGCCGCGCCGTGCCCGACCGCGTGGTGCAGGCGATTTTCGGCTACTTCGGCGTGTACATCGTGGTGTTCGTGGTGCTGTTCCTGGCGCTGCTCACCACCGGCCTCGATTACGTCTCGGCCTTCACCGGCCTCGCCACCTGCATGAACGGCGTCGGCCCGGGCTTGGGCTCGGTGTTCGTCCACATGCAGGCAGTGAGCGACGCCGGCAAATGGATACTGGTCGCCGCGATGATCCTCGGCCGACTCGAGATCTACACGCTCATCGTCCTGCTCACGCCCGAGTTCTGGCGCCGCTGACGCGGCGCCGCCAGGAGCCTGCCATGAATCCCCGCCTCGACCCGAATCGCCTGATGCTCACGCCCGAGCTCGAGCAAGCGCTGTCGCGCGAGTCGTGGAAGGTGTTCAACATCATGGCCGAGTTCGTCACCGGCTTCGAACGGATGGCGCCGGTGCGCCCGGCCGTGTCGGTGTTCGGCTCAGCGCGCACCAAGCCCGGCGCGCCCTACTACCAGCTCGGCGAGGCGCTCGGTCGCAAGCTCTCAGACGCCGGCTTCTCGGTCGTGACCGGCGGCGGTCCCGGCCTGATGGAAGCGGTGAACAAGGGCGCGTTCGCGGGCAGGAGCCCATCGATCGGCCTCAACATCGAACTGCCGCACGAACAGAGCGGCAACGCCTACCAGGACGTGTCGCTGCACTTCCGCCACTTCTTCGCGCGCAAGGTGATGTTCGTGAAGTACGCCAGCGCCTACGTCTGCCTGCCCGGCGGCTACGGCACGCTCGACGAACTGATGGAGATCCTCACGCTGGTGCAGACCGGCAAGATTCCGCGCATCCCGATCGTGCTGATCAACCGCAACTTCTGGCAAGGCGCGGTGGAGTGGCTGCGCGCGCGGATGGTGCCGGAGGGGATGATCGACGCCGCGGACCCGGACCTGATGACGCTCGTCGAAACCGCGGATGAGGCGGTGCAGGTCATCTTCAAACACTATGGCGAGAAGGGATTCGAGCGCTCGCAGGCTGAAAAAGAGTTGATGTTCGAACTCTGAGGGTCGTGGGTCCCGGCGCTCCAATAGGCCGGGCCGCGCATGCAGGCCGACCTGAAATAGCGGGCCCAC
>JANNEA010000074.1:0-11607 GCA_031388175.1 Gammaproteobacteria bacterium
CATCCGTTTGCGGGCGTCCGGGTCCACTTCCTGAGCATCGTTGCCTTCGAAGTCCTCGGCGTCGTCCAGGAACTCTTCGAGTTCGCCTGATCGGTTGCCCATGTCTGAGGAGGTCCTTTAGGCCGGAATCAGGGCGCCTTATACGGACCGCCGGGTTCAGCGTCAAGTTTCGACCGTTTCCTGGTGGCGGGCCGCGAACAGGGTGTACATCGTCGGCACCACGAACAGGGTGAACAGGGTGCCGATCAGCATGCCGCTGGTGACCACCAGACCGATGTTGAACCGGCTGGCGGCACCGGCCCCGGAGGCCGTCAGCAACGGGATAACCCCCACCACCATCGCCGCCGTGGTCATCAATACAGGCCGCAGCCGGATGCCGGCAGCCCGCTCGATCGCCTCGCGGATCGGGATTCCCTCGTGCCGCTGCAGGTCGTTGGCGAAATCCACCATCAGGATGCCGTGCTTGGAGATCAAGCCGACCAGCGTCACCAGCCCGATCTGGGTGTAGATGTTGATGCTCGCGCCGCCCACGCCGAGCGAGATGAAGATCAGCGCCCCGCAGATCGACAGCGGCACCGAGAACAGCACGATGAACGGATCGCGGAACGACTCGAACAGTGCTGCCAGCACCAGGAAGATGATGATCACGGCGAAGAAGAAGGTGACCGTCAGCGACGAGCCCTCCTGCTTGAACTGCCGCGACTGGCCCGAGTAGTCCACGCCGAAGCCCTCGGGCAGGGAGCTTTCGGCGATGCCCTCCAGCGCCGTGATCGCGTCGCCCAGCGTCTTGCCCGGCATCACCATGCCGGAGATGGTCACCGAGTTGAGCTGCTGGAACTGGTTGAGGTTGCCGGGTTCAGTGGTGGTGCTGATCGTCACCACGCTCGACAGCGGCACCAGCGTGCCGTCGCTGGCGCGCACGTAGTACTCGGCGAGCTGTTCCGGCGCCAGGCGGAAGCTCTGCTGCACCTGCGGGATTACCTTGTAGGCGCGGCCCTGCATGTTGAAGCGCGACACGTAGTTGCCGCCGAGCAGGGTGGCGAGCGTGCCGCCGATCTCCTGCATCGGGATGCCGAGTCGGGCCGCCTTGGCGCGGTCCACCAGCAGCTGCAGGCGCGGCGTGTCGAACTTGAGGTCGGTGTCGAGGAACATGAAGTTGCCCGAGGCCATCGCCTTGCCTAGGACCTCCTGACCGACCTCAGCCAGCGCGCGATGCTCGGCGACGGAGGTGATCACGAACTGCACCGGGAAGCCGCCGCCGGGGACCGGCAGCGACGGCGGAATCTGCAGGAACACTCTGACGCCGGGGATCGCGTTCATCTTCTGCTGCAGCTCGGGCAGGATCTGCATCGCCGTGCGGTCACGGTCCTGCCAATCCTTGAGTCGCACACCGCCGAAGGCGCCGCCCGCGCCCATGTGCACCAGGAAGTACTCCTCGCGCTCGGGCACATCGCGGAAGGCGTCGTTGACCTGACGCGTGGACTCCTCGAGCTTGGCCAGCGTCACGCCGGGCGGCGCCTGGATGAAGCTGAACATGAAGCCGGGGTCCTCGGTCGGCGCGAGCTCAGCACGCGAGGTGAGCCACAGCGCCGGGCAGCCGATGATCAGGAACGCGGTGACCGCGACCACCGCGCCGCGGTTCTCGATCGCCAGGTGCAGCAGACCTTGGTAGCGGACCTTGAGCCCTTCGAAGTAGTGATCGAGTTGCTCGGTGAAGCCGCCTTCGGTGCCGTGCGGCTGGAGCAGCTTCGAGCACATCATCGGCGACAGCGTCAGCGCGACGACGCCGGAGATGAGCACTGCGCCGGCGAGCGTGAACGCGAATTCGGTGAACAGGATGCCGGTCAGACCGCCGAGGAAGCCGATCGGCGCGTAGACCGCGGCCAGCGTCAGCGTCATCGCGATCACCGGCCCGGCGATCTCGCGCGCGCTCAGCAGCGCGGCGTCGAGCGGCGCGAGGCCCTCCTCGATGTGCCGGTGGGTGTTCTCGACCACCACGATCGCGTCATCCACCACCAGGCCGATCGCCAGCACCATCGCCAGCATGGTCAGCAGGTTGAGCGAGTAGCCCAGCGCCCACATGAAGAACACGACGCCGATCAGCGACAGCGGGATCGCGATCACCGGGATCACGACCGAACGCAGGTTGCCGAGGAACAGGAAGATCACCACCGCGACGATCGCGCCGGCCTCGAGCAGGGTGATCGCGACCTCCTCGATCGAGGCGCGGATGAACGACGAGCCGTCATAGGCGACCTTGGCGTGCAGGCCGGCTGGCAGGTCCTTGAGGATCCCGCCCATCGCCTTGCGCACGTTGTCCACGGCCTCGAGCGGGTTGGCCTCGGGTGCCGGCTCGATGCCGATGAAGATGGCTTTCTCGCCGCTGAAGTAGACCGAGCTCTCGTAGTTCTCCGAGCCGAGTTCGACGGTGGCCAGGTCGCGGACCCGGACGTAGTCGTTGTCCTGGCGCTTGATCACGATCTGCTCGAAGTCCTCGACCTTGTGCAGGTCGGTCGAGACCCCGACGTTGATCGCGGTGCTGGTGCCCTTGGTGCCGCCGGCAGCGGCCAGGAAGTTGTTGGCGCGCAGCGCGGCCACGACCTCGCCAGCGGTGACCTTGAGCGATGCCATCTTCTGCGGGTCGAGCCAGATGCGCATCGCGAAGATGCGGTTGCCGAACACATTGGCGGCGCCGACCCCGTCCACGGTCTCGAGCTTGGGCTGGATCACGCGCACCAGGTAGTCGGTGACCTGCTCTGGGCTCATCACGTCGCCGTAGAAACCGATGTACATCAGCGCGATGCCGCGGCCGGCCGAGGCCTGGATAACCGGGGATTCGGATTCCTGCGGCAACTGGCCGCGCACCTGCGCAACCTTCGCCATCACCTGGGTCAAGGCCTTGTTCGGGTCGTAGTTGAGCTTGAGGTAGGCGGTGACGGTCGACACGCTCTGCGAGTTCGAGGCGGTCAGGTAGTCGATGCCCTCGGCCTGGGCGATCACCTGCTGCAAGGGCGTGGTGATGAAGCCCTGGATCAGGTCGGCGCTGGCGCCGGCGTAGAAGGTCGTCACCGTGATGGTGTTGGCCTCGAGCTTGGGCAGCTGCCGCAGCTCGATGTCCTGGATTGCCTTCAGCCCGAGCAGCAGGATGACGAGACTGACGACGGTCGAAAGGACCGGACGCTTGATGAAGAGGTCGGTGAAGCGCATCGGGTTCGGCGTCTCAATCCTTGACGGGGAGGGTCGTCGGCGCGGCGGCCGGCGCGGCGTCGGCGATCACCACCGCCATCCCGTCCTGCAGCTTGAGCTGGCCGGCGGTGACCACGCGGTCGCCGGCGGCGACGCCGGTGCTGATCACCACCTCCTGGTCGTGACCGAAGCCGAGCTTGACCGGGGTGCGCTTCGCCTTGAGCACGCTGCTGCCGTCCGCGGCCTTCTCCTCGTGCACCACGAACACCGAATCGCCGTACAGCGAATAGGTGATCGCGGTCCGCGGCACGACCACGACGCCGACGAGCTTGGGCAGCTCGGCCTCGACCACCGCGTACATGCCGGGGCGCAGCAGGCGTTCGGTGTTCGCGATCGTCGCCTGGGCGCGCAGCGTGTGGGTCACGTCGTCGACCTGCGAATCCACTGCGGTGATTTGGCCGTCGAAGGATTTGCCCGGGTAGGCGTCGATCGTGATGCGCACCGGCTGGCCGCTGGCCAGGCTGCGGATCTGCTGCTGCGGCACCGAGAAGTCGGCGAACAGCGTCTTGAGGTCCTGCAGACCGACCATGATCTTGCCGGCGGTGACGTACTCGCCGACGTTGACGTTGCGGATGCCGGTGGTGCCGTCGAACGGTGCGCGGATGGCCTTCTTCGCGATCAGCGCGCGCTTGCTGCCGACCGCGGCCTGGGCGCGCTGCAGCGTGGTGCGCGCGGAATCGAGACCATCCTTCGAAGCGAGGTTGCGCTCGATCAAGGATTCGGTGCGGGAGAGGTTGCTCTTGGCATAGGCCAGGTCGGCTTCGAGGCCGGCGAGCTCGGCGCGGTCGGAGGAGTCGTCGATCTGGATCAGCAGCGTGCCCTTGGTGACGCGCGCGCCGGAGCGGAACTCGACCTTGCTCACCACGCCGGCGACCTCGGTCGCGAGCTCGACGCCGTTGACCGGTTCCAGCGTGGCGACCGCGCGCAGCGAGGGCTGCCAGTCGCGTGACTCCGCCAGCACTGCGCTCACCGACGCCGGGGGTTGCTGGAACCCGCCGAAGCCCTTGCCCGTGATCATGGGCCAGAATTTCTTGGCGAAGATCGCGACGAACAGCAGGATGACCGCGCCGAGCGCGAGCAGCACGATGCCGGTCTTCGAGCGGACGGGGCGTTCGGGGAAGGACATTCAGTGAGACCTCAACGCAGGGTGGACGCGGGGGTGCGCATTCTAACTGCGGCGTTCAGCCGCGCGGGTCGCCAGCGAGGAAGCCCTGGCCGTCGAGTGCCGGGTAGGGTCTGCCGTGCTGGCGGCACCATCCAGCGAGCCGTGGGTAGCCCCATTCGAACAGCACGGTCGTGCGCCTCGCGTTGTCCAGCCGTGGGCGGTCGTACAAGCCTGCGGCCGCGCGCTGGCGCTCGGCCTCGAACAGGATCACCGCCGCGGCCACGCTCACGTTGAGCGAGGCCACATGGCCGTGCATCGGGATCGACACGTGGTGGTGGGCACGAGCCGCGGCGGCCTCGCCCACGCCACGCAGTTCGGAGCCGAGCAGCAGCGCGGTCGGGCGAGTGTAGTCCACCTGGCGGAAGTCACGGGCCTGTGGCGAGAAGTGCGCCGCCACCAGTTGGTGGCCGCTGGCCTCGAGCAGGTCGCAGGCGCTGTCGATGTCCGGGTGCAGCACGAGTGGCACCCAGCGGTTGCTGCCGCCGGAGCGCAGGTGGTAACGCGCGACTTCGCCGCCGGGACTGACCGCGTGGACTTGGAGCACGCCGACCGCATCACATGACCGCACCACGGCCGCGAGGTTGTGCGGCTTGTGCACGTCATCCATCAGCACCGTGAGATCGGGCTGGCGCCGGTCGAGCGCGGCGTTCAACTGCAGGAAGCGGGTCGGAGTCATCGCGTTGCAGCGATCAGGCCTGCCCGAGCGCGGCCCGCACCGCGGGCTCGAGCTTGAGCAGGCCGGCGGCGCGTCCGAGTTCGATCGCGGCCGGCGGCGCCATGCTGTCGTGCCAGACGGCTTTCAGCGCGGTGAGCGCGCCGACGCGGTTGCCGGTGGCGCAGTGCACCAGCAGTGGCGCGAGCGCAGGGTCATCGACCGCCTTGGCGAAGGCGCGCACGTTCGCGGGTGTGAGGCCCGCCGCGCCTGCGACCTCGATGCGCAAGGACTCGAATCCCGCAGCGGTCGCGCGCGCGGCATCGGCGCTCGCGCTGCCCTCGGCGGCGGGGCGCAGGTCGAGCACCGCGCGCGCCCCCAGCATCTTGGCGCGGGCGAGCTCGGCGTCGGTCGGCGGCGCACCGCAGAGCAGCGTGCGCCGCACGGGATGGCTCGGCGTGAGGGCGAGCTCGATGAGAGACATCAGACGACCCTCGGCAAGGTGCGCCAGATGATGAACACCGCCATCAGCACCAGGAAGACGGCGAAGCCACGCCTGAGCACGGACTGCGGCAGGCGGTTGCTGACGAGGTTGCCGGCGAAGCTGCCGAGCCCGCCGATCACGATGAACACGCCGATCACGTTCCAATCGAGTGCCAGGCCGGTGGCGGCGAGGACGCTGAGGTATTTCCAGAAACCGGCGGCTGATTTCATCGCGATGATGAGCAGGCTGGTCGCGATCGCGCGCTGCATCGTGAGGCCACCGAGCAGGACCAGTGCCGGGACGATCAAGAAGCCACCGCCGACGCCAACGAAGCCGGTGAGCGCGCCCACCGCGAGACCGTCGATCACAACCTTCCAGGCTTCGCGCGGACCCTGGCCATCGGCGGCGGGCGCCGCACGGAACATGGACCGCGCCGCGGCGAGCATGACGAATGCGAACACCAGGAGTTGCAGCGCGCCGCTCACGAACTGCGCGGCCCAAGCACCGGTCCAGGTGCCCGCCATCCCAGGCAGGCCGAACAGCAGCACGCTGCGCCAGTCGATGAGGCGCTGGCGCGCGTAGGGCACCGCGGCGATGAGCGCGATCGCACCGACGATCGCGAGCGAACCGGCGATCGCGACCTTCTCCGGCTGGTCGAGCAGGTAGACCAGCACCGGCACGGTGAGGATCGAGCCGCCCGACCCGAGCAGGCCGAGCGTGATGCCGATGGCGAGGGCGCCGAGGAGGGCGAGGAGGTTCATCGGCAGCCAATATACTTGACCGACCCTGCGGGAGAGAGCGATGCGCCCTGAGATCAAGGCCTTCTTCCATCAGCCGACCTGGACGATGACCTACGTGGTCGCCGACCCATCGACCAAGCGCGCGGCGGTGATCGACCCGGTGCTCGACTACGACCCGGCGTCCGGTCGCACCGGCACTGTGGCCGCGGACGAGGTAATCGCCTGGCTGCGCGCGCAACAGCTTGCGCTCGATTGGATCCTCGAGACCCACGCCCATGCCGATCATCTCTCGGGTGCGCAGCACATCAAGCGCGCGCTCGGTGGCAGCGTGGCAATCGGTGAAGGCATCCGTTCGGTGCAGCGCACTTTCGTCGAGGTGTTCGGGTTGCAGGGCGAGGTTGCGGCTGACGGCTCGCAGTTCGATCACCTGTTCCGCGACGGCGAAGGCTTCAAGCTTGGCGGCATCGATGCTCGCGCGCTGCATACGCCCGGGCACACCGATGACTCGCTCACCTATGTGATCGGCAACGCGGCGTTCGTGGGCGACACGATGTTCATGCCCGATGGGGGCACCGCGCGTTGCGACTTTCCCGGCGGCGACGCAGGCAAGCTCTACCGTTCCATCCAGCGCATCCTCGCGCTGCCGCCCGCGACCCGCCTCTTCATGTGCCACGACTACCAGCCGGGCGGGCGCGAGCTGCGCTACGAGACCACGATCGCCGCGCAGCGCGCGGAGAACGCCTACATCAAGGACGGCGCCACCGAGGCGCAGTTCGTCGCGCAGCGCACCGCGCGTGACGCCACGCTCGGCATGCCGGCGCTGATCCTGCCGGCGATCCAGGTGAACATCCGCGGCGGTCATCTTCCCGCCAAGGAGGGCAACGGCATCGCCTACCTCAAGCTCCCGCTCGACCAGGTCGGCAAACCGATTGGTGGCAAATGAACGTTGGGCTCCAAGCGCTCGCGGTCGCGCTCGGCGGCGGCCTGGCGATTGGTACGGCGGTGGTGTTGCTGTTCGTGGTGCACGGCCGCGTGTTCGGCGTGAGCGGTCTCGCCAACGGCATCCTCGACGGCCTGTCCGCTCGCAGGCGTGATGACCTCGATTGGCGCGTCGCGACGCTCATCGGTCTCGTGCTCGGCGCCCTGGTCTGGACGCTGGTGATCCAGGGCTCGCCCGCACCGCGCAGCGGCTTCCCGGGCTGGGCGCTCGTGGTCGGCGGCTTGTTGGTCGGCGCTGGCACGCGGCTCGGCAGCGGCTGCACCAGCGGCCATGGCGTGTGTGGCGTGGCGCGGCTCTCGCCGCGGTCGATTGCGGCGACGGCGACCTTCATGGCCACGGGCATCATCACCGTCTACCTGTTGCGCCATGCGCTGGCGGTGTTGCCGTGATCCGCAGCAGCACCGCGCTCGGAATCGGCAGCGTGTTCGGCGCGGGTCTCGCTGCGGGGGGCATGACCGACCCCAGGATCGTGCTCGGCTTCCTCGACGTCACCGGCGCTTGGGATCCGCGGTTGTTGCTGGTGATGTCAGGCGCGCTGCTGGTGAGCGCGCTGGGCTTTCGGCTCACGCGGCGCCGCGGCCACTCGTTCCTCGGCGGGCAGTTGCAGTTGCCGACGCTCCACCAGCTGGATCCGCGACTCATCGGCGGTGCTGCGCTGTTCGGGGTGGGCTGGGGCGTGGCGGGCTACTGCCCAGGTCCCGGGCTCGCCGCACTCGCGATCAACCCGCTCGAAGCGCTGCTGTTCGTGCCGGCGATGCTCGCCGGCTCCTGGCTCGCGAAACGGCTGGCGCCGGGTTAGCTCAGCGCTTGCCGAGCAGCGCGAGGTGGGGCGCGATGCGGAAGCGTGCGCCGACCGCCGCGAGGATTCGGCGGTCCTGGCCGATGCGATAGGTCACGCGCGAAGTGCCGAGCCCGAATAGACCGGTCGCGTCGTAGGCGCGGATCGCGACGCGCTCTGGGTCGGCGAGCAGCGTGAAGTTCAGCCCGTAGGCCTGCTTGAAACGCGCGTGCGATGCGCTGTCCTGCGCGCTGATGCCGACCACGCGGCTGCTGCCAGGCGTGAGGTCGGGCGCGGCATCGCGGAAGGCGCAGGCCTCGCGCGTGCAGATCGGCGTGAAGTCGCCGGGATAGAACCAAAGCACCAACGGTCCGTCGGCGAGCAGGTCGCCGAGCGAGCGCACAGCGCCAGTCTCGTCGGGCAGGGCGAAGTCGGGAGCGCCACGTCCTACGCCAAGCATCAACGCGTCTTGGCGGGCGCCCGGAAGTCGACCTCGAGCACCTCGTAGCCGCCACGCACCATGCCGAGCGCATGGTAGGTCTGCTTCGCGCGCAGGTTGTTGTCTTCGACGTAGAGCCGGATGCCGCAGGCGGTCGCGTCCGTGCGCGCCGCCGCTTCGATGTGCTTGTAGAGCGCGCGGAACACGCCGCTCTTGCGATGCGCCGGGTCGACGAACACGCTCTGGATCCACCAGAACATGCCGTCGCGCCAGTCGCTCCACTCGTAGGTCACCATGGTCTGGCCGACCACACAGCCGTCGATCTCGGCGACGAAGTAGCGGCCCTTCCACGGGTCGGAGAGCAGCGCGCGCACGCCCGGTTCGAGCCGAGTGCGGTCGAGGACTTTGTTCTCAGACTCAAGTGCGAGCGCAGCGTTGAAGCCGATGATGACCGCAGCGTCAGTGGTGCGGGCTTCGCGGACCGTGAGCGTCACCGCGTTCGCCGATGGCGTGCCGCCAGCAACGCGGCCAGGCCGGCGAGCAGCAGCGCGTCGGTCGCGCCGCCGCCACCACCGCTGCTGGCGCTGCTGAGGCTGCTGGCGATGGTCACGGTGTTCACGCTGTGGCGTCCGATGTCGGCGCCGCCGGTCGGCGTGTCCAGCGTCACGGTGAACGTTTCGGCCGCCTCGCTGGTCGTGTCGGCGGTGATCGGCACCAGGATCGACTTGGGTGCGAGGTCGCCGTTGGCCCAGTTGAGCGTGCCGTTGACAGACGTGAAGTCGCTGCCCGAACTCGCGGTACCGCTCGCCGCGGAGTAGTTGACGCTCACCGCGCCCACGCCGCCGGAGCGAACCACTTGCAGCGACGCGTTGCCCGCGGCTTCGTTGGTGGCGGTGGCCGCGCCGCTGAAGCGCACAGTGCCAGCACCCCCCGCATCCCACGAGGCCTTGACCCGGTAGACGTTGCTGATCTGGTCGAAGTTGACGACCACGAGGTGCCAAGTGCCAGGTTCAGTCCCGACGATGTCGGTGGTGGGTTTGATCGGATCACCGATCAGTTCTTCGCCATCGGCTTCGCCGCTGATGATGCAGGGATCGGAGATGTCGCAGGCCTCTCCGGTGCCGCCGCCGGTGGAGATCGACGTCGCGAGCACCGCGAAGTAGGCCGGCGGGTTGATCCGGCGGGCGATCAGGTCGATGTCGATCGAGTTGTTGGAGTGGGTCTCGAACACGACGTTGGTCGCGCCGGCCGGGACGTTCACATGCCAGGCGTGGAACTCGTCCCAGTCGGTGCGCTGGAACTGCTGCAGCTTTTCGACACCGTTGCTGAGCGCGCCGACCTCGACGAAGAAGTAGCGCGTCTGGACAGCACCGGTCTGCGGCACCAGATCGAGCCGGAACAGGATCTGCTCGTTGGTCGTGAAGCTGCCGAGCACCACCGTGAACTCGGCCGTCGAGGTGCCGAAGGCCGCGGTGCTGGGGAAGATGTCGGCCGGGCTCGTGACCGTGGCATCGGTGTCCACAGTGGAGAGCGTCCCAGCCACGGTACCGGCCGCCTGCCAGGCGTTCTCGATCGTGACCACGAGGTTGAGGGTCTCGCCCGGGTCGGGCTGACCGTCGGCATCGTTGCCGAGCGCAAACCCGGTGTTGTCGTCGTAGGTCACGCCCTGCACCACCAGTACGCCGCCGCTGATCGGGTCCAGCGACTTGCGCACGTTCAAGCGTCCGGCAGCGACGCGACCGCGCAGACCCAGGTCGCCGTTGTCGGCGGCGTTGTCGGCGCCAGCGAGCAGCCTGGCCTTGAGCTCCTGGTAGTTCCAAGTGGTGTTGCCGTTGTCGATCAGGTACTGCCCGACCAGCGCCGCGGCGCCCGCGGTGATCGGCGCAGAGAACGAGGTGCCGCTGACGGTGGCGGCGACGTCGTCGTCACCGCGCGCGGTGGTGAGGATGTTCACGCCCGGCGCAGCGATATCGACGGTGAACGACCCCCAGGTGCTGAAGCTCGCCATTTGGTCGGTCACATCGCTGGCACCGGCGGCGATGATGTTGTCGAGCGCGTAGTTCGCCGGGTAGGAGGCGACCGCCTTGTCGGTGTTCGAGTCCTCGTTGCCGGCCGCGGCGACGACCAGGATGCCCGCGGTGCGGGCGCGGTCGATGGCGTCGAACTCGGTTGCCGTGAAGCCCACGCCACCGAAGCTCATGTTGATGACCCTGGCGCCCTGTGCGATCGCGTAGTCGACGCTCTCGATCACCTCGACGGTGGTGTAGTTCGGCATCCGCAGCGGTA
This sequence comes from Gammaproteobacteria bacterium, assembly GCA_031388175.1. Taxonomy (GTDB): domain Bacteria; phylum Pseudomonadota; class Gammaproteobacteria; order Natronospirales; family JANNEA01; genus JANNEA01. Next base: position 10,791 of record JANNEA010000074.1, read on the forward strand.
GCACGTTCGCCGACAGCAGCACTCCGGTGCCGAGGCGGCTGTTGTTGCCGACCGCTGCGGCCGAGCCGGCGACGAACGTGCCATGGTTGTCGGTGGGGGCCACAGCCGCGGCCGTGCCGCTGCAGCCGCTCGAGGTGCAGCTCGCGCCATTGGTCGGGAAGTTCGCGGCCAGGTCCGCGTGCGTCAGGTCGAAGCCGTCATCGATGATCGCGAGCAGCACGCTGCTGCCGGTGATCAGGTTCCAGGCCTGTGGCATGTCGATGTCTGCGTCCCTGTCGTTGGCGCCAACCGTGAACTGGTTGTGCAGGTGGTACTGGAGGCCGGAGACGAAATCCGGGTCGTTCGGGCAGAACTTCGGAACCGCCAGCGCCGCGCAATTCACGAGCTTGCGGCGGTAGAAGTTCGGGTGGGCGTACTCGACCAGGCCACTGGCCTGAAGGCGCGCGATCGCTTGGGTCAAGTCGGCGTCGCTATCGAGCTTGAGCAGCTGCTGGCGACCGCGGCCGATCGTGGCGACGCGTTGCGCACCGAGGCGGAGCATCTGTGCGTCGCGCTCGAACTCGCGAACCTCCGGCCGGAACCGGACAATCAGTTCGCCAGGCACATGGTTCTGGAACCGACCTTTCGGCGGCGCCACGGCCAGGCTAGGCAGGGCGGCGAGGGCGAGGCAGAGGCTCAAGGCACGGGCGCCGAAGATCATCAGGTTTCTCCAGCCAGTGCGGGTCCAGCTGCGGGTGGGTGAGGGGCAGGCGACGGATGATAATGAATCGGCCGGAAACGCTCTGGCGCTGCAGCGTTGCCGTTGCCGGGGCCGGCG
>JANNEA010000104.1:0-12130 GCA_031388175.1 Gammaproteobacteria bacterium
CGACACCACGCGGCGCAAAGGTTCTCTCGAGGCCCTGCTGGCCGAAGCCCAGAGCGGCCGCGCACAGATCCTGGTCGGCCGCTCTGGGCTTCGGCCAGCAGGGCCTCGAGAGAACCTTTGCGCCGCGTGGTGTCGCGGTCCACGCGCACCACGCCCACCCCAGGGAACAGGCGGCTAAGCGCGTCGTCGAGCCGCTCGGTGCCACGACCGAGCAGCCGCAACTCGCGGCTGCCGCAGTCGGGGCAGGTGACCGGAAGCTGCTGCTGCGCGCCGCAGTGGTGGCAGCGCAGTTCGCCGCGCGCGCGATGCGTCACCAGCCGCGCGTCGCAGCGCTTGCAGTCGGCGAACCAGCCGCAGTCGTGGCAGGTGAGACGCGGCGCGTAGCCGCGGCGGTTCAGGAACAGCAAGGATTGTCCGCCGCTGGCGAGCTGGACACGGATCCGCGCCAGCAACGGCTCGGACAAGCCCTCGGTCAGCGCGCGCTTGCGCACGTCGATGACCTCGAGCTTCGGGTGCAAAGCGCCGCCGGCGCGCTCGGGCAGCTCGAGCGCGCGATAGCGACCGTTGGCGAGGTTCACCAGCGACTCCAGGGCCGGCGTGGCCGAGCCCAGCACCACCGGGCAGCGGCTCCGCTGCGCGCGTACCAGCGCGAGATCGCGGGCGTGGTAGCGGAAGCCGTCCTGTTGCTTGAACGATGGGTCGTGCTCCTCGTCCACCACGATCAGCCCGAGCTTCGACAGCGGCGTGAACACCGCGCTGCGCGTGCCTAGCACCACCCGTGCACTGCCATCGCGGGCCGCGCGCCAGGCCGCGAGCCGTGCGCAATCGGCGAGGCCGGAATGCAGCGCGAGCACGGCGACATCGAGCCGGGCGCGGAAGCGCGCGATCAGCTGTGGCGTGAGCGCGATCTCCGGTACCAGCACCAGCACCTGGTCGCCGCGTGCCAGCGCGGCAGCCGCCGCCTGCAGGTAGACCTCGGTCTTGCCCGAACCCGTCACGCCCTCGAGCAGGAACGCGTTGAAACCACCGAGTGCGCCGCCGATCGCGCTGACCGCGGCGGCTTGGGCGTCGTTCAGCGCGGGTCGGCGCGCATCGGCCGCGTTGACGGCGGGAATCGATGCGTCGTCCGCACCGGCCGCGGCCTGGCGCGCGCGTGTGCCGGGCAGCTTCGCCTTCGCTTGGCGCAGCAGCACGGGCAGCACGGTCGCGAGCGCTTCGCCGATCGGCGCGCGGTAGTAGTCGGCGGCCCAACGCACGAGCTCGAGCACGTCGAGCGGCAGTTCAGGTGTGGCATCGAGCACGCGGAGCGCGCGGCGCAGGCGCTCGAACGGCACCGCGGTGTCACTGGCGGTCTCGAGCAGCACACCGACGACCTTGCGCGTGCCCAGGTTGACCTCGACGCGCAGCCCCGGCACGAGCGCGCCGGGGTCCACGCCATCGGGTGGCAGGTAGTCGAGCGAGTCGAGCAACGGTGCCGGGACGGCGATGCGCAGGTAGCGCGGCGGATGCATGGAAGGTCGCTCGACCTTAAAGCCGGTCCCGAGGACCTGTGGATAAGTCTGTGTACGGATTGCGGACAGGATTGCTAACCCCAAGCCCGGCTTGGAGTTTCGGTCTGAGCGACGATGCGGCGAAGGCTGCGTTCATACGGGTTTTCTTCGAAAACGGCGGCTTCTAGGCGGGGTCGTGAGGCCGAATCGAGGGGTTCATCGGCGAACTTGCCCTGTGCATGACCGTCAACCGCGAGGGTCGCCGGCCGTTATCAGGGCCGTTCCCATCGAATGCCGATGAGGAGGCCTGTGATGCGTTCGCCAGTCTACCCGTTGCTGCTCGGCGCCATCGTCGCACTGGCGTGGGCCTTGCCCGCGACGGCACACCCTGCCGGCCACGGCTCGCGTGCGCTGTTGCGGGCCGAACGCATCGACGCACGACTCGATCGGCGCGCCGTGCACGCATTCGAACACGGTCGCTATCGCAAGGCGGCCGTGCTCGACCGCCGCGGCGACCGCCTCGTCGCCCGCGTGGAACGGCGCGTGCACTGGGCGCAGGCCAAGGCGCAGGATAGGCGCGCCGTGCGCTTCCCGCGCGGCTGATGCCGCGAGCGCGATGGACGCGACGAGAGTCATGCCCTTCGTGTTGCCCGCGGTTCGGGAGGAGCCGCTGAGCGAGGCACGCGAGATCGGGCGTTGCATGGATCGGTTCCTGGCCGGAGTCGAGAAGCGCGCCTACCGCGTGGCGCTGGCCCAGCTCGGCGACCGGGACGACGCGCTCGACGCGGTGCAGGACGCGATGTTCAAGCTGGTGCGCAAGTACGCCGCGCGCCCGCAGGCGCAATGGGCGCCGTTGTTCTGGACGATCCTGCGCAGCCGGGTCACCGACCAGCAGCGACGCCGCAGCTTCCGCGACCGCTTCCGTGCGTGGGTTGGGCGCGACGAGGATGGCGAGGCGCTGGACCCCTACGCCGGGATCAGCGGCGGCGCAGAGCCTGCCACCGAGCTCGCGGCGCGCGCTGCGCTGGCCGCGGTCGAGAGCGCGGTGCGCGCGCTGCCGGCGCGCCAGCGCGAGGCGTTCGTGCTCAGGGTCTACGAGGGGCTCGACGTCGCCGCAACCGCGACGACGATGGGCTGCAGCGAGGGGTCGGTGAAGACGCATCTGTCGCGCGCGATGCAGGTGTTGCGCACGGTGATGGAGGAGCACTTATGAACGATGAAGAACTGATCGAGCGTGCGCGCGCGGCGGTCGATCGCGAGGTTGAGGGCCTGGACGCCGCGACGCGGGCGCGGCTCAGCGCCGCGCGGCGTACCGCGCTGGCCGAGCTTGAAGGACCAGGTCGCAGATTCGCCCCAGGCTGGGCGCCGGTCGGCGCGGCCGCCGCGATTGCGGCGATCGCGATCGGCATGGCACTGAGCGCGCGCAGCCCGGTACTGGCGCCCGAGGTCGCGGGGGCGCCTGGCGCGGAGCTCGAGGCGCTGTTGTCCGAGGACGATCCCGCGCTCTACGACGAGGACATCGAGTTCTACGCCTGGCTGGACGAGCAGGCGCTCGCTGAGCGGCCCGATGCCGGTTGAACCCTACGTGCAGGTACTGCTGCTCGCGGCGGTCGTGCCGCTGGCGGCGATGGCTGCGGACGCGCCGAAGGCAACGCCGCCGGCGCTCACGGCCGCCGATGCCGAGCTGCTCGAGTTCCTCGGCGAGTTCGATGACGCCAAGGGCGAGTTCGTCGATCCGTTCGTGATCGACGCCGTGAGCACGGTGGTCGACGACGCCGAGCGCGAGGCGCAGCGTGCGGCGAAGCGCGATGCCCGGTCGCATCAACCCCAAGCCGCGAGTCCCGCGCCCCCCGTCGTGGGCGCCGAGGCGGCGACGCAGGCGCCGAACGCGACGCCGCCGGAGAAGACGCCATGAACGCGATGCGAACGATGATCCTCGGCGTCAGCCTCGCGCTGGCCTCCACGGCTGTCGCTGCCACGCCGCCGGTGGCCTGGAGTGCGCTCAACGCTGAACAGCAGGCGCTGCTCGCGCCCATCGCCGACAGGTGGGCCGCCATGGCGCCCGAGCGTCAGCAGCGGATCCTCAAGGGGCTCGAGCGTTACCAGCATATGACGCCCGAGCAGCAAGCCCGCGCGCGCGATCGCCTGCAGCACTTCAAGCGGCTCACGCCCGAGCAGCGCGAGCGCATGCGCCATCGCTTCCAGCAGTTCCAGTCGCTGCCGCCCGAGCAGCAGTCGCGGATCCGCGCGCGCTTCCACAACTTCCAGCGCCTGTCGCCGGAGCAGCGCCGCGAGCTGCGGCGTCGCTACCAGGAACTCACGCCGGAACAGCGCGAGGAGTTGCGCGAACGGATGCGCGAGCGGCGCGAGGCCCGCGAGACGCGCGGCTGAGCCGCATGCGACCGCTCAGAGTTCCTTGAGCCCCGCGATCAACTGGCCGGCGGCGGCCTGCGCGTCGCCGTAGAGCATGCGGGTATTGTCGAGGTAGAAGAGATGGTTCTCGATCCCCGAGAATCCCGCGCCCTTGCCGCGCTTGATCACGATCACGTTCTTCGACTTGTCGGCGTCGAGGATCGGCATGCCGTAGATCGGCGAGCTCTTGTCGGTGCGCGCCACCGGGTTCACGACATCGTTGGCGCCGATGATCAGCGCGACGTCGCAGGTCGGGAACTCGGCGTTCACTTCCTCGAGGTCCATGATCAGGTCGTAGGGCACGCCGGCCTCGGCCAGCAGCACGTTCATGTGCCCAGGCATGCGACCGGCCACCGGGTGGATCGCGAAGCGCACCTTCACGCCGCGCTCGATCAGCTTCTGGCACAGCTCCCAGACCTTGTGCTGGGCCTGCGCCACCGCCATGCCGTAGCCCGGCACCACGATCACCTTCTCGGCGTAGGCCATCATCACCGCGGCGTCGGGTCCCTCGATCGGCTTGAGCGCGCCGGTGACCCCTGCGCCGCTCTCGACTGAGGTCTCGCCGAAGTTGCTGAACAGCACGTTGCTGATCGAGCGGTTCATGGCCTTGGCCATCAGCTGCGTCAGCAGCGTGCCGGCCGCACCGACCACGGTGCCGGCGATGATCATCGCCGGGTTGCCCTGGACGAAGCCCTCGAAGGCCACGGCCAGACCGGTGAACGCGTTGTACAGCGAGATCACGACCGGCATGTCGGCGCCGCCGATCGGCAAGGTCATCGCCACGCCGAAGGCGAGCGCCAGGCCGAAGAACAAAGCGATGTGGAACGCGTCGCCGCCGTGGTGCAGCACCAGGATCGCGCCGACCGCGACACTGCCGAGGAACAGCAGGCCGTTGAACAGCTGTTGGCCCTTGAAGCGCAGCGACTTGTTGATGAGCCCCTGCAGCTTGGCGAAGGCGATCAGGCTGCCCGAGAACGAGATGGTGCCGATCAAGCCGCCGGTCACGCCTAGCACCAGCGCGATCGTGGAGTGCGCCTCGCCCGACAGCAGCTCGACCGCGGCGATGCAGGCGGCCGCGCCGCCACCCATGCCGTTGTAGAGCGCGACCATCTGCGGCATGTCGGTCATCGCCACGCGCTTGCCCGACCACCAGGCGAGCGCGCTCGAGGCGCCGAGCGCGCCGAGCATCAGCCACATGTTGTTGGGCGCGATGAGGAAGGTGGCGACCGTGGCCACCACCATGCCCCAGCCGGCCCAGATGATGCCGCTGCGCGCGGTGGCCGGCGAGGACATGCGCTTGAGGCCCAGGATGAACAGCGCTGCGGCGGCGAAGTACGACGCCTGGACGAGGTTGATGACGGTGAACATGGTCGTAAAGATGGCGTCCATCAGTGGCCGCCACGCTTCGGCGAGGTCTTGCTGGTCTTGAACATCTCCAGCATCCGCTCGGTGACCACGTAGCCGCCCACTGCGTTGCCGGCGCCGAGGAACACGCCAAGCGTGCCGATCGCCTGCTCCAGCGGCGTGTTGGCGCGCGACAGCGCGATCATCGCGCCCACCACCACGATGCCGTGGACGAAGTTGCTGCCGGACATCAAGGGCGTGTGCAGGATCACCGGCACCCGGCCGATGATCTCGTGGCCGGTGAAGGCCGCGAGCATGAAGATGTACAGAGCGACGAAGCCGGTGATTGGATCCATGGCCATCATCCTTCCACGCGTTTGCGTGTGGCTTCGTGCTTGATCGCACCGTCGTGGGTCACCACTGCGCCAGCGTAGACCTCGTCGGCCCAATCGATGCTGAGCACGCCACTCTTGATCCAGGGCGTGACGAAGTTCAGCAGGTTCTTGGCGTACATCTCCGAGGCGTGCTCGGCCAGCATCGAGGGCAGGTTGAGCGGGCCGACGATCGTGACCGCGCCGTGCTTGACCGTCTCGCCGGGTTTGGTGAGCTCGCAGTTGCCGCCGGTCTCGGCGGCGAGGTCGACGATCACGCTGCCGGGCTTCATCGCCTCGACCATCGCGCGGGAGATGAGCTTCGGCGCCGGGCGGCCCGGGATCGCGGCGGTGGTGATCACGATATCGGCGAGCGCCGCGTGCTTGGCCAGCGCCGCGCTCTGCTGTGCCTTCTCAGCGTCGGTGAGCTCGCGCGCGTAGCCGCCAGCGCCCTCGGCCTTGACCCCGGTGTCCACGAACTTGGCACCCAGCGACTCGACCTGCTCCTTGGTGGCCGCCCGCACGTCGAAGGCCTCGACCATCGCGCCTAATCGTCTGGAAGTGGCGATGGCCTGGAGGCCCGCCACGCCTGCGCCGACGATCAAGGCCTTCGCCGGGCGGATCGTGCCGGCGGCAGTGGTGAGCATGGGCAGGAAGCGCTTCAGGCTGGTGGCGCCGATCAGGACCGCCTCGTAACCGGCGCAGGCGGCCTGCGAGGAGAGCGCGTCCATGGACTGTGCGCGCGAGATGCGCGGGATCAGTTCGACCGCGAAGCTGGTGATGCCGCCATCGCGCAGCCGCGTGATGAGCGGCGTGTTGCCGTGCGGCGCGAGGAAGGCGACGAGGATCGCGCCGCGCTTGACGGCCGAGGCGCGCTCGCCTTCAGGCGCCTGCACGCGCAGCAGCAGGTCGGCCTGGGCGTGCACTGCGCTGGCGTCATCGGTCCAGGTCACGCCTTGATACGAGGCGTCCGGGATGCCGGCCGCCGCACCTGCGCCGCGTTCCATGAGCACGGTGGCGCCGAGCGAGATGAGCTTGGCCGCCACCGCCGGCACCAAGGCCACGCGCTGTTCGCGCGCGGCGGTCTCTTTGGGCACTCCGACGGTGAAAGCCATGGATCACCCCAGCAGGGCGGGCGGGCGCCCGCGCCGCGGCAGTGTAGCCCGCACCACAACTGAGCGGAAACCCCGGAAGTTGCGCCAAGTCACGGGCGCGATTTGATTTTCCTTCGTGCAAAGGCGTATGAATGGCGCCCCATGATTGCGCTCTCACAACAGGTTCTTCGCACCGACGCCTCGGGCATGCCGCTCGAATGGGTGGATTACCAGTGCGCGGTGCGCCTGTACCACCTCGGCCAGGTCACCTACACCTGCGGCTCGATGCTGTACTGCATCCGCGGTGGCGTGAACGCGGTCAGCGGCCTGCGCACCGAGATCGAGGTCAACTCGATCATCGCGACCGTGGGCGATCACTCGGCGCGCGGCCACAGCCGTCACGATTACATCCCGCCGCTCAACAACCACGCGTTGTTCCGCCGCGATGCGTTCCTGTGCCTGTACTGCGGCGAGCGTCAGATGGCGCGCAAGCTGTCGCGCGACCACGTGCGGCCGATCTCGCAGGGCGGTCGCGACGCCTGGAACAACGTGGTCACCGCTTGCCGTTCCTGCAACAACCAGAAGGCGGGCCGCACGCCGGAGCAGGCCGGGCTGCAACTGCTGGCGGTGCCGTTCGTGCCGACCCACGCCGAGTACATCTACTTGAAGGGCCGGCGGATCCTCGCCGACCAGATGGATTTCCTGAAGGCGCACTTCCCGCGCCACTCGCCGCTGCACTCGCGGATCACGCAAGCCGCCTGAGCTGCCGTGCGCGTGCTCCTCATCGCACTGCTGCTGTCCACCGCCGCCGGTGCGCAGCCGGCCGACGACCTCGCGCACGCGACCGCACGCATCCAAAACCTGCAGACGCTGGTGCTGATGCTGAGCGCGGTGATCATCGTGATGCTGCTGTTCCTCGGCCTGCGCCTCACGCGCGACGCGCGGCGGCTGCGCAACCTGGCGATGACCGATGCGCTGACCCGCCTGCCGAACCGGCAGCACCTGATCGCGGTCGCCGAGGAGCTGCTGGACCAGAGCTATGCCACGCACCAGCCGCTGTCGCTCATCGCCTTCGACATCGACCACTTCAAGCAGATCAACGACCGCTACGGCAATGCCATCGGCGACCAGGTGCTGCAGCGCGTGGCACGCACCTGCCGCCTGACGCTGCGCCCGTCCGACCGGATCGGCCGCTCGGGTGGTGAGGAGTTCATCGTGGTGCTGCCGGTGACCCGCGAGCAGCCGGCCTTGAGCGTGGCCATACGGCTGCGAGTGGCGGTTGAGATGCTGCCTTTCGACGACATCGATCCTGCGCTGCAGGTCACCATCAGCCTCGGCTTGGCCGAGCGCACCGGCACCGACACGCTCGCGACGCTGATGGCGCATGCCGACCAGCGGCTCGCGCAGGCGAAGCACGACGGTCGCAACCGCATCATCCCGGCGCCCGGCTGACGCACGCGGGACACCAGAGAGGCTCGCCATGTACAAACTGTTGCCTATCGCCTTCGTCGCCACGCTCATCGCGGGTTGCGCCGTGGCGCCGCAGGACCCCAACGCCCCGAGCCCAGGGATGTTCGGGATGATGGCGAAGCAGAGGGCTCAGCCTCAAGCGCCGGCACCCGCGCCCGTGGCCGCGCCGAACCCGCGCAGCGACATCCGGATCATGACGTCGTTCCAGCCGGGCGTGTCGACCACCACCGATGCAGTGCGGATCCTCGGCGCGCCGACGCTGGTGAACACCGCGCCCGATGGCCGCGTCGTCTACATGTACGACTTCAACTCGACGCCGCAGGGGCCGATGATGGCCGGGATGATGTTCGGCCCGAACCAGGTGCTGATGAAGATCGACTACTTCCCCAAGGGCAAGTGAAGGCGAGTCAGCCGCGTTCGTTCAGCGCCTGAGCACCTCGAGCCACTCCGCGTAGCGCCCCCGCAGTTCGCGGCGACGGATCCCGTCCGGCGCGAACTCAGCGTCGGTGCCCAACGGCGGCAACGCCGGGTTCGCCAGGCGCGCCGCACCATAGGCGCTCGCCTCGAGCTGCGCGGCGCGCCGCAGGCACACGCCCGCGACGTCGGCGATGCGCTGCAGCAGCCCGTCCAGACGCGCCAGTCCACCCACGCACACGATCTCGTCCACCGCCCAGCCGCTGACGCGCATCGCCTCGAGGTTGGCGGCGACCAGGAACGCGATGCTCTCGATCACCGCCACGGCCTGCGCGCCGAGGTCACTCGCGCCGATGAACCCTTCCGGGATGAACTTGGGTTCGAGCGTGGGGCGCCAGTACGGCGCCGCCAAGCCGCCAACCGCGTTCACGAACAGCGGCGGCGTGACGACCTCGGCGAGCCAGCGGGGCAGTCGCTCTAGCAGCGACTCCTCTGACACCCCGTGCCGTTCGGCGAGCCACGCCAATGCCGCGCCCGCACCGTTGATGGTGCCTTCGAGCGCGTAGCGGATCGCGTCGCCGTCCTGCCACAGCACGCTCGCGAGCAGTCCCGTGTCGGTCGAAGGTCGTGCGTCCAGCGGTTGCTGCAGGAAGGCCCCGGTGCCGAGCGTGAGGTAGGCCCGCCGCGGTGTTGCATCGAACGCGAAGGGCACGGCGGATTGGTCGCCGGTCACCACCGTGAGCGGCACGCGGTATGCGCCGAGCCTGAGCGTGGCCCAGGCACCCCGGTTCGGCGTCGAAGCGGGCAAGCATCCCTGCGGGATGCCGAAACGCGCGCACAGCTCTGGCGACCAATCGCGCGCCGCGAGGTCCCAGAGCAGCGTGCGCGAGGCGTTGCAGGGATCGACCTTGAGCGTCGCGCCTGCGCTCAGTTCGAACACCAACCAGCTGGCGAGCGGCCCGAGCGCGAGCGTGCCGGCGGCCTGCGCCGCCGCCACCGCGGGGATGTGGTCCAGGCACCACCGCAGCTTGCTCGCGCCGTAGTGCGGCGAGCGGCGCAGGCCGGTGATCGCGAGCACCTCGGGTTCGGCGATTGCCAGCTTCTGCAGCCAGTCGGCGGCGCGCACGTCCTGCCACGAGAGCACGGGTGACAGCGGTGTGCCGTCGCGGCGTGACCAGGCGAGCGCAGTGGAGCGTTGGGTGCAGAGCGCGGCCGCGCCGATGCGCGCGACCTCGTCGCCGAGCGAACGCGCCACGCCTTCGAGGCAGGCATGGACCGAGCCGATCAGTGCCTTTGGGTCGTGCTCGACGCGCCCCGGCGCTGGCCGCTCGGTCGCGATCGCGACGCTGTGGTTCGCGCGCTCATCGCCGCGCTCGTCGAACACCAGCGCGCGGCTTGCATGTCCACCCTGGTCGAGCGCCAGCGTCCACATGGCGCCATCATCAGATCCTGCGCGGCGGCTCGCGCGCTAGCGCTTCGGTGCGCCCATCTGCGGCATCTTCTCCGGCTTGAAGCCCGCCGGCACCGTGAACAGCGCCGCCGAGACCGCGCCCTCGTCGACGGCCTTCAATGTCCAGGCGTCGCCGGTCTTCTTGTCGCGGGTCCATACCGGCCAGCCGCCCATCTCGAACATGTCCGGCATGCCGCCGACGACTTGCCCGAGGTCCTTGGTCATCGCCTTGGCGAAGTCGGCCATCGCCTTGACGGTGTTGAGGTCGTTGCCCGCGAGCCTGAGCGTATCGCCGGGCACTACGCAGTGCTCCTGGCCCATCGCTCCGGCCATCGGTATGCCGGTGATCGTGACGTCGACCATCTGGCAGGCGTAGCCGCCCTTGTTGCCGCTCTTGCCGGTCTTGGTGACCTTCATCTCGATCAGCGGTTTGCCGGTGCCCATGTTCGGCATGCTCTTCTTCATCATCTCGCGCACCTCGGCCGGCATGGACGCGAGCTGCGCCTCCATCTGCTTCATCTGCTCGTTGACCTGGGACATCTGCGCCGCGATCTGCGCCTTGTCCATGACCATGTAGGACTTGCGCTTCGGCATCACAAAGGTCATATGCTGCGATCCCACCTGCCACAGCGTGAAGCCCGGCTCCGCGCCGCGCAGGTTCTCGGTGCGGATCTTGCCGCCGGCGATGTAGGTCACCGACCAGGGCTGGCCATCCTTGTCGCTCACGCTGGTGATGGTGACGTCGGCGTAGGCGGGGGCGGCGAGTGCCGTCGCGATGTAGGCAACGAACAGGGCGAGACGCTTCATGGCGGGCTCCAGCAGGTTGTGACGGGTCGGCGAGGGCAATAACCTACTCCAAATGGTCCATCTCATCGACGCCAGTGTGTGGGTGTTCCGCGCCTACTTCTCGCTGCCCGACAGCATCCGCGCTCCGGATGGCCGGCCCATGAACGCGGTCTGGGGCTTCGCCGGTTTCCTCGGCGACCTGCTCGATCGTGCCGAACCCAGCCATATCGCGGCCTGCTTCGACGAGTCGCTGTCGAGCTCGTTCCGCAACGAGCGCTTCCCCGAGTACAAGGCGAACCGCGAGCCCGCGCCCGACGACCTCAAGGCGCAGTTCGCCGACTGCAAGGAGCTCTGTCGCGCGCTCGGCATCCCGGCGCTGTCGAGCACGCGGTACGAGGCCGACGACATCATCGCCACCTTGGCCAAGCGTGCGCGGCGCGCGAAACACGCCGTCACCATCGTGTCGCGCGACAAGGACCTGGCGCAGCTGCTCGGACCCGGCGACCTGCTGTGGGATTTCGCCGCGGACATCTCGTACGACGCGCACGCGATCGAGCAGCGCTTTGGCGTGCCGCCGTCGCGCATGACCGACTGGCAGGGGCTGGTGGGCGACGCGGTCGACAACATCCCTGGCGTGCGCGGCGTGGGGCCGAAGGCCGCGACCGCGTTGATCCGCGAGTACGCGGACCTGGAAGGCGTGTACGCGAACCTCGACGGCGTGGCGGAGCTCGATCTGCGCGGCGCGAAGCGGCTGGTCGAGCTGCTCAAGACCGGCCGCGAGCAGGCGTTCATGTCGCGCGAGCTGGCCACGCTGCACACCGAGGTGCCGGTGGAGCAGACGCTCGCCGACCTCGAGTGGCTCGGCGTGGACCGCACGGCCTTCGATGCGCTCGCCACCGAGTTCGGCTTCGGTTCCGGCACGCGGGCGCGACTCGCCCGATTGCCCAAGCAGCACTGACTGCCGCGCTCGGATGTGCGCTCGCCGCTCCCGCAGGCGGACCTGAAGTCGCGACGAGCGCACATCCGAGTGCGCCTAGTGCTGCACGGTGGTTCGACCTGAGTCGCCATCCTGGCCGGCGGACCCCATCGCGCCTGCAGTGCTCGGCCCGCGATTGCCCGCGGCGGCTCGATGCTCCCGTGCGAACGCCTTCGAACGCGCCGAGCGCCTCACCGAACGCGGGGTGGCCCGGCCATGGATGGCCGGGCCAGGCCCGCGGAGCAGGGACGCGAATCGGGCCGGCCCCGCGTTCGGTGAGGCGCGACGGGTATCGCGAGCGAAGCGAGCGACGCGTTCGCGGC
>JANNEA010000109.1:0-4142 GCA_031388175.1 Gammaproteobacteria bacterium
CACCGTCACGCCGCTGGCCTGCTCGATCGCCTTGACCGTTGCGTGATCGAGCACGACCGCTTGCGGCGTGAGCAGTTCGCCCGGGAACATCTGCCCCTGCGCCTGGACCAGCGTGAGGTAGACCTCGGCCAGCGCCGGTCCCGCGACCAACGCGGGCAAGGGCGCGAGCCAACGCATGAAGTGGTCGCTCACTGCGACTTCGACGGGTCAGGCGAATCCTTGGGTGCATTCCTGAGCTTGATGTGCAATTCGCGCAGCTGCGCCTCGGACACCGCGGTCGGTGCATCGGTCAGCGGGCAAGCCGCGGTCTGCGTCTTCGGGAACGCGATCACCTCACGGATGTTCGGCGCACCGGACATCAGCATGCACAGGCGATCCAGGCCGAACGCGATGCCGCCATGCGGTGGGCAGCCGTACTTCAGCGCCTCGAGCAGGAAGCCGAACTTGGTCTCCGCCTCCTCCGGTCTGATGCCCAGCAGCGAGAACACCGCCGACTGCATCTCGTTGCGGTGGATGCGGACGGACCCGCCGCCGATCTCGGAGCCGTTCAGCACCATGTCGTAGCCGCGGGACACCGTGGTGCCCGGCGAAGCCTGCAGCGCCGCGACGTCGTCGACCTTCGGCGCAGTGAACGGATGGTGCATCGCGCCCCAGCGCTTCGCGTCTGCATCCCACTCGAACATCGGGAAATCCACGACCCACAGCGGGGCCCAGCCATCCTTCAGCAAGCCGCGATCGGTGCCGAGCTTGATGCGCAGCGCGCCGAGCGCGTCGTTCACGACCTTGGCCTTGTCCGCGCCGAAGAACACCACATCGCCATCCTGGGCACCGGTGCGCGCCATGATCTGGGCCAGCGCATCGTCGCTCAGGAACTTCACGATCGGCGACTGCAGGCCTTCCTTGCCCTTGGCCAGCGCGTTCACCTTGATGTACGCCAGACCCTTGGCGCCGTAGCGCGCCACGAACTCGGTGCAGGCGTCGATCTCGGAGCGCGGCATCTCGCCGCCTTTCGGCACGCGCAGCGCCGCGACGCGGCCCTCCGGATCCTTGGCGGGACCCGCGAACACCTTGAACTCGCAATCCTTGACCAGGTCCGCGACATCGACGAGCTCGAGCGGGATGCGCAGGTCGGGCTTGTCGCTGCCGTAACGCCGCATCGCCTCGGCGTAGGTCAGCCGCGGCATCGGGTTCGGAAGGTCCGCGCCGATCACCTCTTTGAAGGTGTGCCGGATCAGGCCTTCCATCAGATCCATGATCTGTTCCTGGGTAAGGAACGAGGTCTCGACGTCCAACTGCGTGAACTCGGGCTGACGATCGGCGCGCAGGTCCTCGTCGCGGAAGCAGCGCACGATCTGGTAGTAGCGGTCGAAGCCCGCCATCATGAACAGCTGCTTGAAGATCTGCGGCGACTGCGGCAACGCGAAGAACTTGCCGTCGTGGGTGCGCGACGGGACCAGGTAGTCGCGCGCGCCCTCCGGGGTCGCCTTGGTCAGCATCGGCGTCTCGAGGTCGCAGAAGCGTTGCGCGTCGAGGTAGGCACGCAGACTGGTGGTGAGCCGGTGGCGCATGCGCAGGCGCTGCTGCATCACGTCGCGGCGCAGGTCGAGATAGCGGTACTTGAGCCGCAGCTCCTCGGCAACCTCTTCATCGAGTTGGAACGGCAGCGGCAAGGATTTGTTCAGCACCTCGATCTGCTCGGCGAGCAGTTCGACCTCACCCGACGCCAGGTTCTTGTTGACGGTGCCAGCTGGACGACGGCGGACCTTGCCCGTGACCTTGATCACCCATTCGCCGCGCAGGTGCTCGGCGGCGGCGAACTCCTGCTTGCGGTCCGGATCGAACACGACCTGCAGCAGACCGTCGCGGTCGCGCAGGTCGACGAAGATCACGCCGCCGTGGTCGCGGCGGCGGCTGACCCAGCCGGCGACGGTGATGGATTGGTCGAGGAGCGCCGCATCGACGGCGCCGCAGTAGTGGGTACGCATGGGGGTTGGCGCTCGCGAGTATGTGAGGGGTCTGGCCTCACTTTAGGGCGCGAAGTCTAGCAGTTAGCCGGCGTCCGGCTTCTTGGCAGGCTTCGTTTCAGGCTTGGATTCGACCTTGGTCTCGGTCTTGGTCTCCGACTTCGCCTCGGACTTGGCCTCGGTCTTGGCCGATGCGTCCGTCTTGGCCTCCGTTGGAGCTTCCTTCTTCTTGCCACCCTTGAAGTCGGTCGCGTACCACCCCGTGCCCTTGAGCTGGAACCCAGCCGCAGACACCTTCTTGATGAGCGCGGGCTTGCCGCAATTCGGGCATTCCTTCAGCGCCGGGTCCGAGAGCTTCTGCAGCTCGTCGAACTCGTGGCCACAGGCGTCGCAGCGGTATTCGTAGATCGGCATGGGTACCTGGAAGGGGGCTCGCCCGATAGTCTCGGGGGCGCGCATCCTACCAGCGCCCTCCCCGCCAGGCATTCGCATGGAACCCGCTGCCCGCCCCGTCCTCATCACCGGCTGCTCTTCCGGCATCGGCCGCGCCTGCGCCGAGCGGCTACAAGCGCGCGGCTTCCGCGTGTTCGCGGCAGCGCGCCAAGCCAAGGACGTCGCCGCCCTCGCCCATGCCGGGTTCGAGGGCGTGGTGCTCGACCTGGATTCGCCAGCGTCCATACGCCTCGGGTTCGCGAGCGTCTTGGCCGCGACCGGCGGACATATATATGGCCTGGTCAGCAACGCCGCCTACGGCCAACCAGGGGCAGTCGAGGACCTGTCGCGCGACGCGTTACGGCGCCAGTTCGAGACCAACCTGTTCGGCACGATGGAGCTCGCCAACCTCGCGGTGCCGGTGATGCGCGAGCAAGGCTCGGGTCGCCTGGTGTTCGTGTCCTCGATCCTGGGCGTGGTCGCGATGCCGATGCGCGGCGCCTACAACGCGAGCAAGTTCGCGCTCGAAGGTCTGGTGGATTCGCTGCGGCTCGAGCTGCGCAGCTCAGGAGTCCGCGTGAGCCTCGTCAATCCTGGCGCGATCGAGTCGCGCTTCCGCGAGCATGCGCTTCAAGCCGCCGACGCGATCGACACCGAGCACAGCGTGCATGCGGCGCGCTACGCCCGGATGCGCGCACGCAACGCCGCACCCGGCGGCAAGATGCCCGGATCGCTGCCGCCCACCGCGGTCGCCGACAAGGTCCAGCACGCGCTCGAGAGCCGCTGGCCACGCGTGCGGTACTTCGTGACGGCGCCTGCGCATGTGTTGGCGATGCTCAAGCGCCTGCTGCCGGCGAGCTGGATGGACGCGCTGTTGGCGCGGTTGTAACGGGTAGACATCTGAGTTGGCGCCGATGGACTTTCTTCTACTATCGGCGAGTTCGAACTTATCTACATGTGGACATTCTCAGCTACCGAGAACAACATTCTTCCAGCCGCACTCAAGCGGTCGACATAGCGTTGGACGCCCGCAGCTGCGGGTCAGTGCGTTGACGCAGACCCTGCTAGCGTTCTCGATCAAGTCACACTGCAAGGGCACGGGAGGTTCAAATGGCAGACGAACAACCGACGCGTAGCGCGGCACGCTACGCCGGCTTTGGTGTAGCTATCGGAGCCGGGGTAGGTGCAGCCATCGGCGTGGCACTCGACAACATGGAGGTGTGGCTTGCTATTGGCATAGCCGTGGGGGCCTCGGTTGGCGTGTTGCTTTCGAAGAGAACTGGTTGAACCAATAGCAAGTGCCGTGACACTTCCGTTCGCTTCACAATCCATTCACTGGAACACGAGGGCTGCATCACAAATGATCACCTTACGAACAGCAGGGGGCATCGCCGCGCTGGTCGAGGCGCTTACCTATGTCGTGGGTTTCGCCGTCATCGTCACGCTGCTCAACCCTGGAAGTACCGAGGGTTGGAGCCAAACACAGAAGCTGTCTTTTCTCCTGGAGCGGAAGGCCCTTTTCCAGATTTGGACCATAGTCATCTACGTCGTCTTCGGCGTGACTTTGGTGGTACTGGCGGTCGCGCTCCACGAACAGCTCAAGGCGAAGGCAGAAGCGTTGATGGCGATTGCCACCTCGTTCGCGCTCATCTGGGCAGGTCTCGTCATCGCCAGCGGCATGGTCGCAAGCGTGGGGCTGGAGACGGTTGCGAGACTTCATTCCCACGATGTCGCGCAAGCTGTCGC
>JANNEA010000130.1:0-6289 GCA_031388175.1 Gammaproteobacteria bacterium
CCTCGAGCGTCGCGAGCGCGCGCGCAGCGGCATCGCCAACCTCAAGGTCGCCTACAACAAGGTCCACGGCTTCTATATAGAGGTCAGCCGCGGCCAGAGCGACAAGGTCCCCGCCGACTATCAGCGGCGCCAGACGCTGAAAGGCGCCGAGCGCTACCTCACGCCCGAGCTCAAGGCTTTCGAGGACAAGGTGCTCACCGCGCGCGACCGGGCGCTGGCGCGCGAGCGCGCGCTCTACGACGCGCTGCTCGATGCGCTGATCGAACGGCTCGGCGCGCTGCAGGCGACCGCCGCCGCGATTGCCGAGATCGACGCACTGGCGACCTTCGCTGAGCGCGCAGCGGTACTGCGCCTGACCGCACCGGAGCTCGGCGAGACCTCGGGCCTCGACATCGTCGGCGGCCGCCACCTCGTGGTCGAGCAGCTGTCGAGCGAGCCGTTCGTGCCCAATGACCTCAAGCTCGACGACGCGCGCCGCATGCTGGTGATCACCGGCCCGAACATGGGCGGCAAGAGCACCTACATGCGCCAGACCGCATTGATCGCGGTGCTGGCCCACGCCGGGTCGTTCGTTCCGGCTGAGCGCTGCACGCTCGGGCCGCTCGACCGGATCTTCACCCGCATCGGCTCATCCGACGATCTCGCCGGCGGCCGCAGCACCTTCATGGTCGAGATGACCGAGACCGCGGGAATCTTGAATAACGCGACCGACCAGTCGCTGGTGCTGATGGACGAGATCGGGCGCGGCACCTCGACCTACGACGGCCTGGCGCTGGCCTGGGCCGCGGCGCACTACATCGCGCGCGAAGTCCGCGCCTTCACGCTGTTCGCGACCCACTACTTCGAGCTGACCGCGCTCGCCGAGCAGCTGCCCGCCGTTGCCAACGTGCACCTCGATGCGACCGAGCACGCCGACACGCTGGTGTTCCTGCATGCGGTGAAGGAAGGCCCGGCTGACCGTTCGTTCGGCATCCACGTGGCGCAGATGGCGGGCGTGCCGCGTGCGGTGATCGCCGAGGCGCGTGCGCACCTCGCGCGGCTGGAAGCTGAGGCCGCCGGAGCGCCAGCGGCCGCTGCGGGGAGCGCCGCGAACACCCCAGCGCAAGCATCGCTCTTCGTTCCTGAACACCCGGTGCTGGCGGAGCTCAAGGCCTTGGACGTTGATGCGCTGACGCCGAAGCAGGCACTGGACCTGATTTACGCGCTCAAGCGCCGCAGCTAGCGCGCGAACTTCCCTTCCCGCAAGAACGCCGCCACCTGCCAGGCGACGCGCTTCGACAACAGCAGTGTCGAGTGGTTGAGCGGCACCTCGATGTAATCGGCGGCGCCCTCGAGCTTGGTCTCTGCGGCCGAGACTGTGCCGTCGTTCTCGCCCTCGAGACCGCCGAACCAATGGCCGATGCCGACGCTGCTGGTGCCCGCGATCACGCCCACCGGGTGGCGCAGCGTCCAATGCTGCGGATCCTGCGGCACCAGCGCCTCGTCGGCCGCACGCCACACCATCCAGCGCGTCCAGAAGCGACGGTTCATGCGCGTGGCAACGCCGCTGCCCTTCACCGGCGAACCGATGAGCACCACGCGCCCGGCTTCGATCTCCGGATGATCGCGCAGCATGCGCAGCGTGACCAGACCGCCGAGCGAGTGGCAGACGAAGTGCACCGGCCCCGGGCCGAGCTTCTTGACGAAGCCCGCCAGCTTGGCGGCGTTGTGCCAGATCGGCTTGACCGCCGACTGGTAATAGAACAGGCAGCTGCGGAAGCCCATGCGCTCGACGCGATGGCGCAGCAACCAGAGTTCGAATCCGGTCATCCACAGACCGTGCACGAACACGATGCGCGGGCGCGGGTCAGGCGGCAGGTTGGCGCCGGCAGACATCAGTCAACCTTCGACAGCGTAAGCATGCGCTGGAGCGCGAGCCTGGCCGGCTCGGCATCACGCGCCGGCACGCGGATCTGGTTCACCGGCAGCCCGTCGGCCAGGTTCTCGAGCGTCCAGGCCAGGTGCTGCGGATCGATGCGGAACATGGTCGAGCACATGCAGACCATCGGTGACATGAAGTGCACCGAGACACCCTTGTGCTTCACTTCCTCGTGCAAGCGGTTGACCAGGTTGAGCTCGGTGCCCACCAGCCAACGCGTGCCGGCTGCGGCGGCATGGATCGTCTTGAGGATGAACTCGGTAGAGCCCACCAGGTCGCTCTTCTCGCACACCGCGATGTCGCATTCCGGGTGCGAGATCACCTTGGCCTTGGGATGCTTCAGCTTGAACGCATCGATGTGTTCCGGCTTGAACATCTGGTGGACCGAGCAGAACCCGTCCCACAGCAGTACCTTCGCATGACGGATTGCGGCTTCGCTGTGACCACCCAAGGGCTTGCGGAAGTCCCACACCAGCATGTCGCTGCGCGGGATGCCCATCGTGTGCGCGGTCCAGCGGCCGAGGTGCTGGTCGGGGAAGAACAGCACCTTTTCGCGCCGCTCGAAAGACCAATCGAGCACTTGGCGCGCATTGCTCGAAGTGCAGACGATGCCGCCGTGCCGACCGCAGAACGCCTTGAGGTCCGCGGCGGAGTTCACGTAGGTCACCGGCGTGACGCTTGAGTCTGGCGTCCCATCCGACCCGAGCACCGTCGCGAGCTCGCGCCAGACGCGCTCGACATCGGCAAGGTTCGCCATGTCGGCCATCGAGCAACCGGCCGCGAGGTCCGGCAGCACCGTCACCTGCTCGGGCCGCGACAGGATGCTCGCGACCTCAGCCATGAAGTGCACGCCGCAGAACACGATGTAAGGCGCTTCGACGGTGCTCGCCAGCTGCGACAGCTTGAGCGAATCGCCGGTGAGATCGGCGTGGCGGTAGACCTCTTCGCGCTGGTAGTGATGGCCGAGGATCACGGCCTTGCCGGCGAGGCGTTGTTTCGCTGCGCGGATGCGCGCGTCGCAAGCGTCATCGCTGACGTCGATATAGGCATCGATGGGCCTCTTCAGGGCAAGTGATTGTGCCGCCATGCGCGGATTCTAACCCGGCACCAACGCAGCGATGGCCGCGCGGTCGGTCGCCGAGGTCGCGCGCTCGAGCGCCTGCGCCTTCGGCAGCCAGACGAACTCGCTGTGCTCGCGCGGCTCAAGCACGATTGCGGTGACTGCGGCCAGCGCCAACCTGAACACGTGCTCGGTGTTGTGGGTCACGCCGGGCGCGTACTTGGCGCGCCAGGGGTCGATGATCTCGAAGCGGTTGACGATGCCGGCGTCTTCGAGGTCGGCATCGCTGGCGAGGCCGGTCTCCTCGCGCAGTTCGCGCTGTGCGGCGTGCAGCGCGGTCTCACCGTGCTCGAGCGCGCCGGTCACCGACTGCCACCAGTCGGCGGGCGCCAAGCGGCGCAGCAGCAGCACCGAAGCTTCGTGCGTGTGCACGACCACCAACACGGACTCGGGGCGCTTCAAGGCTGCTTCAAGGGACGATGCGGTGCAGCGTGCCGCCGTAGGACACGATCAACAGCTCGCCGCTTGCGGTCTCACCGAACGAACTGGGGTTGGCGAGCGTACCGAGCAGCGCATTGCCGGCCGCCGCGTTGCCGTTCAGCGCCAGCGCCCAGATCCGGCCGCTGACGAAATCGCCGTAGACGTAGTGGCCGGCGAGCGTGGGGATCGCCGTGCCGCGGTAGCGGTAGCCGCCGGTGATGCTCTGGCCCTGGCTGTGGTCGTATTCGAACACCGGCGCGGTGAAGACGCTCGGCGGGATGTTCGTCGGGTTGATGTTGCTGCGGTTGCCTTCGTAGATGCGCCAGCCGTAGTTGGCGCCGGCCACGCCGAGGTCGATCTCCTCGCGCGCGTTCTGCCCCACATCGCCGATCCACAATTCGCCGGTCAGCCGATCGAAGCCGAAGCGCCACGGGTTGCGCATTCCATATGCCCACACCTCGCCGCGCGCACCGGGCGTGGCGACGAAGGGGTTGTCAATCGGAACGATCGCGCCGGGCGTGGTGGTCAGGCGCAGGATCTTGCCGAGCACCGTGCCGAGGTTCTGGCCGTTGTCCTGCGGGTCATCGCCGGAACCGCCGTCGCCGCTCGCCACGTACAGCCGGCCGTCCTGGCCGAAGGCGAGCATGCCGCCGTTGTGGTTGGAGAACGGCTGGTTGAACTCGAGCAGCAACACCTCGGAGTTCGGGTCGCCGACGCCGGCGGTCACGGTGAAGCGCGAGATGCGCGTGCGCAGCGGGCCGGCCGCGGTGTAGTTGGCGTACACGAAGCCGTTGTTCGCGTAGTCGGGATCGAAGGCGAAGCCGAGCAGCCCGGTCTCGCCGCCCGAGCTCACCAGCGTGTCGATGTCGAGCAGCACGCTGCTGGTGGTGGTCGCATCGCTGTCCACGAACGCGCGCACCACGCCATCCTGCTCGACCACCGCCAACTGGTTGCTGCCGGGGATCGCGGTGACGAACACCGGACTGGTGAAGGTCAGCGACGGGTAGGCACGCTCGATGCTGACTGCGCTGGCCGGTGGCGCCATGCCGCCATCGCCGCCGCCGCAGGCGGTGAGCAGCAGCACTGGGACGAGACGAAGCGCGCGGGCCGACATGGCGCGGATTCTAGCCCTGGCGCCGCCCGAACCCCGCATGCAGGGGCAGCCAGGCGGCCACGACCAGGCCAACGATCCAATGCGCGGTCGCGGTCCACTTGCGCCAGGACTCATCGCCCAGGTAGTACAAACCCCAGCCCGACAGCAGCAGGAACAGGATCAGCACCAGGATTCCGACCCCGCTGACGAAGTAGCGGCCGGACTGCAGGCCACGCCGCACGTGCCCGAGCCAGATGAGCCCGAGGACCCAGGCCGCCACCAGCGCCGCGCCGCCGTGCAGCACCAGCCACCAGCGCTCGAGCGGATGCGCGGCAGGCCCGAACTCGCCCTCGGTCGTCATGAAGTTGTGGAACACCAACCAGAGCACGCCGCTCAGCAGGCAGACGAGCCCTGCGGCGAGCACCCAGCGCCGCATCCAGAGCGGAAGCGTCAAGCCGTCGTGGGCGGAATGTTCACGGCGCATCGGTGGTCCTCAGTTCAGCGCGCGGCGAGCGCCCTTGGCATCGATCAGCATCGCCCGCGCGCCGAGCCGCGCCAGCAGCGGAGCCGCGCGGCTGGGGGCGGCGAGCACGACCTTGGTCAGCGCATCGGCCCAGATCGCACGCGGTGCGCAGACCGTCACCGACAGTTCGCGGCCGAGGCTGGTGCCGCGCCGTGGGTGCACCAGCGCGGTGTGCTCCGATCCGCTGAAGTAACCGGCGCTGGTCGCGACCGCGCCATCGCGCAGTTCCAGCAACGGCAGCGTACGCGAAGGTTCGGCCGGATCGCGCACCCGCACCGTCTCGATCGCCCCAAAGCAGCGCAGATCGCCGCCAGCGTTCACGATGCCCGACGCCATGCCATGCCGCAGCAGGACCCGCACCGCCTCGTCCACCGCATAGCCCTTGGCGATGCCGCCGAGGTCCAGCCACAGGCGCTTGGCGTAGCGCACGCGACCGTCGCGCGTGAGCTCGACATCGCGACAGCTGGCGCGCGGGTCGACGCGGTCTTCGGTCGGCGCTTCGGGCGTAGCCGGCCGCGGCAGCAGGCCCCGCTCGACCAGCCGCCCCGCGACGGAGGGATCGAATCGCCCGTCGCTCGCTGCGGCGATCGCCAATGCCGCACGCAGTACGCGCTGCAGCGCAGCGCAGACCGGTTGCGGCGCGCGTTGCGCGTGGCAGTTGATGCGGCTGAGCTCCGAGCGCGGATCGTGGAAGCTCATGCAGCGCTCGACCTCGCCGATGCGCTCGAACGCCGCCGCCACCGCGGTTGCGGCGCTGGCGCGCTCGGCATCGGTCGCACCCGCCGGCACGCGGATCGAGACGAAGGTGCCCAGCAGGGGGCGGACCCGCGTCAGCACGGCGTCAGCGTCGCTGTCAGGACTGGTCTTATAGAGCACGCGCGAGCTCCGCCTGCGTCGCCAGCAGGCGTTTCACACCCTCGGTCAGGTGGCGGCACGAAAGAGTCGCGCCGGAGATGTTCACGATGTCGGAGCCGAGCTTGAGCGAGGCGCCGAACCGCTTGCCGGTGAACTGCGCACGCCACTTGGGCTCGCGCACGCCGCCGCCCCAGGCTTCGCGGTACTCCAGGACCTCGACCGCGCGCACTGTGCCACTGGCATCGAGCGCGACCGCGTAGGTGAAGAACTCGTGCTTGCCAAGCACCTGGTCGAGGAAGAACCAGCCACCACCGCTTGCGCGCCAGACCTTGGGCTTGCGCTCGCGCACCTTCACGCCGC
>JANNEA010000143.1:0-15264 GCA_031388175.1 Gammaproteobacteria bacterium
CGGTCACGAAGTACTGCGTCACCGACTGCGTGCCGGCGAGCGAGCTCGAGATGTCGTTGTTCTTCATGTACGAGGTCATCTGGATCGCGCCGTTGGTGCCGTTGCTGAGCCCGGTCAGGCCCATGCCCTGGTTCGCGTCGGTGGCGGTGACCTTGATCGCAGCGGCCGAGTCGTCTTCCTGGTTGGTGACGCCGAACAGGAAGTGGATCATGAAGGTCTTGGTGCACTGGTCGCCCGCGGCGAACGGGCTGGTGTAGACCCACTTGGGGCCGGGCTTCGACATGGTCGTCGCGTCCCAGCCGAGCAGGTGGTTGTTGTTGGTGGTGTCGAGCGCCTCACCGACGTTGCGGTTGCCGTTGGCACCGGTGCCTGAGTTCCAGTCGGTGAAGCCGTTGCGGCCGTTGTAGACGTCCCAGCCCCTGAGGTAGCGGTAGAACTCGAACAGCACTTCCTGCAGCTGGTAGCTGTGGGCCAGCGCGCCGCCCGGCTCCTTCATCGCGTTGAACTTGGCCAGCCAGGCGGTGCGCCCGGCGGTGTCCATCTCGGTGAAGCCCTTCAGGATGTAGGCGCCGTTCGAGCAGCCGTTGACTTCCTTGGTCGGGCCGGCGCAGTTGTTGATGTTGTTGTGCGAGACCATCAGGCCGCCCTTGAAGTTCTCGAAGTCGGAGAACACCAGGCCCAGCGACATCTTGAGCACGTCGAACTGGGTCATCTTGGCGGTGCCGAGCGTGGTCATGTAGGCGGCGACCGTCGGGTATTTGACGATCGGGATGTTGACGCTGCGGAAGTACTCGCCGGCGGCGCAGGAGGCGAGCGAGGCGTTGGTGCAGACGGTGCTGCCGAGGTTGGGGCGGTAGTCGAGGTCGAACATGACGAGCGGCAGACCGGCGATGGTGGCCGCGTTCGGGTTGAGGTAGAGGTCGGTGTCATCGGCGCGGACCGCCTGCGGCGTGGCGCCGAGCAGTGCGAGAGCCGTCGCGAGGCAGGCGGCGAGGGCCGAGGAGGGGAAGCGTGTGCTGCTGCGCATCTGTATCACCGTGTTGACCGTTCTTCGGCCGAGTTCACTTGGAGATGAGGACCATCACGCCCTCGACGATCCGGCCACGACCGAGGCCGTTCTCGGTGCCGTCGTAGAGCGAATCGACCTTGAAGGTGGCGACCGAGTAGACCGCGGCGCTGGTGCCGAGCGAGCGCGGGGCCGGTGCCTCGGCCGGCGACAGCCGCGTGACGGCGACCTTGATGATGCCGTCAGCCACGTCGCTGTCGAAGGTGTCGCCCGCGAGGTCGATGCCGTAGAGATCGCAATCCAGCCCGTCCGGCGTGTCGCCGGCGTCGGCACCGGTGCAGGTGCGCCGGCCGACTGCGCCGATCACCTTGATGTTGTCGGTCTCGCCGATGGTCGCGTCGACCACCGCCTGGGTGCGTTGGAACGCGGTCAGCCGCGCCTCGTCGTTGGTGGCCATCCGCATCTCGAGCGTGCTCGAGCGCATCGCCGCCAGGCTGATCAGCGTCAGCACGACGAGGAACATCAGCGCGGTGAACAGCGCCGCACCACGCTGAGCGCGGCGGTCGAACGGCGGGATGTGGATCTGGGCCATGGCGCGGTGCCTCGGGCTCAAAGGTTGAGCATCAGGTGGGCCGCGTTGTTGCGGACCTTCACCGTGGTGCTGAACGTGCGGCGGTAGAACTTGTCGCCAGGCGTGTACGGCGACAGCGGCGAGTTGCTGTAGGTATAGGTGCGGACGTTGCTGTAGTTCTCGTCGGCCTCGGTGCTGCGCATCAACAGGTAGATGCGGCAGGTGGTGACCTGCTGCATCTGCGCCGCGGTCGGATCGCTCAGGTAGCGGTCGGCGAAGCCGTCGGCGTTGGTGTCGATGCCGTACTCGATCTGCATGTCTTCGACGCCCAGCGCGATGCTCTCGGTGACGATCGCGCCTGCCTGCAGGTACTTGCGCACCAGCGTCGGGATGCCGTCGCCGGCGGTGATCGCGTAGTCGCGGATCCAGTAGATCTCGGGGTCGTAGCGCCAGTAGTTGAACTCGGCCGGCACCAGCGTCGCGGCGGCGGTGGCCGGCGCGTTGGTCGCGGTGGTCATGACTGCGACCACGCCGTTGGTCTGCAGGTAGGGGATCCCGCCACCGGCGGCCAGGATCGTGGCGCGCGCCGCGTTGACGTTGGCGTCGGTGGTGCTGCCGGTGCCGTCGGTCGGCGCGGTCGCGGCCGGGAAGCCCTCGACCTTCGACATCGCGATCGCATCGGTGCCGGCCACCAGGTCATCGAGCGACTGGCCGAGCAGCGTGTCGGCGGCGGCTGCGTTGTCCGCCACGGTGAGCGGCGTGGTGTAGGTGTAGAGCTGGGCGCTCGCGCCGGCCGCGGCGCCGACGCTGCCGATCTCAGTGATGATGCTGCCGTCGAGCGCGTTGGCCCAGAAGCCGGCCATGCCGATGTCGTGACGCAGCTCGGACATCGCGAAGCGCGCGTCTTCCTGCAGCCGCGCGGTCAGCTCGTCCTGCTTGAAGCTGCGCTTGCTCTGCACGAACAGGCTGGTCAGGCCAAGCAGGATCAGCAGGCCGAGCGTCATGCCGACCATCAGCTCGATGAGCGACATGCCGCGTTGGCGTTCCATGGGGTGGTTCATGGAGTGGTTCATGGCGTGATGAAGGTGCTGACGAGGATGACGCGCCGGTAGACGTCGGCAGCGCCGGTGTCGTCGTCGACGTACTTGTCGCTGCCCTCGCCGCAGCCCTTGGCTATCGCAGCCGTCAGGTTCTGGTCGATGACCGGGTTGGACAGTGGGGTGACACCGCGCCAGGCGATGACGATGTGGTAGGCGCCCACGCCGCCGCCGACCACGTCGCTGCGGATGCAGGCGCTCGGCTCGACCAGGCCACCGGCGTTGTCCTCGGAGGCGCCGTCGAGCAGCTGCTCCCACTCGTACAGGTCCCAGGCCGCGAGCTGCGAGTTGGTGCAGGTGCCAGCGGTGCAGTCCTGCCCGGGCTGCGCGATCGTGCCGCCGCCGACATCCTCGACGAGGTAGTCGCCAAGCGCGACGCCGTTGGTCGAGAGGTTGGCGCGCATGCGCTCGGCGATGTCGTTCACCAGCATGGCCGCGGTGGTGCGCTGGGCAGCGTCGTAGTTGGCCTTCTTCGAGATCAGCTGCAGGCCGGCGATGGTCAGGATGCCGATCGCGAACACGAACAGCGTGATCAACGCTTCGATCAGCGAGAAACCGCGTGCGGCGCGACCGGAACGCAGGCTGGCGCGCCGGATCAGCATTGCGGTGCCGTGCCGTCGGCGGCATTGACCCCGGACTGCGGGCGCCCGGAGTTGGTGATGCTGATCACACGGCCCTGGTCGGCGCCGCGGTCGTCGCAGACATTGAAGTCGGTGGTGTCCTTGGCGGCGGAGGTGACCATGCGGCCGTTCGGCCGGAAGTACAGGCCGGTCTCGCCGTTGGACGAGATCACGGTGAACGCGGTGTTGATCGCGGTCACCGCGGACATGACCTCTTCGTCGGCGTCGGCGCCGTGGTCCAGGTCGTTGTCGACATCCACGAACACGATCCAACCGCCGGCGAAGTCCTTCTCACCGCTGCACTTGGCATCGACCGCGGCCGCGTCATCGGAGGGGCAGATCGCGACCCGCGTGTTGCGCTTGACCGCCTCGCTGCGGGCGAGGTGGAGGCTGGAGAGGAAGGTGGTCACCGCAGCCGTGCGGTGGGCGTTGCGGTTCCAGTCCTTGAGCGCCGGCAGCGACAAGGCAGCGAGCACCGACGCGATCGCGATGACGATCATCAGTTCGATGATTGAGAATCCGGCCTGCTTCTGCATGGCGCGGATTATGGGCACGCCAGAGGGGTCCGGGATGTCCGGGCGACGGGCGGCAGGCCCGAAACCCCGAACGGTCCGGGCCTGCGACGCCCATCACACTCCGCGCGGCCCGCGGGGGGGTCAGCAGCCGAGCTTCGCGCCCCCAGACAGCCGATCCGAGGTCCGGGGCCGGCCGGTGTAGCTCACGATCACCGCCCGCGACCGGCTGGCCTCGGTCGGGCTGCAGAAGGTCACGGTGCCGTTCGTGCTGCGCCGGCCATAGGGTCGCCAGACATAGCGCGGCCGGGTCGAGCGTACCGCGCCCTCGGCCCGGGTGGCGTAGACGTCGAGCAGGGGCTCCTGCGCCTGGCGGTCGCCGTCCTGGTCCTCGTCCTCGAACACGATCCACCCCGCGGAATAGTCCTTGCCGCAGCGGCGGCCGTCGGCCGAGGCGCAGAGGGTGATCGGGTTCGCCCGGCGCAAGGCCTCGCCGCGCGCCAGCTGGACGCTGACCACGAACGCCGTGGTGCGGCTCGACTGCCGCGAGTTCCGCAGCAGCTCGTGGGCGCCGGGCAGCGCGAGCGCGCCGAGCGTGGTGGCGACCGCGAGCGTGATGAGCAGTTCGATAAGGGTGTGACCGGGATCGCGGCGCATGTGGACCTCCTTGTCCTGCGGCGTGGCACAATCCTGTGCCGGCGCGGGCATCCTCGCGCCGTCCCATCAGTGGCCGCAAGGCTGTAGGTCCGAACAGTGGTTGAACAGCGGCGTTGGGATGTTGTGGTCGTGGGCACCGGCGTGATCGGCTTGGCGACCGCGCGCGAGCTCGCGCGCGCCGGCCTGTCTGTGACGGTACTCGAGCGTGGCCAGCCGGGCCGCGAGGCCTCGCGCGCCGCGGCCGGCATCGTCTGCCCCACTTATCCGTGGAAAGAGCCCCCCGCGCTCAGCGCGCTGGTGCATTGGTCGCGCGCGCTGTTCCCCGTGTTGTGCGAGGACCTGCGCCGCCAGACCGGCGTGGATCCCGAGTGGCGTGTCGGTGGCTTGTTGATGTTCGACGCCGAAGAGCGCGACCGCGGCGCCTCATGGGCCCGCGCCGGCGCGCTGCCGTTCGAACTGCTCGATGCCGCTGGCGTCGCGCGCTGCGAACCATCGCTCGCTGGCGGCACCCGCAGCGCGCTGTTCCTGCCGACCGTCGGCCAGGTGCACACCGGCCGGCTGTTGCGCGCGCTCACCGAGAGCGTGATGCACGAGGGCGTGCCGGTGCGCCAGTTCACCGAGGTCACCGGCCTGGTGCGCGAGGGCGGCCGCGTCTGTGGCGTGCAGACCCGCGAAGGCGAACTGCTCGCCACGCACACCGTCATCGCCGCCGGCGCCTGGACCGAGCCGCTGCTGGCGAGTGCCAGCCTGCCCTTGCCGATGGTCCCGGTGCACGGCCAGATGATCCAGTACGACGGCCCGCCCGGGATGCTGTCGCGCATGCTGGTGGAGCACGACCACTACGCGCTGCAACGCCGCAATGGCCAGATCCTGGTCGGCAGCACCAAGGAACGCGTCGGCCACGACATCAAGGTCACCGAAGCGGCGCAGGCCGAGCTCACGCGGGTGGGCGCCGAACTGCTGCCGATGCTGGCGCGCGCCACGCCGAACCGGCAGTGGGCGAACCTGCGCCCCGGCACGCCCGACGACCTGCCCTACATCGGCGTGCATCCGGATGCGGCGGGGCTGTGGATCAACACCGGCCATTTCCGCAATGGCATCACCGTGGCGCCGGCCGCGGCCCGCCTGCTCGCCGATCAACTGCTGGGTCATGTGCCGATCGTGGACCCGACCCCGTATGCGTTGTCGCGGCCGAGGTTGGCGGCGAGTGCCGCCGGCGCCGCATGACATGAGGGAATCGGCCCGCCAGGCGCTCGCCGATCGACTGCAGGCCGCGGGGCTCAAGCCGACCCCGCAGCGCATGCAGGTCGCGCAGGTGCTGCTCGACAAACCGCAGCACCTCTCGGCCGAGCAGGTGCTCACGCGCGTGCGCCGTCGCGGCGGCGAGATCTCCAAGGCCACGGTCTACAACACGCTGCGCGCCTTCGCCGACCACGGTCTGCTGCGCACGATCGTGGTGGACCCGGAGCGGGTGTTCTTCGATTCCACGCCCAGTCCGCACCACCACTTCTTCGACCAGTCGACCCACGCGCTGCACGACATCCCGCCAGGCACCGTGCGCGTCGAGGGGCTTCCCCCTTTGCCGGCCGGAACGGAAGCGGTGGGTGTCGACGTGGTGGTCCGCGTCCGGCCGCGTCGTCGCTAGTCTTTTAAGAGCGGGCGGCCGACCGGTATACTTCGCGCCCCTCGCGGTACGCCCGCGCGGTGGTTCCGGCGCTGGAGTAGCTCAGTTGGTAGAGCAGCTGATTCGTAATCAGCAGGTCCGCGGTTCGAGTCCGCGTTCCAGCACCATCTAGATCAGTGACTTAGCGAGCCCGCCGTCCAGCGGGCTCTTTTGTTAGTAGGCGCGATAGTAGGCGCGGCGGCTTTCCCGCGCATGTGTGTCCCAACTTAAGCCCCTTTAGCGAGATTGGTGAGCACAGATATCGATCGGCGCGCGACTTCGGCCCCGATTGCAGCATAGGTTTCGGACGGAAGCGCTTCGGCCGCGGCTGACATCACGCTGGCTGCGTGACCGGGCAATGCCTCGGCCAGCTTTGCTACTTCGTCGCGAACGAGCCGCGGGGTCATGTTCGTTTCTTCGGCGAACCGGTCCCATCGCTTGGCATGGACCTTTATCCATTCGTTCTCGCCGCCGATGCGCATTGCTTGTTTCTTGCTCAGACGCGGGACGATGGCGGTCGACACCAGGTCGTAGAAGGGCGCGAGCTTCGGGCCGCCTTCGAGCAACAGGGACAGGTTCTTCGCGTGCGCATCGGCGTTGCCGACGAGCAGGTTGAAGATCGTCCAACGCAGCAGGGCGAGGCGATCGACCGCAGGCTGAACCGAGACTTCGTCGACCAGTTGGAAGCATCGGGCAAGAGTGGGGCCACCTTCGGCTTCGTATTTCTGGTCCGGTCCCAGACCCAGTGCTTGGCAGAAGTCTTCCTGGTGTAGACGAAGTGGTGAGGGGCTCGCCGGGGCTCGGTCATAACGCTCGATCTGGTACACGGGGAAGCCGACCTGCCTCACGCTCACTTTCGGAACGGGAAGTCCGGCGGCCTCTGCGAGGCGCATGCAAAAGAACTCGTTGGCGACCAAGTCCGGGAAGGTCTTGTTCGGCGGTTTGAGGATGTGCGAGCTCGCATAGCTGCCGACCGGCAGGAAGACGTTGTCGTCGCTGGCGACGAACACCGGGAGCTTGTACTGCGCTCCGGCGAGCGAAAGGCGGATCTCGTCGTCGTCGCCGTCGGCGAGCAATGGCCGCTGAGGCAACTCATCGAGCAGCTTCGCAAGTCTGGCTTTCGCTACGGGGCGAAAACTACCGCCCTGGGGCAACTCGACCCCCGGAGGCAGCACGCTCACGGCACCCGCACAGTCGCCGCCGACTGCGCGCAGCAGCGCGAAGTCGTTGCCCTCAGAAAGGCCGAGCGACTCGGCGAGATGACGCCTGACCTCCGCGTCGGGGAGGAGGTTTGCGAAGAATGGCTTCGTGCCTGCATCGTCGAAGGGCTCGGGCTTCAACGGCAGTGCGAGTGAGAGCGGCGGGTTCGCGGGGTCCGCGAGCCAGGCAGTGGCATAGGTGAAGGTCAGCTTCCCGGCTGCGTCTTGCGCCAGCGATCCAACGGCGCGCCCGTGGAGACAGACGGTGAGCGGCTCGGTCACCGGCTGGCGTTCCTAACGGTGGCGCGCGGCACGGCATGCAAATCGAACCCGAGGCTGCGGAGCACGTGCAGCACCTTGCCGACTTCTGCTGTGGGTTTGCCGTTCTCGAGTTCGGAGAGGAATCGAACGCCCACACCGCAGAGCATGGCTGCCTGCGTCAGGGTGAGGCCCTGGGCATTTCGAGCAGCACGGATCCGCGCGCCAAGACTGGCGACGTCGCGGACTGAGGTAGGTGGCAAGGCGTTCACGTACATGGCGGCAAGCTCGTTTTCCCGTACGGGAAAAATAGAGGCTAAACCGGCCACTGGCAAGCGATATTTTCCCGTACGGGAGAAAAACAAGGCTGAAGGGTCGGAATCGGCCAATTCTTTCCCGTACGGGAAAACAGGCTACTCGGGCTGGCTGGTTCCGAAAGCAGCGGCTCCAGTCAGGGTCACCAACCGGCCGGGCCGTACCTGACGTTTCAGGTTGTTACCGCTCGTTTCAACGAATCGGGACGAATCGGATTCGTGATCAGCAGGTCCGCGGTTCGAGTCCGCGTTCCAGCACCATTCAAGGCTTCTTCGGATCTCGCGTCGGCACCCAGGCGTGGCGCGCCGTATCCACGCGCCCGCGCGCATCGAACTTGACCCGTTCGCGCTCCAGCCGCTCGCGCTGCCGCATCTGTCCGTCGCCGTGCTTGCGCGGGCTGACCTCGCCCTTCGAGTTGATCACGCGCTGCCAGGGCAGGTGCTCGGGACAGCTCGCCATCGCGTAGCCCACGAGCCTGGCGGTCACGCGGCCGGCCAAGCGCGCCACCTGGCCGTAGCTCGCGACCTTGCCGCGCGGGATCCGCGCGACGACGGCGTAGATCCGCGCGAAGGGGGCGGTCGGTTCGGGGCTCAGTGCTCGGCGCACAGGATCCGTCGCGCCTCGCCTTCGCCGCGTGCGGTGCAGCTGAAACGCTCGGGATCGATCGTGCGCTGGACGCCGGCCGGTTCGGCCAGCGCGTCGAGCTGGGGGTAGGGCGACTGCTGCGATCCGAGCGCAATCTCGCGGCGCTGCTTGTCCAGGCGTTGGTCGGCGAGGCGCCGACGGCAGTGGTCGTAGGCCTCGCTCGGAAAGGTGACGACGGCGGTGCTGCAGCGCGCATCGTCGGCGCGGGCCTCGGACTCCATGCGGGCCTGATCGCGGCCGCTCCAGCTGGCGCAGCCGGCGAGCGCGAGCAGTGCCAAGCCGAGCGCGACCGGAGCGATGCGCAGGACGCTCAACGGTTCGACGCCGCCTTCTTTGCAACGGCGAGCCCCGGTGCCACGCTCGCCGCGACCGCGGCCTCGGGCGTGAACTCGTCGACCGCGATCGCGCGCGCGACGACTGCATGCGTCTCGCGCAGCAGCTTCGCCTCGGCCTCGTCGATCACGCCGCCGGCGAGTCCCTTCTTCAATATCCGTTCGAGGTTGCCCGGCTTGAGCCGCAGCTTCTGCTTCGCCAGCTTGGCCTCGATCGGATCGGTCTTCAGCGTGAGCTCGAACGCGCGTTCGACCAGTCCGAGCGGGTCGTTCTGATCCTTCGGCAGGTAGATGTGTTCGGTCAGTCGGTCGCGGGCCTTGGATGGGGTCAACAGGACTGCGGCAGCCGCCCGTCCCAGTCGGTCCGACGGCTTGCGGTACGGCCGGCCGAGAGGCAGCGTGACCAGCCGTAGCACGAGCGCCAGCGGCCGTGACGGGAAGTTCTCAAGCACGCCCTCGAGCGCGTCCTGGATGCGGAACAGCGAGTCCTGCGCGGTCCATTCCAGCAGCGGCGTGTCGCCGGTCGGGCGACCGCTGTCCTCCCAATGCTTGAGCACGCAGGACAGCATGTAAAGGTGCGCCAGCATGTCGCCGTAGCGGCCGGAGAGCTTCTCGCGCCGTTTCATCTCGCCGCCGAGCAGCAGCAGCCCGACGTCGGCGACGAAGGTGAACGCCGCGCTCATCCGCGACAGTTGCTTGTAGTAGCGGTCGGCTGGATGCGCGGTCCGCGGCACCGCGACGAACGCGGCACCGGTGAGCCCCGTGATCAGCGCGCGCACTGCGTTGCTGATGGTGAAGCCAACATGTGCAAATAGAGCTTGGTCGAACGCGATCGCACCGCGCTCCTGGTCGGTGTCGGCGGCCGAGCGCATCTCGGCCAACAGGTAGGGATGGCAGCGGATCGCGCCCTGGCCGAAGATGATCAGCGTGCGGGTCAGGATGTTCGCGCCTTCGACCGTGATCGCGATCGGCACGCCCTGGTAGGCGCGTGCCAGGTAGTTCATCGGGCCCATGATCACGCCGCGCCCGCCGTGCACGTCCATCGCGTCGGCCACCACCTGGCGCATGCCCTCGGTGCAGTGGTACTTGAGGATCGCCGACAGCACCGACGGCTTCTCGCCCTGGTCGATGCAGCTCGCGGTGAGGCGGCGCATCGCGTCCATGCGGTAGGTCACGCCGGCGATGCGCGTCAACGCTTCCTCGACGCCTTCCATCTTCGAGATCGGGATGCGGAACTGCTTGCGCATGCGCGCGTAGGCGCCGGTCATGCGCGCCGCGACCTTGCCGGCCGCGGTGCCCAGCGCCGGCAGCGAGATCGCGCGTCCGGCCGACAGGCAGTACACCAGCATCTTCCAGCCGTTGCCGATCTGTTCGCGGCCGCCGATCACCCAATCCATCGGGATGAACACATCCTTGCCGCGGGTCGGGCCGTTCATGAACGAGGCGTTGAGCGGCAGATGGCGCGCGCCGATCTCCACGCCGGGCGTGTTCGCCGGCAGCAACACGCAGGTGATGCCCATCTCCTTCTTGTCGCCCAGCAGCCCGTCCGGATCCTGGACCTTGATGGCGAGCCCGAGCACGGTCGCGACCGGCGCCAAGGTGATGTAGCGCTTGTCCCAGGTGACGCGCAGTCCGATCACTGCCTTGCCTTCGTGCATGCCCTTGCAGACGATGCCGACGTCCGGGATCGCGCCGGCA
Organism: Gammaproteobacteria bacterium; assembly: GCA_031388175.1. Lineage (GTDB taxonomy): Bacteria > Pseudomonadota > Gammaproteobacteria > Natronospirales > JANNEA01 > JANNEA01. Next base: position 10,574 of record JANNEA010000143.1, read on the forward strand.
TCGGAGCCGGCCCACGGCGAGGTCAGGGCGAAGCAGGGGATCTCGTCGCCGCGTGCGAGCTTGGGCAGGTAGTGGTCGCGCTGCGCCTGGGTGCCGAAGTGCATCAGCAGCTCGCCGGGGCCGAGCGAGTTCGGGACCATCACCGTCACTGCAGCGCTGAGGCTGCGCGAGGCGATCTTCATCACCACCGTGGAGTTGGCGAGCGCCGAGAACTCGAGGCCGCCGTACTGCTTGGGGATGATCATGCTGAACATGCGGTGCTTTTTGATCAGCGCCCAAGCTTCGGGCGGCAGGTCGTTCAGCTCCGCGGTGATCTTCCAGTCGTCGAGGATCGCGCACAGCTCCGCGACTGGACCGTCGATGAACGCGCGCTCCTCGGCGGACAGTGCGGGCTTCGGGTAGTCCACGAGCTGTTGCATGTCGGGCCGGCCCGAGAACAGTTCCTTGTCCCACCACACCGTGCCGGCCTCGAGCGCGACCCGCTCGGTCTCCGACATCGGCGGCAGCACCTTGCGGAACCAGTTGAGCAGGGACGCGGTCAGCACACGGCGGCGCACCGGGCGGAACCAGAGCAGGATGCCAAGCGCACCCCACAGCACCCAGCCGAACAGCGGCGGCTCAACGGCCACCACCGTCTCGAGCACGAGCAGCGCGGCACCGGCGGTGAACCACCCGCTGAGCGAGGTTCGCAGGTAGGCGAGCACCAGGAAGGTGGTGAGGAGCAACAGGGACCAGAGGGCGAGGCTCATGCGGGCGTCTCGGCGCGATCTCGCGCGGTCGGGCGGGGAGGGGTCTGGCGCGAGTCTATCAAAGCGGACCCTGTACGCCGGTTGAGCCGCGTCAAGCGAAGCGCATGGACAGGTCGATGGCCCGCAGGTGCTTGGTGAGCGCACCCACCGAGATGAAGTCCACGCCGGTGGCCGCGATCGCGGCCAACTCATCGATTCCGACCCCGCCCGATGCTTCGAGCGTCATCCGACCCGCCACTCGGTCGACGGCCGCGCGCATATCCGCCAGTGTGAACTCGTCCAGCAGCGCCATGTCGGCGCTGGCGGCAAGCGCCTGGTCGAGTTCCGCCAGGGTCTCGACCTCGACCTCGACCTTCACGCCCGGCGACTGGCGCCGTGCGGCGGCGACTGCCGCGGCGATCCCGCCTGCCGCGGCGATGTGGTTCTCCTTTATCAGGATCGCGTCGTGGAGACCCATGCGGTGGTTCGAGCCCCCGCCCACCGCGACCGCGTACTTCTGTGCCGCGCGCAGACCCGGGAGGGTCTTGCGCGTGTCGAGGACCCGGCAGCCGGTCCCAGCGAGCGCGTCGGCGTAGCGCCGTGCCTCGGTCGCGGTACCGGACAGCGTCTGCAGGAAGTTGAGCGCAGTGCGCTCCCCAGTGAGCAGCGCGCGGGCGCTGCCCTCGAGCTCGCAGAGCGTGGTGCCGGCCGCGATGCGGTCACCGTCTCGCGCGTTCCAGGTCACGCGCGTATCCGGGCCCAGCGCGGTGAACACGGCGTCGAACCACGCGGTGCCGCAGAGCACGCAGGCCTCGCGCGCCACCACCGTGGCCCGAGCGCGCTTGTCCGCCGGCACCAGCGCCGCGGTCAGGTCGCCTGCGCCGACGTCCTCGGCCAGCGCGCGGCTGATCTGCGCGTCGAGGTCGGCAGGCAGCGTCGCCGTCAGAACGGGAGCCCGTGTACCGCCGAGCCCATGCACAGCAGCATCGGGATCGAGAGCATCGCGTTGGTGCGCGAGGCCAGGAACGCGATGCGACGCGCCTTGGCTTTCTGCTCATCGGTGGCCGGGACGATGCCGAGCACCTTCTTCTGGTTCGGCCAGATCAGGCCCCAGACGTTGAGCAGCATGATGGTGCCGAACCAGGCGCCGAGACCGATCACCAATTGGTAGCTGTTGGTGACCTCGCCGCCCGTCATCGCCGGGAGCCCCAAGCCGAACGCACCGAGGTTGCCGCTGAGCATCAGGTAGGCGAAACCGGTGAGCCAGGTGAGCAGTGCCGACCAGCGGAACCAGAACAGCGCGCGCGGCACGACATACTTGGTGACACCGGCGCCACCAGGGCCCGACTTGTCCGCACCGGCCTCGGCCAGCGCCGGGATCTGCACGAAGTTGAAGTAGTAGAGCAGGCCGATCCACATCACGCCGGACACGATGTGGACCCAGCGGAACAGCGACAGGCTGTTGAATCCGCCGTCGATCGCAATCGCGATGCCCGCGGCGATGACCAAGCCGGCAATCATGGTTCCGGTGAGCGAGTCGAGAGGATTCTTCATCGTGGCCCCCATCGTGTTCGTTTTTGGTTCGCGGTGTGGCCGCGGCTTGGTATCATTCTAAGCCTTAGATGTCCGCCATCCTCGACGACCAGCTCGACAGTCCAGAATCGCCCTGCGTCGGTGTCTGCACGCTCGGCGACGATGACCTGTGCCTCGGCTGCCTGCGCAGCGGCGACGAGATCGGCGCCTGGACCCGTATGACGCCCGCCGAGCAATGGGCCGTGGTGCAGGACCTCCCGAAGCGCAAGCCCGGTGATTAGCGTGGCCACGGCACCGACCGACCCGCTCGAGCTCGCGCTCGCGTCGGCGCGTTTGGCCGCGGTCTGCGACGAGATGGGCGCCGTGCTGCGCCAGAGCGCGTTCTCGACCAACATCCGCGACCGGCTCGATTTCTCCTGCGCGGTGTTCGACGCGCAAGGCCTGCTCGCGGCGCAGGCCGCGCACATCCCCGTGCATCTCGGCAGCATGGCCTATGCGATGCAGGACGTGGTCGCGGCCATCGCCTGGCGGCCGGGCGATGTCTGGGTGTTCAACGATCCCTACCTCGGCGGCACGCACCTGCCCGATGTCACGCTGGTCGCGCCGGTCTTCTTGGACGGGCGGTTCGGCGACCGACCGATCGCCTTCGTCGCTGACCGCGCGCATCACGCCGACATCGGTTCCGACACGCCGGGCTCGATGCCGATCGCCTCGCGCCTCGACGAGGAGGGCATGCTCATACCGCCGACCAAGTTGGTCGCGGGTGGCGTGCTGGATGCCGCGTTGCTCGCCAGGTTCGGCGCCAGCACCCGCAACCCGCGCCAGGTCGCGGGCGACTTCGCCGCGCAGATCGCGGCATGCCGCGTGGGCGCCGCACGCGTGGCCGCCTTGGCCACCGACCTCGAGCAGCGGCTAGGCCCTCTTTTCAAAGAGGGTGCCTTCGCCGCGATGCTCGTCAGGCTCAACGACCACGCCGAACGCCTCGCCGCCGCGACGCTGGCCGCGATCCCGGACGGTCGCTACGTGTTCACCGACCTGCTCGACGATGACGGCCTCGGCACCCGCGACCTTCCCATCGCCGTCGCCATCACGGTCCGCAGCGGTCGTATCACGGTGGACTTCACTGGCACGGCACTGCAGGCCGCCGGCAACGTGAACTGCCCGATCTCGGTCGCCGCGGCCGGCGTGCTGTACTGCTTCCGTTGCCTGATGCCCGACGAGGTGCCGATGTGCGCCGGGACATTCCGCGCGATAACTCTGGCAGCCCCGCTCGGTTGCCTGGTGAACGCGCAGCGGCCCGCGGCGGTCGCGGCCGGCAACGTCGAGACCTCCTCGCGCATCGTGGATGCGGTATTCGGCGCGTTGGCCCAGGCGTTGCCCGCGCGCATCCCCGCCGCGAGCCAGGGCACGATGAACAATCTGGCGATGGGTTCGGCCGCAGCGGGCCGGGAATGGGACTACTACGAGACGATCGGCGGCGGCATGGGCGCAGCACCCACCGCTGCGGGGTTGTCGAGCGTGCAGACCCACATGACCAACACGCGCAACTCGCCGATCGAAGTGCTCGAACTCGGGTTCCCCTTGCGGGTGCGCCGCTACGCGCGCAGGCAAGGCTCCGGCGGCGCCGGGCGGCACCGTGGCGGCGACGGCATCGTCCGCGAACTCGAGTTCCTGGCCGCGGCGACCGTGACCGTGCTGTCCGAGCGCCGCGCCCGCGGGCCGTGGGGCTTGGCCGGCGGTGATCCCGGTGCACCGGGCATCAACCGGCTCAACGGTGACGCACAATCGGGCAAGTTCAGCTGGAAGGTGGACGCTGGCGACGTGCTCAGCATCGAGACGCCTGGCGGCGGTGGCTGGGGACCGCCGTCCGACGCCGCAGAGTAGAATCCGGTCCCCACGACGCCACCGACGAGAACACCTCAGATGTCCGACCCCACGATCGAACGCATCAAGCAGCAGCTCGCGAGCAAGCCGGTGTTCTTATATATGAAGGGGACCCCGGATTTTCCCCAGTGCGGCTTCTCGATGCGCACCGTGCAGGCGCTGCGCGCCGCCGGCGCGACCGACTTCGGCTACTGCAACATCCTCGAGGAGCCGGAGATCCGCACCGGGCTCAAGACCTATTCGAACTGGCCGACCTTCCCGCAGCTCTACGTCAAGGGCGAGCTGGTCGGCGGCTGCGACATCGCGCTGGAGATGGCGGCGTCGGGCGAGCTGAAGAAACTCATCGACGAGCTCAGCGCCCGCTGACCGGTCGCGCGATCTCAGTCGCCGACTGCGACGACAAGAATCACGTAGACGATCATGAAGACCGAGAGGGCGACAATCGAGAGGGCGACGACCGCGAGCGCGACCGAAGAGAAGCGCGCCACGCGTGCCATCGTCCCGACAATCTCCTGGTCGTAGTAGATGGTCTCGATCGCCATCTGC
>JANNEA010000183.1:0-2029 GCA_031388175.1 Gammaproteobacteria bacterium
GCTCTTGGTCGAGCCTTCGTGGTCGTTGAAGGTCACGCAGGGCGAGATCACGTCGATGATGGCGAAACCCTTGTGCGCGAATCCCGCCTTGAGCAGCGGCACCAGCTGGGCCTTGTCGCCCGAGAACGACCTGGCGACGAAGGTGGCGCCGAGCGCGAGCGCGACCTGGACCACGTCGATGGGGGTGGTCTGGTTGGCTTCGCCTTTCTTGCTCTTGGAGCCGACGTCGGCCGAGGCTGAGAACTGGCCCTTGGTCAGGCCGTAGACGCCGTTGTTCTCCAGCACGTAGAGCATGTCGACGTTGCGACGGATGACATGGCCCAGCTGGCCGAAGCCGATCGACAGCGAGTCGCCGTCGCCGGACACGCCGATGTACTTGAGAGTCTTGTTGGCGGCGTTGGCGCCGGTCGCGATGCTCGGCATGCGGCCATGCACCGAGTTGAAGCCGTGGCCGCCAGCGACGAAATAGGCGGTGGTCTTGGACGAACAGCCGATGCCGGACAGCTTGACCACGCTCTGCGGCGGGAGCTCGAGCTCGAAGCAGGCCTGGATGATCGCGGCGGTCACCGAGTCGTGGCCGCAGCCGGCGCACAGGGTGGACATCGCGCCCTCGTAATCGCGGCGCAGCATGCCGACGGCGTTGCGCGGCAGATCCGGGTGGTGGACCTTGGGCTTCTTGATGTGGCTCATGCCGCCGCCTCCGTGGCCAGGCCCTTGCGCACGCCCTCGACGATGCAGCTCGAAGGGATCGGCAGGCCGTTGTAATGCAGGATCGACTTGAGCTTGGCCTTGGCCACGCGGGTCTCGAGCGTGAGCAGGCTCTTGAGCTGGGCGTCGCGGTTCTGCTCGACCACGAACACCTTCTGGTGCTGCTCGAGCCAACGCTCGACGTCCTCGCCGAACGGGAAGCCGCGCACGCGCAGGTAATCGAGCGCGACGCCGTCCTTGCTGAGCGCGGCCAGCGCTTCCTTCACCGCGCCATCGCAGGTGCCGAGGCTCAGGATGCCAACGTCGTGGGATTTGCCATCGGCAGCGTCGATGACGACCGCTTTCGGCACCAGCGTCTTGGCGGTCTCGAACTTGCGGCTCAGGCGATCCATGACCTCCTGGTACTCGTGCGCATCCTCGGTGTAGCCGCCGGTCTTGTTGTGGCCTGAGCCGCGGGTGAAGTACGACGCCTTCGGGCTGATGCCCGGCAGCGTGCGGTAGGGGATGCCGTCGCCGTCCGGGTCGAGGTAGCGCTTGAAGTGGGTCTTGATCTCGCCGATCGCCTCCGGCGTGAGCAGCTTGCCGCGGTCCGGCTGGCGCGCGTCGTCCCAGTGCAGATCCTTCACCATCCAGTCGTTCATGCCGAGGTCGAGGTCGAGCAGCACGAACACCGGCGTCTGCAGGCGCTCGGCGAGGTCGAAGGCTTGGGCTGCGAGCTCGAAGCTCTCGGCGGGGTCGGCCGGAAACAGCAGCACATGCTTGGTGTCGCCGTGGCTGGCGTAGGCGCACTCGAGCAGGTCGCACTGTTGGGTGCGCGTGGGCATGCCGGTCGAGGGCCCGACGCGCTGCACGTCGAACAGCACTGCCGGGACCTCGGCGTAGTAGGCAAGGCCGAGGAACTCGTTCATCAGCGAGATGCCCGGGCCGCTGGTGGGCGTGAAGGCGCGGGCGCCGTTCCAGGCCGCGCCGAGCACCATGCCGATCGCGGCGAGCTCGTCCTCGGCCTGCAGGATCGCGAAATCCTTCTTGCCGGTGGCGGCGTCGGTGCGGTACTTGTCGCAGAAACCCTTGAACGCATCCATCAGCGAAGTCGAGGGCGTGATCGGGTACCAAGCGCCGACCGTGGCGCCGGCGTAGAGGCAGCCGAGCGCGGCGGCGGTGTTGCCGTCCATCAGCACGTGACCCTTGGTCTTGTCCATGCGTGCCACCCTCACCGGCAGGGGACACTCGAAGTTCGCCTTGGCGTGGTCGTAGCCGAGCTGGATCGCCTGCATGTTCGAGTCGACCAGCGCGGGCTTCTTGGCGTAGGTCTCGGCCAACA
>JANNEA010000042.1:0-16946 GCA_031388175.1 Gammaproteobacteria bacterium
GGCCGGACGCAGCCTGCCGACGATGTTCCCGGCGCCGCGCGCGGCGGCGTTGTCGCGCCAGGCCTTTTGGCACACGATCAAGCGCCACGCGCACACTGCCGGCATCAGCGCGTCGATCTCGCCGCACACGCTGCGCCACGCCTTCGCCACCCATCTGCTGAACCATGGCGCCGACCTGCGCGTGGTGCAGATGCTGCTCGGGCATGCCGACGTCTCCACCACGCAGATCTACACCCACGTCGCGCGCGAACGGCTGAAGGAGCTGCACGCCCGCCACCATCCGCGTGGCTGAACGCCTCTGCTACCCTCTGGCGGCCTCGGCAATCGGAACATCCATGCGCCCCACCCTGTCGTTCATCTTCGCTTCGTTGCTCGCTTCGTCCGCTGCAGTGCACGGCGGGCCTGCTGCGCCGACGCCGGCGCCAACTCAGGCTCCAACTCAACTAGAGCAGGCGCGCAGCGCATTCCAGCAGCGATTCCCCACCGTCAAGCCCGCCGACTTTCGCGCCACGCCGCTGCCTGGCGTCTACGAGGTCACGCTCGGCATGGACGTGCTCTACGTCAGCGCCGACGCGCGCTACCTGGTGCGCGGTGCGCTGATCGGCCTCGATGGCAACGACGACCTGACCGAGCGCCGACGCGCTGAGCTGCGTCGCAGCCTGTTGGCCACCGTGCCCGATTCCCAGCTCATCGTGTTCCGCCAGGGGGCGCCCAAGTATTCGGTCACGGTGTTCACCGATGTCGACTGCGGCTACTGCCGCAAGCTGCATGCCGAGATCGCGGAGTACACCCGGCGTGGCATAGAGGTGCGCTACCTGTTCTTCCCGCGCGCGGGCTTGGGTTCGGAGTCCTGGCAGAAGGCGCAGGACGTCTGGTGCGCGAAGGACCGCAACGCGGCGCTGACCAGCGCCAAACGCGGCGATCTGTTGCCGCACCGCGAGTGCGACGCGAGCGCGGTCGCGACCGGTTACCGCCTCGGCGAGGCCTTCCGGCTTGATGGCACGCCGATGATCATCTCGGCCGAGGGCTACCAGATCGGCGGCTACCTGACGCCGGCCGAGATGCTGCAACGGCTGAGTGGTCTGGCGGCCAAGGCCAAGGCTCGCAGCTGATACGCCACGCGCCGCTCGTCGCTCAGCGTTCCAACAATTCGCGCTTGCCCGGCTTGCCGTCCCATTCGGCACCGTCGATCGGGCCAGGTTTCTTCTCGGTGATCGTCGGCCAGCCCTTGGCCAGGTCGGCGTTGATCTGCTTGAAATCCTGCTGGTCGTCCGGCACGTCATCCTCGGCGTAGATCGCCTTGGCCGGGCACTCTGGTTCGCACAGCGTGCAGTCGATGCACTCGTCCGGGTCGATCACCAGGAAGTTGGGGCCTTCGTGGAAGCAGTCCACCGGACAGACCTCGACGCAGGTCATGTACTTGCACTTGATGCAGTTCTCGGTGACGACGAAGGTCATGGTCGGCTCCGGCGGACGCTGCGGGCGATTCTATATGAACGATGCAGCTGCACGATCAGCGGCGCTCGACGCTGAGCGCGTGCACCACGAACGCGCCGCGTGCTCGGTCGGCGATGAATGCCTCGAGCGCCAGGCGCACGCTGGCGAACGCGAGCTCGTCCCATGGGATCAAATCGGCGACGAACAGCCGGGTCTCGAGCGTCTCCAAGCCTGCGGCATGGCGATCATCGACCACTTGGCCGCGGAACATCAGATGCACCTGGCTGACATGCGGCACATCGATCACGCTGTGCAGCGCGATGGCGGCGAGCTCGGCGCAGGCCTCCTCGCGGGTCTCGCGTGCCGCCGCCGCAGCGCTGGTCTCGCCGAGTTCCATGAACCCGGCCGGCAGCGTCCAGAAGCCGTGACGCGGTTCGATCGCTCTGCGGCAGAGCAGGATCCGGCCGTCAGCCGCCGTCGGCACGCTGCCGGCGATCAGCTTGGGATTGAGGTAGTGGATGGTGCCGCAGGCGTCGCAGACGTGGCGCGGCAGGGCATCGCCGGCGGGGACCCGCAGCGTCACCGGGGCACCGCAATGGTTGCAGAAACGCATGGCTGTCTCTTGGATGGTGCCCGAGGCCGGAATCGAACCGGCACTCCTTTAGAGGGAACGGGATTTTGAGTCCCGCGCGTCTACCAGTTCCGCCACCCGGGCCGGCGCGCAGTATAAGGGCCAAGCTGCGACCTTTTCCCGGTGCCATGCGTCTATAGAGGGCATCGAAGGAGCGACATGACCAACCCGTTCGACTGCGAGCTCGACCCTGGCATCGTCGCCCGTGCCCGGCGCGGGGACATGAAGGCCCATGCAGTGCTGTTCCAGGCGTTCGCGCCGGCGGTGCACGGCGCCGCGCGCCGCCTGGTGCGTAGCCCCGATGTGGCTGACGAGGTGGTGCAGGACACCTTCGTCGAGGTGATCCATTCGATCGCTGGATTCCGTGGCGAGGCACCGGTCGGGGCCTGGATCCGGCGCATCGCGGTCAACAAGGCGCTGATGCACCTGCGCTCCTACTGGGAACGGAACCGGAGCGGGTTGCCGGACGGTGAGGACGGCGGGCCCGGCGAGCTCGCGGCGCCGGCGGCGCCGGCTGCGCCGGACCCGCATGGCCGGCTCGATCTCGAGATCGCGCTGGGGCTGCTGCCGCCGGCGGCACGCACGGTGGTCTGGCTGCACGACGTCGAGGGCTACACGCACGAGGAGATCGGCGCGCTGATGGGCCAGACGCCGAGCTTCTCGAAATCGCAGCTGGCGCGTGGCTACGCGCGGCTGCGCGAACTGCTGCACCGGGACCGCGACGCGGTCGCGGGCAAGAACACAGGAGAGGTGTCGTCATGGGACACGCGTCGATCGAAGAGCTGCTGAACCTGCGCGACGGCACGGCCGTCGCCGCCGCGACCGACGCGCACGTCGCCGACTGCGCGCTGTGCCGCACCGAGCTCGCGCGGCTGCACGCGTTGCGCGCCGGCCTGCGTGCGCTGCCGGCATTGCCGCCGGCGCCGGCGACCTGGGCGCGGGTGATCGCGCGCGTCGAGCCGCCGGTGATGCTGGTGGCGCGGCGCAGCCGGATGCAGGTGGCAGCCGCCGGCATCGCGGCATCGCTCGCCATCGCGGTCGCGCTCGGCGCGGTGGTGCTGCGCGTGCCGCTGGTGCAGCCGGCCGCCGACACGCTGGCCACCGCCACCCGCACCGACCCGACGCTCGAGGCGCTGCGCGGTCGCGCGCAGCGGCTCGAGACCGTGCTCGCCGCGATCGCCTCGCAGCCACGCATCACCTCGGCGCGCAGCGCCAGCGCGATTGCCGAGCTCGAGGACGGCATCGCACTGGTGGATTACCAGCTGTCGCATGTCGATGCGGCAGACCTCGACGACGTCACCCGGCGCGCGTTGTGGCGCAAGCGGGTGGAGCTCATGGAATCTCTGGTCACCGTGCGTTACGCCGGTGAGCGAGCCGACAGCATCTGACATACCAGGGGCGGAGCCCCGCAGGAGGACGACGATGGACGCGAAGTTGATCATGGGTTTGACCTTGGCGCTGTTGTGCGCCGGTGCGACGCTGGCCAAGCCGGCCCCGGCGCCTGCGGCTGCGCAGACCGATGCGGCAGCAGAGGCGGCGACCGAAGCCGCAATCGAGCAGAGGATGCGTGAGCTGTCGCGCGAGCTGGCCGACCTCGAGCGCAAGCTCGGCAGGGACCGCCGCGTGCAGATCATCGAGGACCGCCAGGTCGCGATGAACCGCGCGATGCTCGGCATCAACGTCGATGACGCGGCGAGCACCAAGGGCGGCGACGGCGTGGTGGTCGCAGCGGTGACGCCGAACGGACCGGCCGGCAAGGCCGGGCTCAAGTCCGGCGACCTGATCGTCGCGATCGATGGCAAGCCGTTGAAGGCCAAGGGCGACGATTCGCCCTTCGACCAGCTGCGCGAAGTGATGGCCGGCAAGGATCCAGGCACGGCGGCGAAGCTCAAGGTCAGGCGCGACGGCAAGGACCTCGAGGTCAGCGTGAAGACCGAGTCCTATGCGCCGCGTGCCTTCGCGTTCCGCAGCGGACCTGGTCGCGATGGAGCGCGCTTCGAGATGCTGGTGCCCCCGATGCCGCCGATGGGACCGATGCCGTCGTTGGCGCCGCTGGCTGAGCTGGCGCCGGGCATGGCGCGGTTCCGCTACTTCGCCCGCGAGTGGGGCGACCTCGAGATGGTGAGCCTGAGCCCGAAGCTCGGCGAGTACTTCGGCGCCAAGGAAGGGGTGCTGGTGGTGCACGCGCCCGACCAGAAGTCGCTGCCGCTGCAGGACGGCGATGTGGTGCTGCGGATCGGCGAGCGCAAGCCCGCCAACCCCGAGCAGGTGATGCGGATCCTGCGGTCCTACGACGGTGGCGAGAAGCTCAAGGTCGAAGTGCTGCGCAACCGCAAGCCGTTGACGCTCGAGCTCGAGGTCCCCGCGAGTCGCAGCGGCGCGGGTTGGACCGAGGACGGCGGCGAGGCGGTCATCGACTTGCTGGCACCCGAACGCAACGATTGATGTTCGCTGGGCGGCGGTGGGGCGACCCACCGCCGCTTGCTTTAGACTCGCCGCGGCATGTTGCGGCAGGAATTCCACTACCAGCTCCCCGCGGAACTGATCGCGCAACGGCCGTTGCCGGATCGGAGCGCCAGCCGCTTGCTGGTGCTCGACGGCGCGAGCGGCGCCATCGCCGATCGGCGTTTCCGCGACCTGATGTCGCTGCTCGCCCCGGGCGACCTGCTGGTGTTCAACGACACGCGCGTGATCCCGGCGCGGCTGTTCGGCTTCAAGCCGACCGGTGGCCAGGTCGAGCTCCTCATCGAGCGCGCCCTCGACGAGCATCGCGCGCTCGCGCTGGTGCGCGCGAGCAAACCGACCCGCAACGGTGCGCAGCTCGAGATCGCGCCAGGCGTGCGGTTCCGGGTGCACGGCCGCCACGGCGAGCTGTTCGAGGTCGAGAGCCTCGACGCGCCGCTCGATCTCGTGCTCGAACGCCATGGCCACATGCCCCTGCCGCCCTACCTCGAGCGCAGCGCCGATCACGATGATCGCGAGCGCTACCAGACGGTCTACGGCACGGTGCCGGGCGCGGCGGCGGCGCCGACCGCCGGACTCCACTTCGACGCGGCCACGCTCGAGGCGTTGAGCGCGCACGGCATCGAGCGCGCCCACCTCACGCTGCACGTCGGCGTCGGCACCTTCCAGCCGGTGCGGGTCGACGATCTGAGCACACACCGCATGCACAGCGAGCGGGTGACCGTGCCGGCCGCAGCGGTCGACGCGATCGAGGCGGCGCGGGCACGCGGCGGGCGAGTGGTCGCAGTCGGCACCACCGTGGTGCGCAGCCTGGAGTGGGCCGCGGAATCGGGCACGCTCGTGCCACGCCAGGGCGAGACCAGCATCTTCATCACGCCGGGCTACCGCTTCCGAGTGGTCGACGCGCTGCTCACCAACTTCCACCTGCCGGAGAGCACGCTGCTCATGCTGGTGTCGGCGTTCGCGGGCACCGCCAAGGTGCTCGCCGCCTACCAGCACGCGGTTGCGGCGCGCTACCGCTTCTTCTCCTATGGCGACGCGATGTTCGTCACCCCCGACCCAGCGGTGCGCCGATGAGGTTCGAGCTGCTCGGCAACGACGGGCGCGCGCGCCGCGGCCGCCTCAGTTTCGAACGCGGGGTGGTCGACACGCCGGCGTTCATGCCGGTCGGCACCTACGGCACGGTCAAGGCGATGACGCCGGAGGAGCTCGCAGGCCTCGGCGCCCAGATCGTGCTCGGCAACACCTTCCACCTGATGCTCCGCCCCGGTCTCGAGGTGGTGCAGGCGCACGGCGACCTGCACCGGTTCATGCATTGGGAGCGGCCGATCCTCACCGACTCCGGCGGCTTCCAGATCTGGAGCCTCAAGGCGCTGCGCGAGCTCAGCGAGGAGGGCGTGACCTTCAGCTCGCCGGTGAACGGTGACCGGATCAAGTTCACGCCGGAAGATGCGATCCGCGTGCAGCACGGCCTGGGGTCCGACATCGTGATGGTGCTCGACGAGTGCACGCCGTATCCGGCCACGTTCGAGGAGGCCGAGAGCTCGATGGCGCTGTCGCTGCGCTGGGCCAAGCGCTGCAAGCAGGCGCATGGCGATGGCACGGTCCATGGCGGGAACGCGTTGTTCGGCATCGTCCAGGGCGGCATGCACGCGGACCTGCGCCAGCGCTCGCTCGACGGCCTGCTCGAGACCGGGTTCGATGGCTACGCGATCGGCGGCCTGTCGGTCGGTGAGACCACCGCCGAGCGCGACCAGGTGCTCGACGCGTTGACGCCCGCGATGCCAACCGACCGTCCGCGCTACCTCATGGGCGTCGGCACCCCGGAGGACCTGGTCGAGTCGGTGCGGCGCGGGATCGACATGTTCGATTGCGTGCTGCCGACCCGCAATGCCCGCAACGGGTTCCTCTTCACCCGCCACGGCCTGACCCGGATCCGCAACGCGCGCTACAACGACGACGCCACGCCGCTCGATCCGGAGTGCGCCTGCTACACCTGCCGCAACTTCAGCCGCGCCTACCTCCGGCACCTCGACAAGTGCGGTGAGATCCTGTCGAGCCGGCTCAACACCATCCACAACCTGCACTACTACCAGAGCCTGATGCGCGAGCTGCGCGACGCCATCGCCGCCGGACGGCTCGCGACGATGGTCACGGACTTCTACGCCCTGCGCGGAAAGCCGGTGCCGCCCGTGGCATAATCCGCGCCCTTTTTCCCGCCGGACCATCCCATGGACCTCTTCATCTCGACCGCACAGGCCCAGGCCGCAGGCGCACCGCAGGGCGATCCGATGTTCAGCTGGCTGCTGCTGCTCGGCATGTTCGTGCTGTTCTACTTCCTGCTGATCCGGCCGCAGCAGAAGCGCGCGAAGGAGCACAAGCAGATGATCGACGCGATCAAGACCGGCGATGAGGTCGTGATGGGTGGCGGCGTGCTCGGTCGGGTCAGCGGCATCAGCGAGCAGTTCGCCAGCGTCGAGGTCGCCGATGGCGTCGTGGTCAAGGTCCAGCGCCACAGCGTCATCGCGGTGCTGCCCAAGGGCACGCTGAAGTCGGCCAGCTGAGGTCGCGCGCATGTCGATGAACCATTACCCGCTGTGGAAGAACCTGCTGATCGCGCTGATCGTGGCCGGCGGTGCACTGCTGGCGTTGCCGAACATCTACGGCGACGACCCGGCGATCCAGGTGTCGCACCCTGAGCTCGCGCTCAGGTCGGCGGAGATCGGCGTGCAGGTCGGCGTGCTGCTCGATGCGCAGAAGATCGCGCATCAAGCGCCCGAGGTCGCCGATGGCCGGATGCTGGTGCGCTTCCCCGATCCCACCAGCCAGCTGCGCGCGATCGACGCACTGCGCGCGGGGCTCGATGACCGGCATTCGATCGCGCTGAACATTGCACCGCGCACCCCGCATTGGATGCAGCAGGTCGGGCTGCGACCGATGAGCCTCGGCCTCGACCTGCGCGGCGGGGTGTACTTCCTGCTGCAGGTCGACATGAAGGCGGCGCTCGGCCAGGCGCTGGAGCGCTACGAGGCCGATTCGCGCGCGCTGATGCGCAAGGACGAAATACGCTACACGGTCGCCGCTCGTGATGGTGATTCGGTGCTCATCCGGTTCCGTGAGGTCGCGGCGCGCGATGCGGCGCGCGTGGCGCTGGCACGCGAGTTCCCCGAGCTGGCGTTCGAGGAGGCCGCGACCGAGACCGAGGCGACGCTGCGCCTGACGCTGACGCCGCAGCGCCTGACCGAGATCCGCAGCGCGGCGGTGCAGCAGAACGTCACCACGCTGCGCAAGCGCGTCAACGAGCTCGGCGTGGCCGAGCCGATCGTCCAGCAGCAGGGCTCCGATCGCATCGTGGTGCAGCTGCCCGGCGTGCAGGACACGGTCGCCGCCCGCAACATCCTCGGCGCGACCGCGACGCTCGAGTTCCGGCTGGTCTCGGACGAGGGCGCTGGCGACCTCAACGCCAAGCTGTATCGCATGCGCGAAGGCGGCGACATCTATCTCAAGCGCGAAGTCATCGTTCGCGGCGACCAGCTGACCGATGCGCAGTCGACCTTCGACTCCGAGAGCGGCAGCCCAGCGGTCAGCGTCAGCCTCGACTCCACCGGGGGCCGGCGCATGGCGGCGATCACGGCCGCCAACATCAACAAGCCGATGGCGATCGTATTCATCGAGAACCGGTCGGTGACCCGCAAGGGGCCTGACGGTCAGCCGGTCATCGAGCACAAGCGTATCGAGGAGGTCATCAGCGCACCGGTCATCCGTGGCGCGTTCTCCAACCGCTTCCAGGTCACCGGCGTGGCGCAGGACGAGGCCCGCCAGTTGTCGCTGCTGCTGCGCGCCGGCGCGCTGGCGGCGCCAGTCGACGTGATCGAGGACCGCACGGTCGGACCGAGCCTCGGCGCGGAGAACATCCGCGTCGGCGTACGCTCGGCGCTGATCGGCTTCGGCATGGTCATCCTGGTGATGGGGCTGTACTACGGCGCGATGGGCTGGCTCGCCAACGTGGCGATGGTGTTCAACGTGATGCTGCTGATCGCGCTGCTGTCGTTGCTGCAGGCCACGCTGACGCTGCCAGGCATCGCCGGCATCGTGCTCACCGTCGGCATGGCGGTGGACGCCAACGTGCTGATCTACGAGCGCATCCGCGAGGAGCTGAAGCGCGGCCAGACGCCGCAGGCTGCGATCCACGTTGGATTCGAGCGGGCTTGGGGCACCATCCTCGATTCCAACGTCACCACGCTGATCGCGGCTTTGGTGCTGTTCGGGCTGGGCTCGGGTCCGGTCAAGGGCTTCGCCATCACCCTGTCGCTCGGCATCCTGACCTCGGTGTTCTCATCGATCCTGGTCTCGCGCGCCATGATCAACCTCATCTACGGCGGACGGCGCATCGAGCGCCTGTCGGTCTGATCGTCAAGGACCTGATCCGAAATGGAACTGTTCAAGCAGACCACCCAGATCGACTTCCTCGGCCACCGCAAGCTGGTGATGCCGCTGACGCTGCTGTTCATCGTCGCGGCCTTCGTCTCGTTGGCGACGCGCGGGCTCGAGTTCGGCATCGACTTCACCGGCGGCGTCACGATCGAGGTCCACTACCCGGCGTCGGCCGATCTCGACCAGGTGCGCAGCGCACTCGGGCAGGGCGGCTTCGCCGGCGCGCAGGTCCAGCACCTGGGGACCACCAGCGATGTGCTGGTGCGGCTGCCGCCGCTGGTCGAGGGTGTCGACGGTTCGCGCTACGGCGAACAGGTCATGGCGGCTTTGGCGGCCGCCACCCCGGGCGTCGTGCTCAAGCACCGCGAGTTCGTCGGGCCGCAGGTCGGCGCGGAGCTGGCGAACCAGGGCGTGTTGGCGGCGATCTTCGCCTTGGTCGGGATCGGGCTCTACCTGTGGGCGAGGTTCGAGTCGAAGTTCGCGCTCGGCGCGCTCGCGGCCACGGTCCACGACGTGGTCTTCACGATTGGCTGGTTCTCGATCTTCGGCCTTGAGTTCGATCTGACCGTGCTGGCCGCAGTGTTGGCGGTGATCGGCTACTCGGTGAACGACACCGTGGTGGTGTTCGACCGCATCCGCGAGAACTTCCGCACCATGCGCAAGGGCACGCCGGAGGAGGTCATGAACCGCGCGATCAACGAGACGCTGTCGCGCACGATCATGACCGCGTCGACCGTGTTCGTGGTGCTGCTGGCGCTGTTCTTCTTCGGCGGCAGCGTGATCCACAACTTCGCCTTGGCGCTGCTGATTGGCCTGCTGGTCGGCACCTATTCGTCGGTGTACATCGCGAGCGCGATCGCGCTGATGCTCGGCGCCTCGCGCGAGACGCTGATGCCGCCGAAGCGCGACGAGGAGCTCGACGCGCTGCCTTAAAGCGGCGCGAGGCGTCGGCGCGCGTCCGCGCGCCGACGCTTCCATCAAACCTTAGGCACCGACTTGCCGAGCTCGCGCAGCAGCGCGGCGTGCACCCGCGGGTTGCCGGCGACGACGTCGCCGATCTCGAGATGGCGTGCGCCACCATGCAGGTCGGTGACCATGCCGCCGGCCTCGGTGATCAACAAGCAGCCGGCCGCCATGTCCCAGGGCTTGAGGCCCATCTCCCAGAAGCCATCGAGGCGTCCGGCCGCGACATAGGCGAGGTCGAGCGAGGCTGCGCCCGGACGGCGCAGGCCGTGGGTGCGGCGGGTGAGGTTGCGGAACATGTCGAGGTAGACCTCGAGCCGTGCTTCCTCGCGGTACGGGAAGCCGGTGCCGATCAGGCTCTCGTCGAGCTCGCGGACCTCGCTGACCCGCACGCGCCGACCGTCGAGCTGGGTGCCACCGCCGCGTTCCGCGGTGAACAGCTCCTGGCGCAGCGGGTCGTACACGACGCCGACCTCGAGTCGGCCGCGGATGCGCAAGGCCAGGCTGACCGCGAACTGCGGGAAGCCGTGGAGGAAGTTGGTGGTGCCGTCGAGCGGGTCGATGACCCACTCGAAATCGGACTGGCCCTGCTGGCCGGATTCCTCGCCGATGAAGGCGTGGTCCGGGTGGAAGCCGCGGATCATGCTGATGATCTCGGCTTCGGCGGCGCGGTCGACCTCGGTGGCGAACTCGTTGCGCTGCTTGACGCTGACCTCGAGTTCGCGACGGCGATCGAGGCTGCGGATGATCAGGTCACCGGCACGGCGCGCGGCGCGCACCGCGATGTTGAGCATCGGTTGCATGGGCGGTCCGTTGTTAAGGAGCAGGCACTGCGGACGCTGCCGCAGTAGGCGCGGTAGGATACCAGAACCAATCCGTCCATCACGCCAGCGTCCATCACGCTGGCGCCCATCCCGCCGGAAAGCGTTTCGCACCCGATGCTCGATCGCATCCGCTTCGTGCTCGTCGCCACCAGCCACCCGGGCAACATCGGGGCCAGTGCGCGTGCGATGAAGAACATGGGGCTCAGCGATCTGGCGCTGGTCGCGCCGCACCGCTTCCCCGATCCCGAGGCCACGGCCCGCGCCGCTGGCGCCGAGGACCTGCTCGCCAAGGCGAGCATCCACAGCTCGCTTGCCGCTGCGGTCGCCGATTGCGCACTGGTGGTCGCGACCAGCGCGCGGCCGCGCAGCCTGGGCTGGCCGACGCTCAGCCCACGCGAGCTCGGTGCGCGCATAGCAACGCTGCCCAGCGACGCGCGTTGCGCGGTGGTGTTCGGCCCTGAGCGTGTGGGGCTCGACAACACCGAGCTGGCGCAGGCCAGCGTGCTGGTCGAGATCCCGGCGAACCCCGCCTACAGTTCGCTCAACCTCGGCGCCGCCGTGCAGGTGATCGGTTACGAGTGCAGGTTGGCCGCACTTGGGCTGGACGACATGCCGGTGGCGCCGCCTGCGGCGCGCGAGGGACCGGCGGTGACCCACGCTGAGCTCGAGTCCTACTACGCCCGGCTCGAGCCGGCGCTGCTGCGCGCCGGGTTCATCGACCCGGCCAACCCGCGTCATCTGATGCGGCGGATCCGCCGGCTCTACGCGCGAGCGGAGCTCGACCGGGACGAGCTCAACATCCTGCAGGGGATGCTGAACGCGCTCGCGCCGCCGGAACGCCGATGAGCGCGAGCGTGTACTTCGACCACAATGCCAGCGCGCCACTCGATCCGCGGGTGCTCGCGACGATGTTGCCGTTCATGCGTGAGCATCACGGCAACGCCTCGAGCCTGCATCGCGCCGGTCGCCGCGCACGCAACGCGCTCGATGCAGCGCGCGCGCAGGTCGCCATGCTCGTGGGTAGCGAACCCGGCGAGGTGGTGTTCACCAGCGGCGGCAGCGAGGCCAACGCGCTTGCCCTGCGCGGCTGCTGCGAGGCAAGAACACCGAGTCGTCTCCTGGTCAGCGCGGTCGAGCACTCCTCGGTGCTGGCGCCAGCGCGCGCGCTGTTCCGCGCTGGCTGGGTGCTCGAGATCATCCCGGTCGACCGCGACTGTCGCGTCGATCTCGCGGCGCTGGACGAGCTGCTCGAGCGCGGGCCAGTCGCGCTGGTGTCGGTGATGCTGGCGAACAACGAGACCGGCGTGCTGCAGGATGTGGCGGCGATCGCGGCGCGCGTGCGCAGCCGGGGCGGCGTGCTGCACGTCGATGCGGCCCAGGCCGCTGGCCGGGTGCCGATCGACATGCGCGCGCTCGGCTGCCAGCTGCTCACGCTGTCGGCACACAAGCTGCATGGACCGCAGGGCGCGGGCGCTCTGCTGCGTGACCGTGGGCTCCAGCTCGCGCCGCTGATCGCGGGTGGTGGCCAGGAGCAGGGCCTGCGCGGCGGGACCGAGCCGGTGGCCGCGCTGGTCGGCTTCGGCGCCGCGGCAGCGCTGGCCGCGGCGGAGCTGCCGGCGCGCGCCGCGGCGATGCTTGTGCTGCGCCAGCGGCTCGAAACGGGGCTGCGCGAACTGTGCGGCGTGGCGCTGGTGGCCGAGGGTGCCGCCCGCCTGCCGAACACAGTACAGTTCGCGCTCGCCGGGCTGGACGGCGCGGCGCTGCAGATGGGATTCGACCGTCTCGGCTTCGCGGTCTCGACCGGGTCCGCCTGCCATGCCGGCAAGCCCAGCCATGTGCTAGCGGCGATGGGCCTGCCAAACGACATCGCGCAGGGCGCGATCCGTGTGAGCTTGGGCAAGGACAACACCGCAAGCGAAGTCGACGCGTTCATCGTCGCGCTGGCGGGGATCAGCGCTGCGCTGCCAGTGGCTGCGGTCGGCTGAGAGGGACATGAGCGTGGGAACCTCGGATTGCACCTACTTCGATTACGCCGCGACCACGCCGGTCGACCCGGAGGTCGCGCAGGCGATGGCAGCCTGCCTCACCGCCGAAGGCGCGTTTGCCAATCCAGCGTCGACCCATGCGCCGGGCCGCGCGGCGCGCATGCTGGTGGAGCAGGCACGTGCCGAGGTCGGTGCCGCCGTCGGTGCCCCAGCCGACTGGGTCGTGTTCACCAGCGGCGCCACCGAATCGAACAACCTCGCGCTCAAGGGCTTCATGCGCGCGCACCGCAAACGCGGCCAGCACCTGATCACCGTCAAGACCGAGCACAAGTCCGTGCTCGACACCGCCAAGGCGCTCGAGCGCGACGGCGCGAGCATCACCTGGCTCACGCCGGGACGCGATGGCCGAGTAGATCCGGCGGCGGTGGCGTCTGCCCTGCGCGATGACACCGTGCTGGTCGCGGTGATGTTGGTCAACAACGAACTGGGTGTGATCCAGCCGGTCGCCGAGATCGCGGCGCTGGCCCATGCCCGCGGCGCGCTCATGCATGTGGACGCGGTGCAGGGGCTCGGCAAGCTGCCGCTCGACATCGGCGCGCTCGGCGCGGATTCGATGTCGCTGTCGGCGCACAAGTGCTACGGCCCGAAGGGCATCGGCGCGCTGGTGGTGCGGCGCGCGCCCGGCGTGGTGCTCGAGGCGCAGATGCACGGCGGCGGCCACGAGCGCGGGCTGCGCTCCGGCACGCTCGCCACCCATCAGATCGTCGGCTTCGGCGCTGCGGCCAGGTTGGCGGCGGCGCGGGTCGGCGCCGAATCCTCGCGGCTCGCCGCGCTGCGCGCGCGGCTCGAGCAGCGCCTGGCGGCGCTCCATGGCCTGCACATCAACTGCCCGGTTGCGCTCAGCGTGCCGAACATCATCTCGGTCTCGGTCGACGGTGTGCACGGCGAGAGCCTGCTCGCCGACCTCGAGGGCTTCGCGCTGTCGACCGGTTCGGCCTGTAGCGCGGCCTCGCCCGAGCCGTCCTACGTGCTGCGCGCGCTGGGGCTGGACGACCTGACCGCGGCCGCGACGCTGCGCATCTCGATGGGGCGCGGCACCCGCGAGCGCGACATCGACCGGCTGGCGGATGCGCTCGCCGCCACCGTCGCGCGCCTGCGCTGCCTGGCGCCGGCGGCATGAACGCGAGCGTGGCAGCAGCCTATCCAGCACCGGTCTGGCAGCGGTTCCGCGCGCCCGGACACGCAGCGCCGCCGCCGCCGGGCGCGGTGCTTGGCCGCGGTGGTGAGCGCAAGTTCGGTGGCGACCTGGAGCTCTGGTTCGAGATCGCGGACGGGAAGGTGCGACGCGCGGGATTCCGCGCCTTCGGCTGCCCCTACCTGATAGCCTGTGCCGACGCGTCCTGCGAGGCGATCGAGGGCCTCCAAGTCGCGAGCCTGGTTGAATTCGACGCGGGTACCCTCATCCAGGAATTGCAGGTGCCGCCGGAGCGGTTCCCGGTGAAGATCTGGATCGAGGATGCGGTGCGAGCTGCGGCGAAGTCGTCTCATGGAGGGGCCTAGGGTGCAGACAGTCACGTTGACCGAATCCGCGGCCGGCCAGGTGCGGCGCCAGTTGTCGCAGCGCGGCCAGGGCGTCGGGCTGCGCCTTGGTCTGAAGCAGGCGGGCTGCTCCGGTTATGCCTACCAGGTCGATTTCGCCGACGGCGTCGGCTCTGAGGACCTCGTGTTCGAGAGCCACGGCGTGCGCGTGGTGGTGGCGCGGGAACACCTGCCTTTGCTGGCAGGCGTCGAGGTGGACTTCGTCCGCCAGGGCCTCAACGAGAGCTTCCAGTTCAAGAACCCGAACGTTAAGGACGAATGCGGCTGCGGCGAGTCGTTCACCGTCTGACGCCGGCTGGCCGGGGGCACCCCGCGGCCTGTAGAAACGCAACCCCTTGAATCGACTCGCAAACCCGCGGGCTCCGCGGGTTTGCGCCTCACTGCCCCCATCTCTCTTCATCAGGCGGAGATCACTGACCCATGGCTCTCGAGCGGACCCTATCGATCATCAAGCCCGACGGCGTCGCCAAGAACCTCATCGGTGAGGTCTACGCGCGTTTCGAGAAGGCCGGCCTGCGCGTGGTCGCGGCCAAGATGCAGCAGCTGTCGCGTGCCGAAGCCGAGGCGTTCTACGCGGTGCATCGCGAACGCCCGTTCTTCAAGCCACTGGTCGAGTTCATGGTCTCCGGACCGGTGATGATCCAGGTGCTGGAAGGCGAGGGCGCGGTGCTCAAGAACCGCCAGGTGATGGGTGCGACCGACCCGAAGAAGGCCGACGCTGGCACCATCCGTCGCGACTTCGCGACCTCGGTGGACGAGAACATGGTGCATGGCTCGGACGCAGCCGATACCGCGGCGGTCGAGATCTCGTTCTTCTTCGCCCAGACCGAGCTGTGCCCGCGCACGCGCTGACGCAATGATCAAGACGCCCGCCAAGATTAACCTGCTCGGCCTCGATCGCGAGGGGCTGAAGCTTTTCCTTGCCCGGCTCGGCGAGAAGCCGTTCCGCGTCAAGCAGATCATGCAGTGGATCTACCAGCGCGGCGTCAGCGACTTCGAACAGATGACCGACCTGTCGAAGGAGCTGCGCGAGAAGCTGGCGCAGATGGCCGAGGTTCGCGCGCCGGAGATCATGAGCGATGCGCCGTCGGACGACGGCACACGCAAATGGCTGTTGCGGATGGACGCCACCCAGGGCATCGAGACGGTGTTCATCCCGGCGGAGGAGCGCGGCACGCTCTGCATCTCGACCCAGGTCGGCTGCGCGCTCGATTGCGCGTTCTGCTCGACCGGCAAGCAGGGCTTCAACCGCGACCTCACGACCGCCGAGATCGTCGGCCAGGTCTGGCTTGCAGCAAGGGTGCTGGGCCAGTTCGAGCCGGGCAACCTCGCCTCGGAGCAGCGCCGCATCACCAACATCGTGCTGATGGGCATGGGTGAGCCGCTGATGAACTACGACCGCGTGCTGCCGGCGCTGCGGCTGTTCATGGACGACTTCGCCTTCGGCATCTCCAAGCGCAAGGTCACGCTGTCGACCTCGGGCGTGGTGCCGGGCATCGACCGGCTCACCAACGACGTCGACGTGGCGCTGGCGCTGTCGCTGCACGCCACCAACGATGCGCTGCGCGACAAGCTGGTGCCGGTCAACAAGAAGTGGCCGATCGCCGAGGTCATCGCCGCCTGCCGCCGCTATGTCGACAAGCGGCCGCACCGCCACGTGCTGATCGAGTACGTGATGCTCGACGGCGTGAACGACAGCGACCAACAGGCACGCGAGCTGATCCGCATCTGCTCGCAGCTGCCGGTCAAGGTCAACCTGATCCCGTTCAACCCCTTCCCCGGCACCGAGTTCAAGCGCTCGAGCCCCGAGCGCATCGCCGCGTTCCGTGCGCTGCTGCAGGCCAAGGACATCATCACCACCACGCGCCGCACCCGCGGCGACGACATCGACGCGGCCTGTGGCCAGCTCGCCGGGCAGGTGAGCGACAAGGGCACCAAGCAGGCGCACTACGCCATGCTGCGCGTCGCAGGAGCTGACCGATGAGGATTGCGATCCTGGCCCTGGCCCTCGGCCTGTTGCTCACCGGCTGCGTCACCGAGAAGACCGGCGCCGTCCACCCCGAGCAGGAGTTGACCGCGGCAGCGGCGCTCAACGTGCAGCTCGGCTTCGAGTACCTGCGCGGGGGCCGACGGGCCGATGCGGTGGCCAAGTTCGAGAAGGCGATCGAGCAGGATGACGACAACGCCCAGGCCTACTTCGGCCTGGCGCTGGTCAACGATCAGGTCGGCGACCACAAGCAGGCGAAGCACCGGTTCCAGTCGGCGATCGACGCTGCGCCCGACGACGCAACCATCGGCAACGCCTACGGCATCTTCCTCTGCAAGCGCGGCGAACGTGCAGCAGCAGACGCGCTGTTCATGAGCGCGGCCCGCAACCTGAACTACCAGACTCCTGCGGTGGCCTACACCAACGCCGGCATCTGCGCCCGCACTGGCAAGGACCTGGTCAAGGCCGAGCAGCACCTGCGCATGGCGCTGCAGGTCGACCCGAACCATCCGCAGGCGCTGCTCGAGCTCGCCGACCTGTCGCTCGCGAGGGGCGATGCGCTGCGCAGCCGCGCGTTCCTACAGCGCCTGCGCGAGCAGGGCCGCTCGGAGTCGCGCACGCTG
>JANNEA010000055.1:0-40106 GCA_031388175.1 Gammaproteobacteria bacterium
CACCACCATCTGCTCGAGATCGGCTCGGGCTGGGGCGGCTTCGCCCTCTACGCCGCCCAGCACACCGGTTGTCGCGTGACCTCCATCACGCTGTCGGTCGAGCAGCTGGCTGAGGCGCGCGCCCGCGTCCAGGCCGCGGGCCTGACCGACCGTGTCGAGTTCAAGCTGGTCGACTACCGCGACCTGACCGGTTGCTTCGATCGCGTCGTGTCGATCGAGATGTTCGAAGCGGTCGGCGAGCGTTACTGGCCGGATTATTTCCGCGCGGTGCACGATCGCCTCGCGCCGGGCGGCCGCGCCGCCCTGCAGGTGATCACCATCGGCGAGGAGTTCTTCGAGAGCTACCGCCGCACGCCCGATTTCATCCAGAAGCACATCTTCCCGGGCGGGATGCTGCCGAGCCCGCAGCGCTTCGACGCCGCCGCGACCACTGCTGGCCTCGCGGTCGCGACCCGTTCGTTCCACGGCGCCGATTACGCCCGCACCTTGGCGCACTGGGACCAGCGCGTGTTCGCGGCGCGCGATGCGATCATCGCCCGCGGCTACGACGCGCGCTTCCTGCGCATGTGGCATTACTACCTTGCCTACAGCGAAGCGGGCTTCCGTACCCGCCATTGCGACCTGATGCGCGTCGCGCTCGCCAAGCCATGACCACGCGGTGACCACACCGCGCGCCACGCTGTTCGCCTATGGCGCGCCCGGCCTGCCCCTGGCGCTGCTCGGCCTGCCGCTCTACGTGTTCCTGCCGGCGGTCTACGCCGCCGACCTGGCGTTGGGGCTCGCCGCGGTCGGCGCGGTGCTGCTGGCGGCACGGGTGCTCGACGTGGCGAGCGATCCACTGCTCGGCTGGCTCTCGGACCGGACGCGCTCGCGCTTCGGCCGCCGGCTGCCGTGGTTGGTGCTCGGCATGCCCGCCTTGCTGTTCGCCGCCTGGCGCCTGTTCTTGCCGCCGGCCGACGCCGGGCTCGCCTACCTCGCGCTGTGGAGCGCGCTCGCCTACCTCGCGTGGACCGCGATCACTCTGCCCTACCAAGCCCTGGGCGCCGAACTGGCGGGGGACTATCTCGAACGCGCGCGGTTCACGGCGGCGCGCGAAGCCGCGGTGCTGATCGGCACGCTGTTGGCGGTGGTGGTGGCCGGGATGATGCAAGCGCGCGGCGCCGGCGCGCCGGGCGCGCTCGCCGCGCTGTTCGGTCTGCTGCTGCTCACGCTACCCGCGACCGTCGGGTTCGCCGCCTGGCGGTTGCGTGAACCGCCACCGCCGGTGGCGCAGGTGCTCGGCTGGCGCGCGGGCGCGGCGCTCATCGCCGGCAACGCGCCGTTCCGGCGTCTGCTCGGCGCCTGGCTGCTCAACGGGATGGCCAACGCGTTGCCGGCGACGCTGGTGCTGCTCTACGTCGAACACGCGCTCGGGTTGAGTCAGTGGACCGGCCTGTTCCTCGCGGCCTACTTCCTGGCTGGTGTCGCCGCGTTGCCGCTGTGGCTCGCGCTCGCGCGACGCATCGGCAAGCATCGGGCCTGGGCGCTGTCGATGGCCTGGGCCTGCCTGGTGTTCGCGGTGGTGCCGCTGCTCGGGCCGGGCGACCTCGTGCCGTTCCTGATCGTGTGCCTGTTGTCCGGGGCGAGCCTCGGCGCCGACAACGCGCTGCCCGCGGCGATCCAGGCCGACGTCATCGACCATGACACCGCGGGCGGTGGCGGCGGTCGCGCGGGCTTGTACTTCGGGTTGTGGGGGATGGCGACGAAGCTCGCGCTGGCACTCGCGGTCGGTGTGGCGTTCCCGTTGCTGGCCCTCGCCGGTTTCGATCCCGCGGCTGGCGCGAATGACACGCGCGCGCTCGCACTGCTCTACGCCGCGCTGCCGATCGCGCTCAAGCTCTGCGCCGTGCCATTGGCATGGCGCTTCCCGCTCGATGAACGCGCGGCGCGCGACCTGCGCACCGCGCTCGACCAAGCCCCGGTTCCAGCACCCACCACCCGCCTGAGGTCAGTCCCATGAGCCTGCATCGGTCATCCAACCTCATCGTCGCCCCCTTGGCGCTCGCCGTGTTGCTCGGGGGCTGCGCCGCATCGCTCGACGACTACCGCGGCACCACGCCCGAGCTTCGGCTCGAGCGCTTCTTCCTCGGGCGCACGCTCGCTCACGGCATCGTCCAGGACCGCAGCGGCTTGGTCATCAAGCGGATGCAGGTGACGCTCGATGGCGCCTGGGAGGGCGCCGAGTTCGTGCTGCGCGAGGACTTCCGCTACGACGACGGCACCACCGAGCAACGCATCTGGCGACTCACGGTGCAGGCTGACGGCAGCTACCGTGGCCGCGCCGCCGACGTGGTCGGCGAGGCGGTCGGGCGCGCGGTCGGCAACGCGGTCGAGTGGCGCTATACGCTGCGGGTGGCGGTCGATGGCCGCAGTTGGGACCTCGCCTTCGACGATCGGATGTGGCTGCTCGCCGATGGCACGCTGATCAACCGCGCCGCGTTCTCGAAGTTCGGCATCGACCTGGGCGAGGTGACGATCTTCTTCACCAAGCCCTAGCGCAGCAGTTCCGCGGCCAGTGCCGCGAGGTCAGTGTGCTCGCGGTCGGGCGTGAACTCGGTGTGCCGCCAAGGCGCGCCGCGCCGGTTGATCCAGGCCGCGGCCAGGCCGGCGCGCTTGGCACCGAGCACGTCGAGCTCCGGATCGTCGCCGACGTGCAGCGCCTCGTGTGGCGCGACACCAGCACGACGGCAGGCTTCGTGGAATATCGCGGCGGCGGGCTTGAACGAACCGAACACGCCCGCCACCAGCGCGAAATCGAAGTGTTCGTCCAGGCCGACCAGCGCGATATCGGCGTTGCCGTTGGTGATCGCCGCGAGCCGGAAGCGTGCGCGCAGCGCGTCGAGCGCCGGGATCGCGTCGGGGAAGAACTCGATGTCGTGGCGATGGCGCCAGAACTCGGCGAACGCGGCCGCGGCGTGCGCGCCGTCGTAGCCGACCGATTCGAGCGCGCGCGTGAGCGAGCTCTTGCGCAGCGCGGTCATGTCGTCGGCCAGCGCAGGGTGCAACAGCGGCGCTTCATCGCGCAGGCGGCGCAGGTCGGCGGCGGAGTAGCGCGCGGCGACCGCCGGGTGGTGCTGCGCGAACCAGCCGTGCAGACGCCGCTCGGCATGTGCGACCACCGCCTCGATGTCCCAGAGGGTGTCATCGAGGTCGAAGGTGATCAGTTTGGGCGCCGCCACGAGACGGTCTGGGCTCAGGCGAGCTTGCGCTGCAGCCAACGGATGATCGGCCCCAGCAGCGGGAACTTCGCGTAGAGCTGGCTGCCGGTGTCCCAATGGTCGACATGCTCGGCGACGCGGCCGTCGGCGGCGAACAGCACGCGGCTCATGCCATGCAGGGTCCATTCGGCGCCAGGTGTGCCACCCGCTCGCGTCGGCGCAGGACGGAACCGCATGGTCCAGTGCAGCAACGCGACGTCGCCTGCGCGGAACGCCTCGTGGACCTCGAAGCGGATCTCGGTGCACCGCTCGAACATCCGCGCGAACACCGTACGGATCTGATCAAGGCCGCGGACGTCGTTGAACGGATCGACGAAGCGCGCGTCGGCGGTGAAGAACTCGCCCAGGCCGGGCAGATCGGTGACGGCGACGCGCTCGAACATCCCGCAGTAGCGGGCCAGGGCGGCATCGTCGGTCCAGCGGCGCAGGCCCATCGTCATTGGTCGCGCGGGCCGCCGCGCAGCAGCCGGCCGAGCAGCGCGCGACGCAGTGCACCAGGCATGAGCTGCAGCAGCTTCATCGGCCAGACCAGGCGGCGCGGGAAGGCGATCTCGAAGGCATCGCCCTCGAGCCCATCGGCGATGCGTGTCGCCGCGGCGGGAGCCGACATCAGCCCCGGCATCGGGAAGCGGTTCGCTGCGGTGAGCGGGGTATCGACGAATCCTGGGCAGATCACCTGTACGACGACGCCATGGGGCGCGAGTTCGTAACGCAGCGATTCGGCGAGGTTGATCGTCGCGGCTTTGGTCGCGCCGTAGGCGCCCGATTTGGGCATGCCGAAATACCCGGCAACGCTTGCCATCAGCACGAGCTTGCCGCGGCGGCGTGCGATGAACTTCGGCACGATCGGCGCGAGGGTGTTGAAGACGCCACCGAGGTTCACGCTGAGCTGCTGGTGAGCGGCAGCCAGGTCGAAACGGCGGGCGCTGAACGCCTGCCAGGCGGCGGCGTTCGCCACGACCAAGTCGAGCGGACCCAGCGCGGCCTCGATCGCGGCACAGGTGGACTCGAGCGCCGCGGCATCGGTGACGTCGACCGCAAAGGCTTGGATTCGGCCTGGGGCGCCCTGGAAGGCTGCCGCAGTCTCCGCCAAGGGCTCGGCGCGGCGACCGCTGATGGCAACCCGCCAGCCGCGACGGGCCAGGGTCAGCGCGAGCTCGCGGCCGATGCCGGTGCCGCCACCCGTGATCCATGCGTTTCCTGGCACCGTTGGTCCGTGCATGGCAGCATGTTACCCGACTGGCGCATAGGTGTTGTACATATCGTGTACAATCTTTGTCCATGATTAAGATTGCCAACCGGCCCCGTCGCAAGCTGCCGGAATCCATCCCCGAGCTGTTCCCGATCCGGACGCTCTCAAAGCTGACCGGAGTGAACCCGGTCACGCTGCGCGCTTGGGAACGGCGCCATGGCCTGATAAAGCCGCGGCGTACCCCCAAGGGTCATCGTCTGTACTCGCGCGCCGACGTCGAGCTCGTCGAGCGGATCCTGGCGCTCACGGCACGCGGTGTCTCGGTCGGGCAGGCGCAGGAGGTGCTGGCGCGTGTACCGAGTCCGGGCGAGCGCGGCGGTTCCGAGGAGCCATGGAGCGAATCGCGCAGCCGGATGCTTGACGCGGTCACGCGCTTCGACGAGGACGCGCTCGAGCAGGTCTACGAGCACTGCCTCGGCCTGCATCCGGTCGACGTCGTTACCCAGCGATTGATCGTGCCGCTGCTGGTCGAGTTCGGGCGGCGCTGGGAGGCAGCGCAGGGCTCGGTCGCCGAGGAGCACTTCTTTGGCGCCTACTTGCGCAACAAGCTCGGCGCGCGCTTCCACCATCGCGCGCGCGTCGCGCGCGGTCCGCGCGTGCTCGCCGCCTGTTGGCCGGGGGAGCTGCACGAGGTGGGATTGTTGCTGTTCGCGCTGGCCGCGAACGACGCGGGCTTCCGCGTGATCCTGCTCGGCGCGAACATGCCGCTCGAGGAACTGCCTGCGGCCGCGTTGAGCTCTGGTGCCGATGCGGTGGTGTTGTCGGGAACCAGCAAGCCGTCCGCCGACACGCTCAACCGTGGCTTGCCGGTGCTGGTGCGCAGCTTGCGCATCCCGGTGTTCTGCGGTGGGCTGGCCGCAGCTCGCTGCCATCAGCAGATCGTCACGGCAGGCGCTTCACCGCTCGGCGAGAGCCTGGCCGAAGGCTTGGCCCGCATCGCGGAGCGGCTGGCGCAGCGGCGCTGATGCGGCTTCCCACGCCCGGGGAGGCCTGCTATATAAAACGTCCTTTCCCGGTTCTGGGAGCGTGTCGTGGGCGAGAAAATCTGGATTAAGAACTACTCCCCGGGTGTGCCTGCGGAAGCCGACGTCAAGGCGTTCCGCTCGGTCAAGGAGATCATCGAGCGCTCCTGTGCCGAGTTCCGCGACCTGCCTGCCTACAGCAACATGGGCGTGGCGCTGTCCTACGGCGAGATCGACCAGCAGTCGCGCTACTTCGCCGCCTACCTGCAGAAGGTCGCGGGCATCAAGCGTGGTGATCGGGTCGCGCTGATGTCGCCCAACTGCCTGCAGTATCCGATTGCGCTGTTCGGCGTGCTGCGCGCTGGCGGCACGGTGGTGAACTGCAACCCGCTGTACACGCCGCGCGAGCTCGAGCACCAGCTCAAGGATTCCGGCGCCATCGCCATCGTGGTGCTCGAGAACTTCGCCCACACCTACCAGGCGGTGAAGGATGCGGTGCCGGTACGCACCGTGATCACGACCCAGCTCGGCGACGCGTTCCCGCCGCTCAAGCGCACGCTGGTCAACTTGGTGGTGAAGCACGTCAAGAAGATGGTCCCGGCCTGGAGCATCCCGGGCGCGATCTCGTTCCGCGCCGCGCTGGAGAAGGGCAAATGGCAGGAGCTCGACGAGGTGGAGGTCACACTCGACGACGTCGCCTTCCTGCAGTACACCGGCGGCACCACGGGCGTGTCGAAGGGCGCGGTGCTGACCCACGGCAACATGGTGGCGAACATGCAGCAGGCCCATGCCTGGCTGGCGCCGAACCTGTCGATCGGTCAGGAGACGATCATCACGGCGCTGCCGCTGTACCACATCTTTTCGTTGACGGCGAACTGTCTCGTGTTCATGAAGATCGGCGGCCACAACATCCTGATCACGAATCCGCGCGACTTCCCCGGCTTCATCAAGACCTTGACCAACACGCGCTGGACCGTGATCACCGGCGTCAACACGCTGTACAACGCGCTGATGCACACACCCGGCTTCGAGAAGATCGACTTCTCGCGGGTGAAGCTCGCGCTCGGCGGCGGCATGGCGGTGCAGCGCGCGGTGGCGGAACGCTGGAAGCAGCTCACCGGCTCGCCACTGCTCGAGGCCTACGGCCTGACCGAGACCTCACCAGCGGCCTCCATCAACCCGCTGACCAACACCGAGTACAACGGATCCATAGGGTTGCCGATCTGCTCGACCGAGATCTCGATCCGCGACGACGATTTCAAGGAGCTGCCGATACGCCGCAAGGGCGCGGACGAGGCCGGCACGGTCGGCGAGATCTGCATCCGTGGTCCGCAGGTGATGCGCGGCTACTGGAACCGACCCGATGAGACCGAGAAGGTGCTGACGACGGATGGCTGGCTCAAGACCGGCGACCTCGGCTACATGGATGAGCAGGGCTACACGTTCATCGTCGACCGCAAGAAAGACATGATCCTGGTCTCGGGGTTCAACGTCTACCCGAACGAGGTCGAGGGCGTGGTCGCGATGCACCCCGGCGTGCTCGAGGTGGCGGCGGTCGGTGTGCCCGACGAGCGTTCGGGCGAGGCGGTCAAGATCTTCGTGGTCCGCAAGGATCCGAAGCTGACCGAGCAGGACCTGATCGCCTTCTGCAAGAAGGAACTGACCGGCTACAAGATCCCGCACTTGGTCGAGTTCCGCACCGAACTGCCCAAGACCAACGTCGGCAAGATCCTGCGCCGCGCGCTGCGCGACGCACCCCCGGCGAAGTGAACACCGCGCGGCCGTCAGGCCGCGTGGTAGGCCGGCGAGAGTTCACGCACCGCGTCGACCAGCGCCGCGACGTTCTCGACCGGTGTGCCGACCCCGATGCCGTGACCGAGGTTGAACACCTGGCCCGGATGCGCGCCATAGCGGTGCAGGATGTGCGCCACTTCGGCGCGCACCGCGTTGCTCGACGCGTAGAGCAACGCTGGATCGAGGTTGCCCTGCAGTGCCACCTTGTCACCAACGCGTTTGCGCGCGCGGCCGATGTCGGTGGTCCAGTCGAGGCCGACGCAGTCGGCGCCGATGTCGGCCAAGGCCTCTAGTTGGCGCCCGCCCTTGGTGAACACGATCACCGGCACGCGCTGGCCATCGTGGCTGCGGGTGAGCTGCGCCACGATCCGCTCCATGTGCTGCAGCGAGTACTCGCGGTAGTCGTAGGGCGTGAGCACGCCGCCCCAGGAATCGAACAGCATCACTGCCTGCGCGCCAGCGGCGATCTGCGCGTTGAGGTAGGCGGCGACGCTGTCCGCCAGCAGACCCAGCAGCTTGTGCGCTGAGGCCGGGTCGTCGCGCAACATGGCTTTGGCGCGGGCGAAGTTCTCGCTGCCGCCGCCTTCGACCATGTAGCACATCAGGGTCCAGGGGCTGCCGGCAAAGCCGATCAGCGGCACGCTGCCGGCGAGCTCGCGGCGGATCAGGCGCACGGCATCCATGACGTAGCCGAGGTCGCGTTCCGGGTCCGGGGCACCAAGCTTGGCCACGTCGGCGGCAGTGCGGATCGGACGCTCGAACTTCGGCCCCTCACCTTCGACGAAGTGCAGCCCGAGCCCCATCGCGTGCGGGATGGTGAGGATGTCGGAGAACAGGATCGCGGCGTCGAGGCCGAATCGCGCCAGCGGCTGCAGCGTGACCTCGCAGGCCAACTCTGGTGTCGACATCAGCGTGATGAACGAGCCCGCGCGCTCGCGGGTGGCACGGTATTCGGGCAGGTAACGTCCAGCCTGCCGCATCAGCCAGACCGGGGTGCGCTCCACTGGCTGGCGCGCCAGTGCGCGCAGCAGCAGGTCGTTGTCGAGCTGCGGGTTCATCGTGGCTTCTTCATCGCGGAAAGAGGCCGGCGATCGTGGCCTGGATCGCTTCGGCCGCGGCACGCGGATCAGCCGCGTCGCGGATTGGGCGGCCGACCACGATGTGATCGGCGCCGGCGAGGAACGCCTGCTCCGTGGTCATCACGCGCTTCTGGTCGTCAACACCCGCGACCCCACTGGCGCGGATCCCGGGCGTGACCATGATGAGCGCCGGGCCTAGCGCCGCGCGCAGCCGCTCGACCTCGTGACCTGAACTGACGATGCCATCGGCGCCTGCGGCCTGGGCACGCTTCGCGCGCTCCAGCACCAGCGGCGCGACCTCGACCCCGAGGCCGAGTTCGTCGACGTCGCTCTTATCGAAGCTCGTCAGCACCGTGACCGCGAGCAGCTTGAGCTCGCCCTTGGCCTTGGCCGCGGCTTCGACGATCGGCCGGTTGGCGTGGATCGTGCAGTAGGTCGCGCCGCGCGTCGAAACCTGGCGCACTGCGGCCTGCACCGTGGCGGGGATGTCGTAGAACTTGAGGTCCGCGAACACCTTGCAGCCGCGCGCGGTGAACCAGTCGATCAGGTCGAAGTAGCCCGGCGCCATCGCCAACTCCAGACCGAGCTTATAGAAGCGCACCGAGTCGCCGAGCCGATCAGCCAAGGCTCGCGCTGCCTTGGGGTCGGCGACGTCGAGCGCGAACATCAGCCGTTCGCGGGGCGGGATCGGATTGGTCGAGAGCATCGGCGCGGATTGTAGCCGGCTTCAGCCCGCCGCCGTCCCGCGCAGCTTGGCGTGCTCGGCCAGCGCGAAGCGGTCGGTCATGCCGGCGATGTAATCGGCCAGCGCGCGCGGCCGCAGCTCGGGCGCGAGCGTGGCGAGCCCCGGGACGTGCTGCGGTTCCGCTTGGTAGGCGGCGAACAGGTCGGCGACGACTTGGCGCGCTTCATCGGTCATGCGTTGCACGCGTGGATGCTTGTACAAGGCGCCACGCAGGAAGCGCTTGAGCTCCAGCGCCTGCTCGCGCATGCCAGCACTGAAACGCACTAGAGCCTCGGGCTGGGTACGCACTGCGTCGATGTCGGTGACGCCAGCGGCGGCGATCCGCCGTCGGGTCTCGTCGATCAGGTCGGTGACGAAGCTGCCGATCATGCTGCGCACCGTCTCGTGGACCAGGCGGCGCTCGGCCACGCCCGGGTGCGCCGTGCTGGCTGCGTCGAAAGCCGTACGGAACACCGCCACTTCGCGCAGCTGCTCGATGGTCAGCAGACCCGCACGCAGACCGTCGTCGATGTCGTGGTTGTTGTAGGCGATCTCGTCGGCGAGGTTGGCCAGCTGCGCCTCCAGGCCTGGCTGCCCACCGTCGAGGAAGCGCCGGCCGAGGTCGCCGATGGTCAGCGCGTTGTCGCGCGAGCAATGCTTGAGGATGCCCTCGCGCGTCTCCCAGGTCAGGTTCAGACCGGGGAAGGCGGCGTAGTGCTCTTCGAGCAGGTCGACCACACGCAGCGATTGCAGGTTGTGCTCGAAGCCGCCGTGGCCCTGCATGCAGGCGTTGAGCGCGTCCTGACCGGCGTGGCCGAACGGCGTGTGGCCGAGGTCGTGGGCGATCGCGATCGCCTCGGTGAGGTCCTCGTCGAGACCAAGCGCGCGCGCCACGCTGCGGCCGATCTGCGCGACCTCGAGCGAATGGGTGAGGCGCGTGCGGTACATGTCGCCTTCGTGGTTGACGAACACTTGCGTCTTGTAGACCAGGCGGCGGAACGCGGTGCTGTGCACGATGCGGTCGCGGTCGCGTTGGAACTCGGTGCGCTGTGCCGGAGGTGGTTCGATGAAGCGTCGGCCACGCGAGCGCGCGGGGTCGGCGGCGTAGGGCGCGCGTTCGCACTTCATGTGGCGAAGGCCGCCGCCAGCGCGGGCTCCGGCAGGCCATCGACCAGTTCAGCGCAGCCGATGCCGCGCAGCACCACGAAGCGGGGCTGGCCGCCGCGCGCCTTCTTGTCAGCGGCGAAGCGCGGCTCCAGTTCTGCACGACCGATCCCTGCGGGCATCGCTGTAGGCAGACCGGCGCGGGCGAGCAGCGCGAGGATGCGGTCGAGGTCCTTGGCGCCCAGCGTGCCGAGCGCGTGGCTGGCGCGCGCCGCCATCGCCAGCCCAGCCGCCACCGCCTCGCCGTGCAGCCAGCCGCGGTAGCTCTGCGCGGCCTCGAGCGCGTGGCCGAAGGTGTGACCTAGGTTCAGCAGCGCGCGCGCGCCCTGCTCGCGTTCGTCGGCGACGACCAGCGCGGCCTTGAGCTCAAGGCTGCGCGTAATCGCGTGCTCAAGGGCGGGCGCCTCGTGTCCGACGATGCGATCCATGTCGCGCTCAAGTTCGGCGAAGAACGACGCGTCACGCGCCAATGCGATCTTGACGATCTCGCCGAGCCCGGCGCGGTAGCCGCCGGCCGACAGCGTGGTCAGGCATGCCGGGTCGACCAGCACGGCGCGCGGCTGGTGGAAGGCGCCGATGAGGTTCTTGCCGGTGGCGTGGTTCACCGCGGTCTTGCCACCGATTGAGGAATCGACCATCGCCAGTAGCGTGGTCGGCAGCTGCACCAGGTCCACGCCACGCTGCCAGGTCGCGGCGGCGAAGCCGGCGAGGTCGCCGACCACGCCGCCGCCGAGCGCGATCACCGTGGTGTCGCGGCCGTAACCGTGGGCCGCGAGCGCGTCCCAGACGAGCTGCGCGGAGGCCAGCGTCTTGCACGCTTCGCCGGTCGGCAACACCAGCTGGGCGCAGGTGAGCCCCTGCAGTTGCTGCGCCACGCCGGCGGCGTAAAGGGGGGCGACGACCTCGTCAGTGACCAGCAAGGCACTGGGGCCGCGCACCAGCTCGCGCAGGCCGCTGCCGCGCGCCAGCGCGCCCTGGTCAATGGTGATGCGGTAGGGCGCGAGCAGCAGCGGGACGTCGACGGAGCGCATGGTGGCAGTCTACCGGCGGGCCGTAGGGCTGGCGCCGAGCAGGATTGCCAGCTGTTCGACGAGCTGGGTCGGGTCGGCCTCGTCGGTGGCAATCTCGAGGTGGGCGCTGGCTCGGTATCCCGCGAGGCGTTCGGCATAGAGCGTCTCGAGACGCGCGAGCAGGTCGGGCGCCTCGGCCAGCAGCGGGCGCCTGGCGCGTTCGGCGGCGGTGCTGAGTCTGCTGGCCTGGGTCGCGGGGGTCGCCGTCAGGAACACCACGCGCCCGGCATGGCGCAGCAGCGCACGATTGGCGGTCTCCTGCGCGATGCCACCGCCGGTGGCCACCACCCCCGCCCCGGCAGCGATCGCCTGCTCCAGCGCCGCACGCTCGTGTGCGCGGAATCCGCGCTCGCCCTCGGCGGCGAAGATGTCGACGATCGAGCGACCCGTGGTGGTGGTGATCATGAGGTCGAGGTCGAGCGCGCGGGTGCCGAGCGTTGTCGCCAAGAGTGGTGCCAGACGGGATTTGCCGGCCCCAGGGGGGCCGATGAGGAAAGTCAGCATCGCGGCCGAAGGGTTCGCTGGCGCCCTAAACAGCGCGCCCCGCGCACCAGGGTTGCCGGTGGCGGGGCGCGGGGTTGACCGCAGTGGTCGCAATCACGGGTTGAGGGCGACGTTGTCCTTGATGATCTTCGGGGTCACGAAGATCAGGAGCTCGGATTTGTTGTCCGTCGTAAGGGTCTGACGGAACAGAATGCCGAGCCCGGGGATGTCACCGAGGAACGGGACCTTGGTCACCGACTTGCCGCGCTCGGTCTCGTAGATGCCGCCGAGCACGACGGTCTGGCCGTTGTCGACCAGCACCTGGGTGGTGATCTCGCGCGTGTCGATTGACGGGATGAACCCGCCGGTCGCGGATGCCACGTTCTGGCCGACCGTGTCCTTCTTGACCTCGAGATCCATGATGACGCGGTCGTCTGGAGTGATCTGCGGCGTGACCTTGAGCGAGAGCACCGCCTTCTTGAAGCTCACGGTGGTGGCACCGCTCGACGACGCCTCGGTGTACGGGATTTCGACGCCCTGCTCGACGACTGCTTCGCGCTGGTTGGCGGCGATGACACGCGGGCTCGACACCACTTCACCACGCCCCTCGGCCTGGGCAGCCGAAAGCTCGAGGTCGACGCGATAGTTCGGGTCGACGATCGCGAAGGCGATGCTGCCGGCCGGCTGGGCCACGGGCAGGTTGACGTTGAAGCCGTCGGAGATCGGGAAGTCGGTGCCGGCGTTCTGGAAGTTGCTCCAGTTCACGGTGCCGTTCGAACTGCCGCTGGTGTAGACGGTGGTGCCGCCCAGCGCCCAGCCGCCGTTCTTGTCCTTGTTGCCGGTCAGACCGAGGCGAGCACCGAGCTCGCGCGAGAAGTCGTCGCTGGCGACGACCACGCGCGCTTCGATCAGCACCTGGCGCACCGGGACGTCGAGCCGGCGCAGCATGCGACGGATATCCGCCAACCGCTCTTCGGTATCCATCACCAACAGCGTGTTGGTGCGGGAGTCGACGGTGACGTTGCCGCGCGCCGACAGGAGAGAGTTCTCCTTCGACTTCAGCAGGTCGACCATCTCGGAGGCCTTGGCGTAGTTGATCTGCACGAACTCGGCGCGGAGGTTGGACAGCTCTTCGACCTTGCGCTGCGACTCGAGCTCCTGCTTCTCGCGCTCGGCGATCTCAGCGGCCGGCGCGATCAGCACCACGTTGCCGTTGGTGCGCATCCCCAGGCCCTTGCTCTTGAGGATCAGGTCGAGCGCTTGGTCCCAGGGCACGTTCTGCAGGCGCAGGGTCACGTTGCCCTTGACCGCATCGCTGACCACGACGTTCATGTTGGTGAAGTCGGCGATGATCTGCAGCACCGCGCGGGTCTCGATGTCCTGGAAGTTCAGCGTCAGGCGGTCGCCGGTGTATTCCTTGTCGCGCGGCGAGGCATCGGGGTCGGCCAGCGGCGGCTTGACCTCGAGCGTGAACATGTTGTCGGACTGGTAGGCGAGCTGTTCGAACTTGCCCGCGGCCTGGATCACGAGGCGGGTGCCGCTCGGGTCGCGGGTCGCGTCGATGGTGCGCACCGGCGTGGCGAAGTCGACCACGTCGTAACGCTGCATCAGGTTCGGGGGGATGGTCGCGCCGCCGAAATCGACGTAGATCTTGTTGCTCTCCTCACGCACGCTCACCGGCGTGGAGGGATCCGACAGTTTGACGATGATCCGGCCTTCGCCGAGATCGCCGCGGCGGAAGTCGATGTTCTCGATGCGGCGCTCGCGTGGCGCAGACGAACGCGCGCCCTGCACGGCCGGGGCACCGGCGTTGGCGGCGGCGACCGGGTTCGAGCCGAGCGTCAGCACCACCGTGTTGCCTTCAGCGCGGACGTCGTAGGCGATCAAGCCAGCGAGGTTGACCACGACCCGGGTGCGGCCCTGGGCCTCAGCAGCCGAAACCGAACGGACCTGGCCGACCGAAATCTCCTTGCGGCGCTCCTTGAGGCCGACACTGGTGTCCATCAGGTCGATTGCGATCCGCGCCGGATTGTCGATGGTGAAGGCCATCGGCGTCGGTGCCGGGCCATCCAACTTGAGCCGCAGGATGACCTGGTCGCCCGGCAGGGTCTGCACTTCGATGTCCTGCAGCGTGCCGCCGGCGGCGGGGAGCGCGCCGAGCGTCATGAGCAGTGCACAGAGCACCTGGGGTTTGAGGGTTCGGACGATGGACATGGTGGTCACTCCTGCGCGAATCACTGGTTGGAGCCGATCGCGGTGTCGCGCGCGACGTAATTGCCTTTGCCGTCGGAGACGAGCTCGCTGATGCGGATCTCGGTCTCCGTGATGCTGACGATCTTGCCGTGGTTCTGGCCGACGTAGTTGCCGGAACGCACGCGGTGCACCGTGCCTTCCGAATCCTTGACCAGCGCGAACAGACTGCCGCGCATCTCGATAGTGCCGACCATCTTCAGCGAGTCGAGTGGGAAGTCCTCGAGGTACTCGCGGGCACGGGTGTCGTCCGGACCATCGGTACCGGCGTCGCCACGGCCGCCGGAGGCGCGCGCTAGTGCGGTGCCACCGAGGTCGACCTTGAACGGTGAGCGACGCTCACCTGCCTTGTAGGTGAAGGTGTCGAACACGCGCGGCGTGGGCAACGGCTCGATTGCGCTGCCGGGCTTGGCGCGCTCATCGCTGACGTAGCGTTCGAGGTCGCTCTTGTTGGCGGTGCAGCCGACCAGCAGGGCGCCGGCCAGCAATGGCAGCAGCGCGCGGACGAGCTTGGTGTGGGGGAGTTTCATGGCGTGGTCCTGCCTCAGCCTTTCTTGGCCGCGGGCTTCGCGCCCCGACCCTTCTTGCTGCCCTTCGCCGCGGCCGCACGGGCCGCCTCTTGCTGGGCCGCGACCTCTTCGGGCTCCAGGTAGCGATAGGTCTTGGCGACGACGTCCATGGTCAACAGCCCGGTGGGGCCGCCCTTGGCCTTCTCGTCGTAGATGATCTTGACGTCGTGCATCGTGACGATGCGGGGCAGCGCCGAGACCCGCGAGGCGAACTCGGCGAACTCGTGGTAATCGCCCGAGAGCTTCATCGTGATCGGCAGTTCGGCGTAGAACTCCTTGATCTGCTCAGCTTCGGGCTTGAACAGTTCCTGGGTCAGGTTGGAGGACAGCGACTCGCGGGCCACCTCCTCGATCAGGTTCTCGATCTCGGTGCGGCCCGGCAGTTGGCGCAGCAGCTCGCCGAACTGGCGGTCCATCTGCTCGAGCTGGGCCTTGTAGGCGCCGAGGTTCGTCGCTTTGTGGGCCTTCTCGGAGAAATCCGCGCGCAGCGCGGTCTCTTCGGCGCGTGCGCGATCCAGACCGGTGACAGTGTCCGCGATGAGCAGGAAGTAGCCGGCGATCAGCAGCGCGATGAACAGGCCGACCAGGACGATGCCGCGCACGATCCACGGCCAACTGCCCATCGCCTTCGGATCGAGGGCCTTGAAGTCGAAGTTCTGGAGTTCAGCGAGAGTCATGCTTTGCTCCGGGGTGCAGCAGCAGCCGGTTGACCAGCCTCAGCGCCTACCGGGGCCGGCGGGGTGATCGCCGCCTTGAGCGTGAACTCGCGCCGCTTCTCCTTGCCGCGATCCTTGTTCTCGATGATCACGAGCCGGGGGTTGCCCATGTAGGGCGACGCATCGATCTTGCGCATGAAGTCCGAGACCGCGCCCGAGGATTCGGATACGCCGCGGATCTCGAGCTCAGCGCCCTTGCCCTTGATCTCCAGCAGGTACACGCCTTGCGGCGTGGCATCGACCAGTTCGTCGAACAGGTGGACCTGCACGGCGCGCGTCTGCTGCAGCTGCTCAATCACCTCGGTGCGCTTCAGCAACCGGTCCTTCTGCTCCTGCAGCGAGTCGATTTCCTTGATCTCAAGTTCGACCTTGATGATCTCGGACTTGAGGAAGTTGTTGCGCTCGACCTGATGGCTGGTCAGGCGCCCGATGTACTGATCGGAAGCGAGTACCGCGACCGCCGCCGCGGCGACTGCGATGCCGAGGTGGACGTAGAAGAGCTGCTGGCGCTCCCTGCGGAGCTCTTCGCGCCAAGGCAATAGGTTGATGCGTGCCATCAGTCGAAGCTCCGCATTGCAAGGC
Source organism: Gammaproteobacteria bacterium (assembly GCA_031388175.1). GTDB lineage: Bacteria > Pseudomonadota > Gammaproteobacteria > Natronospirales > JANNEA01 > JANNEA01. The sequence goes on from JANNEA010000055.1 coordinate 15,903, forward strand.
CGCAGGCAATCATCAGGCCCGGGGCCTCGTTCTCGACCATCTGGCCCTTGGCCTTGGACGTGATCTTCATGCGGCCAAACGGATCAGCCACGATGGTGGGCAGGCCGACTTTTTCGTGGATCGTGCTCAGCCCGGACGGGATCATCGCGCAGCCACCACAGAGCACGAGCTGGTCGATCTGGGCGTACTCGCTGGTCGCCGACATGAAGAACTGGACCGACCGGTTGACCTGTTGTGCCATGTCATCGACGAAGGGGTCGAGGATGTCGGACTTGTAGTTGCCCGGCAGGCCACCTTCCTTCTTGGCCTTGCCGGCCTCCTCGAAGGACAGGCCGTAGTGCCGCATGATTTCCTCGGTCAGCGCCTTGCCGCCGAACTGCTGGTCGCGGGTATAGACGATCTTGCGGTCGTGCAGGACGCTGAAGGTCGTGGTGACCGCGCCGAAATCGATGAAGGCGATGGTCTTGCCGAAGCCCTCGTCCACCAGCTGGTGGTTGAGCAGGCGGGCGGCGTTCTCGACCGCATAGGCCTCGATGTCGACAACCTTCGCCAGGAGACCGGCGGCAGCCAAAGCCTGTTGGCGGGCGTCTACGTTCTCGCGGCGGGTCGCGGCCAGCAGGACATCCATCATGTCCGGGTCGCTGGCGGAGGCTCCGACGACTTCGTAGTCGAATGAGACGTCCTCCAGGGGGAAGGGGATGTACTGGTCGGCCTGCATCTCGATTTGCGCGCCGAGCTCCTTGTCGGACAGCTTGGCGGGCATCGGGACCATCTTGGTGATGACCGAGGCGCCACCGACCGCGACCGCGGCCCGCTTGACCCCGGTACCGGAGGCTTTCACGCACTTCCGGATGGCTTCGGCCGTGGCCTCGATGTCAGCGATGACCTTGTCGTTCATCGCGTTCGGAGGCATGGCTTCGGCCGCGAAGGACTCGACCCGGTAGGTGTCGCCCACAGCGCTGATCTCGATGAGCTTGACCGACGAGGTGCTGATATCCAGCCCCAACATCGGCCTCGCTTTCTTCGCGAACAGTTTCATTTTTTCTTTCTCAGGCGACCACTTGGAGAGGAAACTGCGACCAATACATTAGGTACGGCCCAACTATATATCAACAGGGGGCGAGTGCAACCCGGAAAAGACAGGCCCAAGCGCCCATCTGCGTGTAATCTGCCGGCCTCTTTGCCGGGATGGACCCCTCGATGCCCCCCCTCCGGAAACTACTACCCCTAGTGTTCTTGGGTGGCCTGACCCTCGTCATCTTGGGGGTCATGGGGGGGGTGGGGGCATATTGGTACTACCTGCCGCGCCTGCCCGATGTGGCGTCCCTCAAGACCGACCGCCTCAAGGTCCCCTTGCGGATCTATTCCGCCGACGGTCGCCTGCTCGCGGAATACGGCGAAGAGCGTCGGATCCCGTTCCGCTACGAGGACATCCCCGAGCCGATGCGGCAGGCCATCCTGGCCGCCGAGGACGACCGTTTCTTCCAGCACCCTGGGGTGGATTGGATGGGATTGGCGCGTGCGGCATGGAAGCTCGTGTCGACGGGCGAGCGGGGTCAGGGCGGCGGCACCATCACGATGCAGGTGGCACGCGACTTCGTGGGTCGTGAGAAGACCTTTGACCGCAAGTTCCGCGAGATTTTTCTGTCGCTGAAGATCGAGAACGAGCTGACCAAGGAAGAGATCCTTGCGCTCTACTTGAACAAGATCTTCCTCGGCAACCGCGCCCACGGCGTCGGCGCTGCGGCCGAGGTCTACTACGGCACTGACCTGCGCAACCTCACGCTCGGCCAGTACGCGATGCTGGCTGGTCTCGCGCAGCGGCCCTCGCGCGTGAACCCCTTCGACAACCCGAACCGGGCCGAAACGCGGCGCGCCTATGTTCTGCGACGGATGCTCGAGCAGCGCTACATCACCCAGCAGGCCCACGATGCGGCATTGCTGGAGCCTGTGGTGCCGCCCCGCCCTACCGAGAGCGAACGCGATGCCGCGTCAGTGGTCGAGGCCCACTACGTCGGCGAGATGGTGCGTACCGAGATGATCGCGCGCTATGGCGAGGCGGCGGCCTACGGCGACGGGTTCCGCGTCGTCACCACGGTGAACTCGCGCCTGCAGCAGGCGGCCAACGCGGCATTGCGCCGCGCGCTGCTCGACTACGACCAGCGCTGGGGCTACCGCGGCGCGGTCGCCAAGTTGGAGCTCCCCGAGGAAACCGATCCCGACGCATTGGACGACTTGCTCGAGGGGCGACCGACAGTCGGCGGCCTCAAGCCGGCGCTGGTCACCGGCATCGCCGGCCAGGGGGCGACGGTCTATCTGGGGCACGAGCAGGAGGCGGTGCTGCGCTGGGACGCGTTGTCCTGGGCCAAGCGCAACCTCGGCGTCGAGAAGGTCGGGCCACTGCCGAAGACCGCCGGGGAGGTGGTCGCGGTCGGCGACCTCGTCTACCTGGAGCCACTGCCTGGTGGCGGATACCGGCTCAGCCAGGTGCCGGAGGTCCAAGGCACTCTGATCGCTCTGAACCCGGGAGACTCAGCGATCCTGGCCTTGATCGGCGGCTTCGACTACTTCCAGAGCAACTTCAACCGCGCGACCCAGGCCAAGCGCCAGCCCGGCTCGGTGTTCAAGCCGTTCCTCTACTCAGCGGCGCTCGACAAGGGCTTCACGCCGGCGACGGTGGTGAACGATGCGCCGGTCGTGTTCGAGGATGGCGAGGATGCCTGGCGTCCGGAGAATTACACCGAACGGTTCTATGGGCCGACCCGCCTGCGCGAAGCCCTGGTGCAGTCGCGCAACCTGGTCTCGATCAGGGTGTTGCACAGCATCGGCATCCAGCACGCGTTCGATTACCTGCCGCGGTTCGGTTTCCATCCGGAGACCCTGCCGCGCGACCTCACCTTGGCGCTGGGCAGTGCGCAGGTCACGCCGCTCACGGTCGCCGCAGGCTTCAACGTGTTCGCCAACGGCGGTTTCCGTACCGAGCCCTACCTGATCGAGCGCATCGTCGGCGGCGACGGCGTGGTCCTGTACCGTTCCGATCCGCTGCTGGCCTGCGAGGCCTGCGACGCCGCGTTGCTGGCGTCGCCGATCGCAAGTGCGCCGGGCAGCGGCGCGGCGGAGGGTGCACCGGCGCCAGTCTCCAGACCACGATCGGCGCCACGCTATGCGGAACGTGCTCTCGACCCGGTCAACGAATTCCTGATGGTCGACATGATGCGCGAGGTAGTGCGACGCGGCACCGCGGCCAAGGCGATGGAGCTCGGTCGCACCGACCTCGCCGGCAAGACCGGCACAGCGAACGAGTACCGCGATGCATGGTTCGCTGGCTTCGACACGGCGCTCACCGCCGTGGTCTGGGTCGGTTACGACGACATGCGGCCGTTGGGGCAGGGTGAGGTCGGTGGGCGCACCGCGCTGCCGATGTGGATGGAATTCATGCGCCAGGCGCTGGCGGGCGTGCCGGAGCGGTTCCCGCCGCAGCCGCCTGGCATCGTCTCGGTGCGGATCAACAGCGAGACCGGCGAGCCCACCGGCGCCGGGGATCCGAACGCCATGTTCGAGTACTTCTCTGCGGCGAGCGCGCCGCAGCGGCCGGGAGGAACGCCCGGCAAGCCAAAACCGAAGCCCGACCCCGCGCGTCCGGACGACGATCTGTTCTAGGGGCCCGCTTAAAGATGGCACGGCAGCAGAACCGCAACGACCTGCGCGTGGTGATCGCGCAGGAAGCCGCGCGCACGATCGCCGAGGAAGGCGTGCGCGACTACCAATTGGCCAAGCGCAAGGCCGCAGCGCGGCTCGGCGTGCGCGACCTCCACGGCAACCTGCCGAGCAACAGCGAGATCGAAGCGGCACTCGAGGAGCGGCAGCGGTTGTTCGGCGGCAGCGCCCACGACGCCAGCCTCGATCGCCTGCGCCGCGCCGCGCGCGACGCGATGCGGCTGTTCGACGCGTTCGAGCCACGGCTGGTCGGGCCGGTGCTCGCCGGCACCGCGACCGAGCACGATGCGGTGCAGTTGCATCTGTTCTGCGACACGCCCGAGAGCGTCTCGATCATGCTGCTCGAGCGCCGCATCCCGCACGAGGAGGTCGAGCGCAGGTCGAAGCGGCTGTCGGGCGATTTCGCGCCGGTGCCGGGATTCCGCTTCCTCGCCGGGGCGGTCGCGGTCGAGGTCGTGGTGTTCGATTACGATGGGCTGCGCGAGCCACCCGCGTCGCTGATCGACGGCCGCCCGATGCGGCGCGCCAGCCTGCGCGAGGTCGAGGAACTGCTGATCGGTCGCTGACGGGGTCAGCGCGCAATCACTTGCGCTTGCCCATCTCGACGAAGTCGCGCTGCTTGGGGCCGATGTAGAGCTGGCGCGGCCGACCGATCTTCATCTGCGGGTCGGCGACCATCTCCTGCCAGTGCGCGACCCAGCCGACGCTGCGCGCAATTGCGAACATCACCGTGAACATACTGGTCGGGATGCCGAGCGCCTTGTAGATGATGCCGGAGTAGAAGTCGACGTTCGGGTAGAGCTTCTTCTCGACGAAGTACGGATCCTTGAGCGCAATCTCCTCGAGTCGCATCGCCAGCTCGAGCAGCGGGTCGTCCTTGTTGAGCTTGGCCAGCACCTTGTGGCAGGTCTCGCGGATGATCTTGGCGCGTGGATCGTAGTTCTTGTAGACGCGGTGGCCGAAGCCCATCAGGCGGAAGCTGTCGTTCTTGTCCTTGGCCCGTACCACGAACTTCTCGATCTGATCGACGCTGCCGATCTGCTTCAGCATCTCGAGCACCGCTTCGTTGGCGCCGCCGTGGGCCGGGCCCCACAGCGTCGCGATGCCGGCGGCGATTGCCGCGTAGGGGTTGGTGCCGGACGACCCCGCGAGACGCACGGTGCTGGTGCTGGCGTTCTGTTCGTGGTCGGCGTGCAGGATGAACAGCAGGTCGAGTGCTTCGGCCGCGACCGGGTCGAGCGCGTACTGCTCGCAGGGCACGCTGAAGAACATGTTGACCATGTTCGAGCAGTAGTCGAGATGGTTCTGCGGGTAGACGAAGGGCTGGCCGATCGAATGCTTGTAGGCGGCCGCCGCGATGGTCGGGATCTTGGCGATGATGCGGTGCGCGAACAGGTCGCGGCGCTTGGCGTCACGGATGTCCATGCTCTCGTGGTAGAAGGCCGAGAGCGAACCGACGCAGGCGGTGAGCATCGCCATCGGGTGCGCGTTGTAGTGGAAACCGTTGAAGAAACGCAGCAGCGACTCGTGGATCATCGAGTGGTGGTTGATAGAGTTGTTGAACTTCTCGAACTGCGCCTTGGTCGGCAGCTCGCCGTAGAGCAGCAGGTAGGAGACTTCGAGGAAGGAGCACTTGCCGGCCAGCTGTTCGATTGGATAGCCGCGGTACAGCAGCACACCTTCGTCGCCGTCGATGTAGGTGATCGCGCTCTGGCACGACGCGGTCGAGACGAAACCGGGGTCGTAGGTGAAGACGCCGTGGTCGCGGTACATCGTGCCGATGTCGACCACCGATGGCCCAAGCGTGCCCTCGAGCAGTGGCAGGTCAGCCTTCTTCGCTGTGGTCGGGTCGACGAGCGAAACGGTTCTCTTGGTGGTCATCGGCCAACTCCTCTGGGGGCGCGACCGATTATGCGCCGCCTCAGCGACCGGTTACGACAGGCGAGTCGACCGACTCAACCTCGACCTGTGCCGGATGTTCCAGCCGCAGGCTGGGTCGACCGCGATAAGACCCCCACCAGCCGCGCACGATGAGTCGCGACCCCACGCTGATCCCGGCCAGTGCGGACGCCATCGCGGCGCGCCGCTCCGCAGGCACCCAGAGCTCGACCTCGCCGTCGAGGTCCAGGGCCAGCCCCGCGCGCCGCTCGACGCGGGCACTGACGGTTCCGGTCGCGCGGCGGAACTTGCCTGCCAGTTTGTCCGGTGGCCGGGCAGCGCTGAAGGTCCAGGGCGAGGGGTCTGCCCAGATCCCCCGGCGCGCGGCACGCGCCTCGCGCTCGGCGGCGAGCAGGCAGGCGATGTGGGTGTCGTTCGGCGGCACGACCACCGCGAAGCCAAGCCCTGCCCGGACCATCGCTTCAGCCGCGAGCGCGCCATCGGCGAGGAACAGGTCGCCGAGGCTGCGGCCATGGCGGTCGAACGGTTCGCGGCCTGCCACGACATGCAACCCGGCTGGGCGCAACAGACGCATGAGCTCCGCTTCGGCCGCTGCGGCGAGCGGGTCATCGCTGCCGCCGCGCCGTCCGAGCTCGGGCGTGTTCACGCCGATCAGGCGCAGCGAACGCCCATCGGCGAGCGTGACCGTGTCACCGTCGATCACGCGCTTCACCGTCACAGCCGCGGCGGATACGGGTACGCGGCAATCCGCAGCTGCAGCGGAACCCGCCGGCGCCGCGAGCGCCAAGACCACCAGGATGCAGAGACGCAGAAGGCGCCGAGCGGCGCCTTCCACGAGGTCGAGTTCGAAGACCGGGCTCACGCCGATTTGGGCGCCGCGGCGTACTTCTTGCGGAACTTGTCCACGCGGCCACCGGTGTCGACCATCTTCTGCTTGCCCGTATAGAACGGGTGGCACTTCGAGCACACTTCGACGTGCAGCTCCTTGCCGAGCGTGCTCTTGGTCAGCCATGCGTTGCCGCAGGAGCAGACGACCTTGATCTCGGTGTACTTGGGGTGGCCTTCAGGTTTCATCGCGGGGACCTCAAAAGGGCGCGCATGGTACGCGGGCGGCCGCTCTGGCGGCAAGGCGCATTTCGCCCCCCCGTTGAAGCCACTTCAGCGCCTGTGGATAAGGTTGTGCATACCGTTGGGGAAACCGGACTTCAGGTGGCGTGTTTGCGGCGCGTGATGGCCATGCTGCCGGGTGCAAACGAGACTAAAAAAATCTATAAAATCATGGAGTTAGAAAAAAGACTTCGTGCGGCTGCGGCGCAATGACCTCAACCCAGAAGCCGGAATCCAGGTCGACCCCGCTTGTGGACGAGCATCGCGCACTTGGACCGGGTCTAGCCTGACGCTAAGGCGCGAGCGGTTCGGCTTCGAGGATGCGATCGAGCCGCACCCTCCGCGGGGCGCCATCCGAAGTGTGACCGAGCAGGAACTCCTCGCCGGCGCAGGTCTCCAGATCCTCAGGCACGACTGTCTCGAGGTGCGCTTGGCCCGCGTCATCGCGCCAACTCAGGCGCAACCGATCGCGATGCAGGATCGCGCGCTCGTAGCGGTCGTATATCTCGCACGGGATCGGTCGGTAATCGCTCACGCGATCGCCCCGGTGCTGTCTGGCAGGAACTCAAGCAGCAGATCGTTCATCCGGCGGAAGCCAAGCGCGCTTGCACACAAGCGTTGTGGGTCGTCGTTGAGGAGGCCACGGCGCCGCAACCCGTCGACCGTCTCCGCGATCGCGTTCCAGGCGAGCCCAGTGCGCTGCGTGAACAGCGTGCGCTCGACCCCGTCGCGCAAGCGCAGTGCGTTGAGCATGAACTCGAATGGCAGTTGCGCCGGAACCACGCGCCGCAGGCTGAGCACGCTGGCATCGCCGGCGCGCTCGAGGTATCGAGCCGGATGCCTCTCGCGTTCGGTGCGCCAGACCGCGCCGTGCGCGTCGGTCAGCTTGCCGTGCGCGCCGGCGCCCAGCCCAACGTAGTCGCCGAACTCCCAATAGTTGAGGTTGTGGCAGCAGCGGTGCGCTGGGCTGCGCGCCCAGGCTGAGACCTCGTACTGCTCGAGACCACCCGTTTGCAATGCCGCGTGCGCAGATGCCTGCAGCGCCCAGGCCGATTCGTCATCGGGCAGGCCCGCCGGGGGCTTGGCGTGGAACAGCGTGTTCGGTTCGAGCGTGAGTTCGTAGTGCGAGACATGCGGCGCACCCAGGCTGAGCGCGGTCGCGACGTCAGCGAGTGCGCCGGCCGCATCCTGTTGCGGTAAGGCGTACATGAGGTCGAGGTTGAAGGTGGCGAAGCCTGTGGCCTGGACCTCGGTCGCTGCGCGCCGCGCCTCATCAGCGCCGTGGATGCGGCCGAGCATCGCGAGCTTGGCGTCATCGAACGACTGCACGCCGAGCGAGATCCGCGTGACGCCGGCTTCGCGGTAGCCGGTGAAGCGCGCGTGTTCCACGGTGCCCGGGTTCGCCTCGAGCGTGACCTCGAGGTCCGCGACCACCGCCAAGCGGGCGCGCACACCGGCGAGGAAACGGGCGATCGCGGCCGGCCCGAACAGGCTCGGCGTGCCGCCACCGAGGAACACGCTGCGCAACGGGCGCGTGGCGAACATCTCACCGCGGGTCGCAAGCTCATGTTCCAGGTCGGCGAGCAACGCCGTGATGTACTCGGTCTCCGGCAAGCCACCGCTCTGGTCGTGCTGGAGGGCATGCGAGTTGAAGTCACAGTAGGGACACTTGCGCACGCACCAGGGAAAGTGCGCGTAGAGCGCGAGTGGGGGGCTGGACGCTGGTGGCGGAGGGATCGGCCGGACCATGGTGGCAGTCTAGTCCCGGGCGCGCAGCAGGCGCAGGAGTTCGGCCAGCGCCTGACCCCGGTGCGAGCGCGCGTTCTTGAGCGACGGTGCGAGCTCGGCGACAGTACAAGCGCCATGGCCATCCGCCGCGGGTACTTCGAACACTGGGTCGTAGCCGAAGCCGTTGTTGCCGCGCGGTTCGCGGCCAATGCGGCCTTCCCAGGTTCCGCGGGCGATCAACGGCGACGGATCACTCGCATCGGCGACCAGCACCAAGACGCAGCGGAAGCGTGCGCCGCGCGCCGCGTCGGGCACGCCCTCGAGCTCGCGCAGCAGCTTGGCGAGGTTGGCCGCATCGCCGCCGCCGCCGGCATAGCGCGCGGACCGCACGCCGGGTGCGCCACCCAGCGCGTCGACCTCGAGCCCGGAATCGTCGGCCAGAGCGGGTAGGCCGGTCGCGGCTGCCGCGTGGCGGGCCTTCAGCAGCGCGTTGTCCTCGAAGGTCGCGCCGGTCTCCTCGATCTCGTCGACTCCAAGCGCCGCTTGCGGCACCAATTCCCAACCGAGCGGCACGAGCAGGGCGGCGAGCTCGGCGGCCTTGCCACGGTTGCCCGAGGCGAGCACCAGCTTCACGTCACCGCCCGCGCCCCTACGGGCGCGCTGGGGCAGCGAGCGCGGCGCGCTGCCTGGCGATCAGTTCGATGATGCCCTTGCCGGCGAGCACCAGCAACTGGTCGAGCTCTTCGCGGCGGAAGGCGTGACCTTCGGCAGTGCCCTGGACCTCGATAAACGCGCCAGCGTCGTTCATCACCACGTTCATGTCGGTCTCGGCCTCGACGTCCTCGGCGTAGTCGAGGTCGAGCACCGGGATCCCGCGGCAGATGCCGACCGACACCGCGGCCACCGCGCCGTGCAGCGGATCGCGCTTGAGCAGCTTGCGCGCGGCGAGCGCGCTGCAGGCGTCGGCCAGCGCGACGTAGGCGCCGGTGATCGCTGCGGTGCGCGTGCCACCGTCGGCTTGAAGCACGTCGCAATCCAGCGTGAGCGTGCGCTCGCCGAGCGCGGCGAGGTCGGTGCAGGCACGCAGCGAGCGCCCGATCAGGCGCTGGATCTCCTGCGTGCGCCCGGTCTGCTTGCCGCGCGCCGCTTCACGATCGCTGCGGCTGTGGGTCGCGCGCGGCAGCATGCCGTATTCAGCGGTGACCCAGCCCTGGCCCTTGCCCTTTAGGAACTGTGGCACGCGTTCCTCGACGCTCGCGGTGCACAGCACGCGCGTGTCGCCGAAGCTGACCAGCACCGACCCTTCGGCGTGCTTGGTGTAGCCGCGGACGATCTCGACGACGCGCAGCGCATCGGCTGCGCGGCCTGACGGACGGGTCGCAGTGTTGCCTGTCAAAGGTGGCTACTCCTCGTCGCCGAACCAGCGGATCGCGGCGGCGGTGGTGTTGTCGCTGTGCGGTGACGCGCTCTTGGTCGCGGCTTCGCAAATCTCGTCGAGCGTGTCACCGAGGTCGTTGGCCTCGGCGCAGAGCTTGCCGACCGTGAGCTCGTCCAGTGGCGCCCACACGCCGTCGCTGCACAGCATCAGCACGTCGCTCGGCACCAGCGGCACCGCTTCGCTGGTCTCGACCTCAGGCTCGTCGGCCTCGCCGCCGAGGCAACGCTCGACGTAGTTGCGCAGCGGGTGGCGCAGCATCTGCGCCTCGGTTATCTGGCCCTGCTTGTAGAGCGACTCAACCGCGCTGTGGTCGCGGGTGCGCAGGTGGACCTTGCCGCCGCGCAGCAGGTAGGCACGCGAGTCGCCGACATGGGCCCAGCGTGCGACGCCGTCGGCGACGATGCAGAGCACGCAGGTGGTGCGCGGCCGGTGGTCGAAGTGCACATCGGCGCCGAGCGCGAACACTTCGCGGTGCGCCTCGGCGATTGCCTGGGTCAGGAACTCGGCGGTGTTCGCGGCCGACGGCCGCTCGCGCTTGAACGAGCGCACGAACGAGTCGACCGCGGTCTGCGCCGCGCGCTCGCCACCCTTGTGCCCGCCCATGCCGTCGGCGACCGCCACCAGCACCGCGGTGTCGCCGATCACGACGCTGCAGCGGTCCTGGTTCGAATCACGGTCCCCGATGCGGCTGCACTCGGCGGTCTCGACGTTCACGCGTGGTCCTCACCGACCCGCGGCGACCGAGGGCCGGCGCCGATGGCGGGCGCCTATAATGCCCCGCGCCGCGCCGTGCCGGTACGGCGCGGCACGAGGAGTCGACGCTGATGCCGTTGAGCATGACCGGGTTCGCCCGCCAAGAGACGCGCACCGAGCTAGGGGCGCTGGCTTGGGAGCTCAGGACCGTCAACCACCGCTACCTCGAGGCCAGTCTCAGGCTGCCCGAGGAGTTCCGCGCGCTTGAACCCGAGCTCCGCGAGCTCCTGTCCAAGCGTCTGGCACGCGGCAAGGTCGAGGCCAACCTGCGCCACGAGATGGCCGCCGGCGGCCGCGGGGGCCTCGCGGTCGACGCCGCGTTGGCGCGCGAGGTCGCCGCCGCCGCCGCCGAGGTTGGCCGCAGCACCGGATCGACCCAACTGCCCTCGACCATGGATCTGTTGCGTTGGCCGGGGGTGGTCGTCACCCGCGTCGCCGATCCCGCGCCACTGCACGCCGCGGCCCGCGCGCTGCTCCTCGCCACGCTCGACGAGCTCGTGGCGAACCGCGAGCGCGAGGGTGGCCGGCTGGCAGCGACGATCGCCGAACGGGCCGCCGCAGTGCGGACCCAGGTCGCGGTGCTGCGCGCGGCGGCGCCCACGCTGATCGCCGCGCTGCGCGAGCGGCTGCGGCTGCGTGTGGCTGAGCTCGGCGCGACGCTGGATCCGGCGCGCCTCGAGCAGGAGGTCGTGCTGCTGGCGGCCAAGGCCGACGTCGCCGAGGAGCTCGACCGGCTCGACGCGCATTGCGCCGAGCTCGACCGCGCGTTGGCCGAGAAGGGCCCGGTCGGGCGCAAGCTCGACTTCCTCATGCAGGAGTTCAACCGCGAGGCCAACACGCTCGGCAGCAAGGCCGCCGACCCGGCCACCACCCGCGCCTCGGTCGAGCTCAAGGTGCTCATCGAGCAGATGCGCGAGCAGATCCAGAACCTCGAATGAGCGCTTCGGCCAAGCTGTTCGTGATCACCGCGCCTTCGGGCGCCGGCAAGACCTCGCTGGTGCGGGCGCTGATGGCGCACGATTCGATGCTCGCCCATTCGGTCTCCTACACCACACGCGCGCCGCGCTCGGGGGAGATCGCCGGCAAGGACTACCATTTCGTCGCCAAACCGGAGTTCGAGCGGATGCTGGCCGCGGGCGCCTTCCTCGAGCACGCCGAGGTCTTCGACAACCACTACGGCACTGCCCGCGCCCAGATCGATGCCTTCCTCGCCGCGGGTCGCAGCACAATCCTCGAGATCGACTGGCAGGGCGCGCGGCAGGTACGGACAGCCATGCCGGCCTGCATCTCGGTCTTCATCCTGCCGCCGTCGCGGGCTGCACTCGAGCACCGGCTAGAGGCCCGCGGGACTGATTCGGCTGAGGTGATCGCCAGGCGCCTGCGCGACGCCAAGGCCGACATGGCGCATTGGGAAGAGGCCGGGTTCGTCGTGGTCAACGACGACTTCGAGCGGGCGCTCGCCGACCTCCAGGCGGTCGTCGGCGGGCGGGGGGCAGGGCTTGGCCGCGACCGGCCCGAGCTCACGCCGCTGGTCGCGGCATTGCTGGCCTGAACCTGCTCGCATGGAATGGGCCGAAAGGCTGGCGAGTGACGGGGCCCCTCCGGTAGACTAAGCGCCTGTTTCGATTGGGTTTTCTAGTCGTCTCCCGGAGTATCTCAATGGCCCGCGTCACCGTCGAAGATTGCATGCCTCACGTCGAGAACCTGTTCCAGCTCGTGCTGGTCGCGACCAAGCGCGCCCGCCAGTTGGCGAACGGTGCTGAATCGCGCGTGCCATGGGACAACGACAAGTGCACCGTCGTCGCATTGCGCGAGATCGCAGAGGGTGTGACCACTCCGGCCGTGCTCGATGAGCCGGACGGTCCGGAGAAGGTCGAAGAACAGCCGATCCCCGAGCCGATCTCAGTCGCCGACGACGACGAAAAGTTCTGATCGGTCGCGGCGCCCCGGCCGCTACCTGCCCCCATGCCTAGCCCAGCCGCATTCCTCGGTCGATTCGTCCGGGGGATGCGGTCGGCCGGCATCGATGAACTGACCAAGAAGCTCGGCGGCTACCTCCCGGTGGCCGACGTCGCGCGCGTCCGCGCGGCCTTCGACTTCGGCGCGATCGCGCACGAAGGCCAACGCCGCGTCTCGGGCGAGCCCTACATCACCCATCCGGTTGCCGTGGCGGACATCCTCGCCGACCTGCGCATGGACGCGAACACCATCATCGCGGCGATCCTGCACGACGTGCTCGAGGACACCAAAGTCGAGGGCAGCGAGGTCCTGGCGCGTTTCGGCCCGGAGGTCGCGCAGTTGGTCGAGGGCGTGAGCAAGCTCACCCAGATGAAGTTCCAGTCCAAGGCCGAGGCCCAGGCCGAGAACTTCCGCAAGATGATGCTGGCGATGGTGCAGGACATCCGCGTCATCATGGTCAAGCTCGCCGACCGCCTGCACAACATGCGCACACTCGGCGCGATGCCGGCGCCGAAGCGCCGCCGCATCGCGCGCGAGACGCTCGACATCTACGTGCCGCTGGCGCAACGGCTCGGCATGAACCAGTTCCGGCTCGAGCTCGAGGACCTCGGCTTCGCGGCGCTGCACCCGCTGCGCTACCGCGTGATCGAGCGCCACCTCAAGCGCGTGCGCACCAGCCAGAAGGCGGGGCTTACCAAGATTGAGAGCATGATCCGCGCCACGCTCGAGCGCGAAGGGATCACGGCCGAGGTCAGCGCGCGGCAGAAGCATCTCTACAGCGTGTACCGCAAGATGCGGCAGAAGCGCCTGCCACTGGCCGAGGTGCTCGACGTCTACGGCGTGCGCATCGTGGTCGACAAGGTCGACACCAGCTACCGCGTGCTCGGCGTGGTGCACGGGCTGTACAAGCCGGTGCCGGGCAAGTTCAAGGACTACATCGCGATCCCGAAGGCCAACGGCTACCAGTCGCTGCACACCGCGCTGTTCGGCCCGGGCGGCGTCCCGCTCGAGGTGCAGGTCCGCACCGCCGACATGGACGAGATCGCCGAGTCCGGCATCGCCAGCCACTGGCTCTACAAGACCGGGGACCAAGACGCCAGCGGCAGACCTGAGGCGCGGGCCCGCGAGTGGCTGAAATCGGTGATGGACATGACCCAGGCCGGTTCGAGCCTCGAGTTCCTCGAGAACGTGAAGGTCGACCTGTTCCCTGATGAGGTGTTCGTGTTCTCGCCGCAGGGGGATATCTTCAGGCTGCCGCGCGGCGCGACCGCGGTCGACTTCGCCTACGCCGTGCATAGCGATGTCGGCAATGCCTGCGTCGCGGCCAAGATCGACCGACGCATGGTGCCGCTGCGCACGCCACTCGCGTCGGGTCAGACGATCGAGGTGGTGATCGCCAAGGGTGCCAAGCCGAACCCGGCCTGGCTCAACTTCGTGGTCACCGCCAAGGCCCGCGCCAACATCCGCGCCTTCCTCAAGAACCTGAAGCGCGAGGATGCGGTCGCGCTCGGCAAGCGCCTGCTCGAGCGCGCCTTCACCCAGGCGGGCCTCAACCTGCGCAAGATCGCGCCCGATCTGATGCAGCAAGCACTCGCCGACTTCCACCTCGACAAGCTCGAGGCGCTCTACGAATCGGTCGGTCTCGGCCAGCGACCGGCGCCGCTGGTGGTGCGCCGCTTCCTGCCCGCCGACGCGGCGGCACCGAGCGCGTCGCTCGGACCACTGTCGATCAAGGGCACCGAGGGGATGGTGGTCGCGCTGGCCAAGTGCTGCCACCCGATCCCCGGCGACGAGATCATGGGCTACCTGTCGGCCGGGCGCGGCATCGTCGTGCACCGTGCCAACTGCCGCAACCTCGCCGAGTACCGCAACCAGCCGGACAAGTGGCTCGAGGTCGAGTGGGCCGCAGGCATCGAACGCGACTTCCAGGTCGAGGTGCGGGTCGACGTGCAGAACGAGCGTGGCACGCTGGCCGGCGTCGCCGCGGTCATCGCCGAGATGGGCAGCAACATCGACCAGGTCTCGGTCAACGAGCGCGACACCCAGACCTCGACCCTGTCGTTCCAGTTCCTGGTGCGCGATCGCGACCATCTGGCCAAGGTCATGCGCCGCATCCGCAGCATGCCGCCGGTGATGCGCGTGTATCGCGCGCGCGCCTGATCGGAGCGGACCCGATGCTCGTCGTCTACGGCCATCCCGATTCCGGCCACTCGTACAAGGCAAGGCTCTACTGCGTGCTGGCCGGGGTGCCGCACGAATACCGCTACACCGACATCACCAAGCCGCGCGGCCAACGCCGCGCTGACTTCGAGCGCGATTCTCCATTCGGAGAAGTCCCGACGATCGTCGACGACGGCGTCGTGCTCGCGCAGTCGAACGCGATCCTGATGCATCTCGCCTCAAAGAACCGCGCCTTTGCAGGCGCGGCTGGAGAATGGCCAACGGTCACGCAATGGCTGTGCTGGGAGATGAACCGCATCGGCCTGTCGGCGCCGAACCTGCGCTACTACCGGCATGTCGTGCCGGGCAGCGTGCCGGAGGAGGTCACCGACTGGCTCGAGCAACGCGCGCTCGCCGACCTCGGCGTGCTGGAGCGTGAGCTCAGCGCGCGCGACTGGATCATCGCCTCGGGCCCGACGATCGCCGACATCTCGCTCTCCGCCTACCTGCACTGGGCCGACCAGGCCGAGTTCGATATCGCGCGTTGGCCGGCGGTCGCGGCCTGGCTCGCGCGGATCCGCGCGCTGCCCGGCTGGCAGCCGGCCGAGCGCTTGATGGCGCCGCCGACATAGCGCCCGGCTACACTCGCGCCAGACCCGAGGGACAGTTGATGACCGCACGCACCCGCATCCACTCCGACCAGGCGCCGAAGGCCATCGGCACCTACTCGCAGGCGATTCGCCACGGCGACACGCTCTACATCTCGGGCCAGATCCCGCTCGACCCTGCGAGCGGCGAGCTGGTCGGCGGTGATTTCGAGGCGCAGTGCGTACGGGTGTTCGAGAACCTCAAGGCAATCGCCACCGCTGGTGGTGGTTCTCTCGACCAGGCGGTCAAGGTGAACGTGTTCATCACCGACTTCGCCAACTTCGCCACGCTCAACCAGGTGATGGCGCGCTACTTCAAGGAACCGTATCCGGCGCGCGCGACCGTGGCGGTGGCCGCGCTGCCGCGCGGCGTGCCGGTCGAGGTCGACGCCACGCTCGCGCTCTGATCGGCGCCCGCAAAGGAAGGCAAACATGTCGCAGGGAACGCGAGACCCAGGACCGCCGCGGCCACCACCGCTCAGCGAGCGGTCGATCACCACGCTCAAGGGCGTCGGCGACAAGCTCGCTGACCTGCTGGCGCGGCTCGGCATCCGCAGCGTCCAGGATCTGCTGTTCCTCCTGCCCCAACGCTACGAGGACCGCACCCGCGTCAGCCCGATCGGCACGCTCGGCGCCGGCGGCGACGTGGTGGTCGAAGGCGAAGTCGAGCTGGCCGAGGTCGTGTTCCGCCCGCGCCGCCAGTTGCTGGCGCGGCTAAGCGATGGCACGGGCACGCTCACGCTGCGCTTCTTCCATTTCTCGCGGGCGCAGCAGGAGGGCTTGGCGCGCGGCACGCGGCTGCGCTGCTTCGGTGAGGCGCGGCGCAGCAGCCGCGGTCTTGAGATGGTGCATCCCGAGTACCGCTTCACCGACGAGAGCGTGAGTGCGCGGCTGGCCGAGACGCTCACGCCGATCTATCCGGCGACCGAAGGCCTGCAACAAGGCCGGCTGCGCGGTCTCACCACCCAGGCCTTGATGCAGCTCGACCACGACGGCGTGCTCGAGGAGTTGTTGCCTGAGAGCGTGCGTGCGCGCCACGAGTTCCCCGAGCTCAAGGCCGCGTTGCGCTACGCGCACCGGCCACCGGCGGAAGCCTCGCTCGTCGAGCTCGGCGCCGGCATGCATCCCACGCAGCGCCGCCTGGCGTTCGAGGAGCTGCTGGCGCACCACCTCTCGCTCAAGCAACTGCGCCAGCAGACCGATGCCAAGCACGCGCCGCCGCTGGTGGCGTCGGTCAAGGCGCGTCTCGTCGAGCGCTTCCTCGTCGGGCTCCCTTGGCCGCTCACTGCGGCGCAGCACCGCGTCGCCGAGCAGTGCTTCAGCGACCTCGCGCAGCCGCGACCGATGATGCGGTTGGTGCAGGGCGATGTCGGCAGCGGCAAGACCGTGGTCGCCGCGCTCGCGCTGCTGCGCGCGGTCGAGGCGGGCCAGCAGGCCTGTCTGATGGCGCCGACCGAGCTGCTCGCCGAACAGCACTTCCGCCTGCTCGACGACTGGTTCAGCCCGCTCGGGCTCACGGTCGAGTGGCTCGCGGGCAAGCAGACTGCGCGCGCCCGCAGCACCGCCGAGGCCCGCATCCGCTCCGGCAACGCGGAGGTGGTGGTCGGCACGCACGCGCTGTTCCAGGAGTCGGTGCGCTTCGACCGCCTCGGCCTGGTGGTGATTGACGAGCAGCACCGCTTCGGCGTGCATCAACGCCTGACGCTGGCCGAGAAGGGCGCACGCGACGCGAGCTTCCCCCACCAGTTGATCATGACCGCGACGCCGATCCCGCGGACGCTGGCGATGACCGCCTATGCCGACCTCGACGTCAGCGTGATCGACGAGCTGCCGCCGGGACGCACGCCGGTGCAGACGGTAGTGATCCCGGAAGCGCGCCGCGCCGAGGTGGTCGAACGCGTCGAGCATGCACTCACCGAAGGCCGCCAGGTGTATTGGGTCTGCCCGTTGATCTCGGAAAGCGAGCAGATCGATTGCGAGGCAGCCGAGGCTACCCACGCCGCACTGGTCGAGGCGCTGCCGCATCGTCGCGTCGCGCTGATCCACGGTCGACTGAAAGCCCGCGACAAGGAGCGGACGATGGCTGCATTCAAGCGCGGCGAGCTCGACCTGCTGGTCGCGACCACGGTGATAGAGGTCGGCGTGGATGTCCCCAACGCGTCGGTGATGATTGTCGAGAACGCCGAGCGTCTCGGTCTCGCCCAACTGCACCAGTTGCGCGGCCGCGTCGGTCGCGGCGCTGCGCAGAGCTCCTGCGTGCTTCTCTATAAGCACAGCCTCGGGCCCATGGCCCGACAGCGGCTCGCGTGCATGCGCGAGACCAACGACGGCTTCGAGATCGCGCGCCGCGACCTCGAACTACGTGGTCCTGGCGAGGTGCTCGGCACGCGCCAGACCGGTCTCGTCGGCATGCACATCGCCGACCTGGTGCGCGACGCCGACCTGTTGCCCGCGGTGCAGGGCGCTGCCGAGGAGATCCTCGCCCGCCACGCCGCGGTCATCGCGCCGCTGGTGGCGCGCTGGATCGGCGAGGCCGAGCGTTACAAGCGCGCCTGAAGCCCGCGCGTCAGCGTCGGCGCGCCTCGAGCAGCACGGTGGCGAGCAGCACAATCAGCAGCACGCTGTACTCCATGCCGTTGCGGCCGCCGCCGACCACGAACCAGCCGTTGGACATGTGCACCAGCCAGATGCCGAGCGCGGTCTGGAAGATGAAGTAGCCGGCGAGCGGGGTGACGAAGCGGCCGGCGGCGAGCAATGGTGCGCCGAGCACCTCGATCGCGGTGACCGCGACTGCCCACACCACGCCGGCGGGAAAGCCGAGCGAGCCGAGCCATTCGCCGAACGGCAGGTAGCCGCCGGTGATGAGGCGATAGCCCCCGTGGATGAAGAACACCGCGGCGACGGCGATGCGCACCAGGGTCATGGGACGGACACGATCGAGCATCGGTGAGGCTCCGGCCGCCGGACGCGGCGGTGTTGATGGTGCAGCCTAGCGCGCGCTGCCCGCGCTCGGCGCGTGCTGCGGCTGTGCCGTTCGCCGCTGCGGTGGGGCCTGCGCGGCACGCGACGGATGCGGCAGACCGTACAATCGGCGCCGATGATTCGCTCCGTCCGCCTAAACCCCCAGTCCGAGCTGCCGTGGACCGCAGCCGATGCGGTGCCGCTCGCGGCGCGGCCGGCGGCGCTTTGGTCGTGGCTCACCGACTCCGGCTCGCTGACCCAGCGGCTGCGCGAGCACGCCGGCACCAGTTTCCGTCTGCACGTGTTGGCGGAGCAGCGCGAGCCGCTGCGCCACACCGACGCGATGCGGATGCAGGTGGCGGTCGACCAGCAGGCGTTGATCCGCGAGGTCAGGCTCGATGCCGACGGTCACGCCGCAATCCACGCGGTCACCGTGCTGCCGGCGAGCACGCTCAGCCAGCACCCAGAGCTCGCGACCCTCGGCGCGCGGCCGCTCGGCGAGGCGCTGTTCGAGCGCGCCGATGTCGCGCGCGCGCCGTTCGAGGTCGCCTGTCTCGGTCCCAGCCATCCGCTTGCGGCGCGCGCGCTCGCCGCTGCGGGTGAACAGCGCGCGCGGCTCTGGGCCCGGCGTTCGGTGGTGCGCGTCGCCGGCCAGCCGCTGCTGATCCACGAGTGTTTCCTGTTCGCGAGCACGCTCCCTGGCGCGGGGGACGGACCTTGAGCAAGGCCAAGCGCTTCGCGCGCCATCCGATCGTGAAGCAAGTGGTGAAGGAGACGCTGCCGGCTTGGGTCGCCGCGCTCGGCGCCTACGCGCGCCTGATGCGCGTCGACCGTCCGGTCGGCACTTGGTTGCTGTTGTGGCCGACGCTGTGGGCGGTGTGGTTGGCGGCGGACGGCCGGCCGAGGGCCGCGACCTTCGTGGTGTTCGTGCTCGGCGTGGTGTTGATGCGCGCCGCCGGTTGCGTGATCAACGACTGGGCCGATCGCGACCTCGATCCGCATGTGGCGCGGACCCGTGGCCGACCGCTCGTCACCGGCGAGATCGCGCCGCGGCGCGCGCTGCTGCTGTTCGCGGTGTTGTTGCTCGCCGCATTCCTGCTGGTGCTGACCCAGAACCCGCTGACCGTGCGGCTGGCCTTCGTCGGCGCCGCGCTCGCCGCCATCTACCCGTTCATGAAGCGCATCACCCACCTGCCGCAGCTCGTGCTCGGTGCGGCGTTCGCATGGGCGGTGCCGATGGCCTATGCCGCGACCCGTGGCTACATCCCGCGCGAAGCCTGGGTGATGTTCACCGCCACGCTGTTCTGGACTGCGGCCTACGACACCCTCTACGCGATGGTCGACCGCGCCGATGACCGCAAGATTGGCATCCGTTCAACCGCGATCCTGTTCGGCGATCTCGACCGCTTCGTGATCGGCGTGCTGCAGGCCGCGTTCGTGTTGGCGTTGGTCTTGATCGGGCGTGAGGCGCGGCTCGGCTCGGCCTACTCCTGGGGCGTTGCGGTCGCTGCCGGTCTTCTCATCTGGCAGCATTGGCTGATCCGTCGGCGCGCACCGCCAGCCTGCTTCGAGGCCTTCCTCAACAACAACTACGTCGGGCTCGCGGTGTTCGCTGGCATCGCGCTCGATTCGACCTTCGTGATCGACTGATGCTGTTCGCCCGCCCCCCGCTCGCTCGCCTCGCGTTCGGTCGCGTGCCTGCCTATCGGCAGTACGAGCTGTTCTTCGAGCGCTACCGCGCCGCGGCCGAGTTCCTCGACCCGCGGCCCAGCGCGCTCGGCGCCTGGCCCGGCGGTCGGCGGCGCCGGATCCTCGACGTTGGTTGCGGCGAGGGCTTCCTCAAGCGCTTCGTGACCGCGCCCGACATCGAGTGGCACGGCACTGAGGTGATTGCGCGCCGGGCCGAGCTCTGCGCCGCGATGGGCTACGCGGTCGGCAGCGTCGACCCTGCGACGCAGCATCTGCCGTACCCGGATGCGCATTTCGATGCCGTGGCGGCCTGCCATGTGCTCGAACACCTCGACCAGCGCGAGCGCGTGCTGGCCGAGCTCGACCGTGTGCTCGCACCCGGCGGCCTGCTGTTCATCGCCGTGCCGATCAAGCTGCCGCCGCTGCACTGGCTGCTCAACCTCTATTACACGGCCAAGATCGGGATGGTCCGCGGCGAGACCACCCAGGCGTATTCGCTGGGCTCGTTCCGCGCCGAGCTCGAGCGCGCGTTCGCCGTTTCGGCGCACCCGCAGGGCTGCGGCGCGCGCTACCGCATCGTCGACCTGCGCGGCCTGCGGCTGATCTCGGCGCGCAAGCGCGTCGCGTGGGAGGACCACGAAGGCTTCTACCGCTTCAACATCGCCTGGGGCCGCCGCTTCCCGGCGTTGACGCCCGAGGTCAACGTGGTCATGGAGAAGCGCGGCTAGTCGGGGCTCGGCGCGCTCACCGTTTCGGGGCACCCGCAGGGGTGCAGCGCCCAGCGCGCGCGATCGCCAGCACCACGATCTCCTCAGCACCGGCGGCGCGCAGCGTGTGGCTGAGCTCGCGCACGGTCGCGCCGGTGGTCACCACGTCGTCGATCACCAGCACGCGGCGCGGCACCCGGTCGGCAGCGAAGGCGCCGACGAGGTTGCGGCGGCGCGCAGCGGCATCGAGCCGCGATTGCTCCGGCGTCGCGCGCACGCGCTGCGCGAGCTCGGGCGCCAGCGTGGCGTCGAGCAGCGGCGCGACCATGCGCGCGAGTTCAGCGGCCTGGTTGAAGCCGCGTTGGGCCAGGCGCGTGCGATGCAGCGGCATCGGCAGCAGCGGGAGCCCGCGGGGGATGTCGTGACCCACAGCTTCGAGCCACGACGCGAGCAGAGTGCCGAGCAGACGGCCGTGTTCGAGCCTGCCCCCGAACTTCAGACCGACGATCAGTCGGTCGACCGGGAACGCATAGCGCAGCGGTGTCCGCAGCGTGGCGAAGGGCGGCGGATCAGTCGCGCACTCAGCGCAGACCTTGGTCGGCGCGCGATGCAGCGGAAGGGCGCAACGCAGGCAGGCGTCGCGGTTCCACGGCAGCGTCGCGACGCAGCCGGCGCAGAGGTCGAGGCACTCTGCCGCACTCGTGCCGCAGCACAGGCAGCGCCAGGGTAGGAAAACCTCCGCCAGTGCTCGCTGAGCATCTAAAGCCCATCCGTTGACCATATCCCCATCCTTGGGTTGACGGCATCCCGGCCGTCGTTAGACTGCGCCGCATCGACCATGCCACAGCGCATGGCGCGCGGGAGCAGACAATGACGCAAGCACGCAGCGATTGGACTTGCCCTGAGGTCGAGGCGCTGTTCGAGTTGCCGTTCAACGACCTGCTGTTCCGCGCCCAGCAGGTGCATCGCTCCCATCACTCACCGAACGCCGTCCAGGTCTCGACGCTGCTGTCGATCAAGACCGGCGCCTGTCCCGAGGACTGCGCCTACTGTCCGCAGTCGGCCCGCTACGACACCGGGCTCAAGGCTGAGAAGTTGATGCCGGTGGCCGAGGTGGTGGCGAAGGCGAAGGTCGCGCAGGCCGCGGGTGCCACGCGCTTCTGCATGGGCGCCGCCTGGCGCTCGCCGAAGGACAAGGACCTCGAGCGCGTGGTCGCGATGGTGCGCGAGGTCAAGGCGCTCGGGCTCGAGACCTGTTGCACGCTCGGCATGGTCACCGACGCGCAGGCCACGGCGCTTGCTGCCGCCGGCCTCGACTACTACAACCACAACCTCGACAGCGGTGAGTCGTTCTACGGCGACATCATCACCACCCGTACCTACCGCGACCGGCTCGATACGCTGGGCGCGGTACGCCGCGCCGGGATGAAGGTCTGCTGCGGCGGCATCGTTGGCCTCGGCGAGACGCGTGCGCAGCGCGCCGAGCTGCTGCACACGCTGGCCACGCTGCCCGAGCATCCCGAGAGCGTGCCGATCAACGAGCTGGTCGCGGTGCCGGGCACGCCGCTCGCCGATGCGACCAAGCTCGATCCCTTCGAGTTCGTGCGCACAATCGCGGTGGCGCGCATCCTGATGCCGAAGGCGAAGGTGCGGCTCTCGGCCGGGCGCGCCGAGATGGGCGCAGAGCTGCAAGCCTTGTGCTTCCTCGCCGGCGCCAACTCGATCTTCTACGGCGAGAAGCTGCTCACCACCGGCAATCCAGACACCGCGGCCGATCGCGCGCTGTTCGCGCGCCTCGGGCTCACGCCCGAAGGCACAACCTGGGAGGCGATGGCGCAGGCCGTCGCCGAACCCTGCGCCGCGCCCGTGTCGGCGCGTCGAAGCGACGAGCATTGCGAGCAGCACGCGGCTCTTGACGCGCAAGGGGCCGGATCCGCGCCGCGCGCCGTCGCGCGCTGATCCTGCGGGCAGCATGACGCTCGACGACGAGCTCACGGCGCAGCTGGCCGCGCTCGAGGCGCGCGCGCTCAAGCGCGCCCGCCACATCGTCGATGGGCCGCCCGGCGTCGAGGTCCGCGTCGGTGACCAGCAGCTCGTCAACTTCAGCAGCAACGACTACCTCGGGCTGGCCGCGCACCCGGAAGTCCGCGCGGCGCTGATCCGGGGCGCCGAACGCTACGGCGTGGGCGCCGGCGCTGCGCACCTCGTCACCGGCCACAGCCGCGCGCACCACGAGCTTGAACTCGCACTCGCGGAGTTCACCGGCCGACCGCGCGCGCTGCTGTTCTCGACCGGCTACATGGCGAACCTCGGAATCGTGAGCGCGCTCGCAGGCCAGGGCGACCTCGCGCTAGAGGACGAGCTCAACCACGCGTCGCTGCTCGACGCTGGGCTGCTCGCCGGGGCGCGCTTCAAGCGCTATGCGCACGCCGACGTCGGCGCTGCCACCAGTGCCTTGGCCGAAAGCCGCGCGCCGCACAAGCTCCTGATCACCGACGGTGTGTTCTCGATGGACGGCGATCTCGCGCCGCTGCCAGAGCTCGCGGTGGCGGCCGCGGCACACGGGGCGACCCTCGTCGTGGACGATGCACACGGCTTGGGCGTGCTCGGCGCCGAGGGTCGCGGCACGCTCGAGCTCCACGGCCTGGGGCTGGCAGAAGTCCCGGTGTTGATGGGCACGCTCGGCAAGGCCTTCGGCTGCTGCGGCGCCTTCGTCGCCGGCTCGGTGCCGCTGATCGAGTGGCTCGAGAACCGTGCGCGCACCTACATCTATACGACCGCGTCGCCGCCGGCACTGGCTGAGGCGGCGCGTGCGGCGTTGGCGCTGAGCATCCGCGAGGGCTGGCGCCGCGAGCGGCTCGGCGTGCTGATCGCGCGCTTCCGCGCCGGCGCGGCCGAGCGGGGCCTGCCGCTCATACCTTCGCACCCCTCCGGGTGCGCCGAAACGGCGACCACGCCGATCCAGCCCCTGCTGGTCGGCACCGCCGAGGCCGCGCTCGCTGCCTCGGCGGCGCTGCGCGCCGAGGGCTTGTGGGTCTCGGCAATCCGGCCACCGACGGTGCCCGAGGGCAGTGCGCGACTGCGCATCACGCTGTCGGTAGCGCACAGCGAAGCCCAGGTCGACCGCCTGCTCGACGCGCTCGAACGCGCACTCGTCGCGGGCGCGCAATCGTGAGCCTGCTCCCACGTAGCGCGCCGCTCATCGTCGAGCAAGTGGGTCACGGCACGCCGCTGGTGCTGTTGCACGGCTGGGCGCTGCACTCCGGTGTCTGGGACGCCGTGCGCGAGCGATTGGCGCAGCATTGCGAGCTCCATCTGATCGACTTGCCCGGGCATGGCGCGAACGCGGGCGTCCTGCCGCTTCCCGGGGTCGCCGGACTCGCGACGCAGGTGCTCGAGGTCACGCCGCCACGCGCGCACTGGCTCGGGTGGTCGCTCG
>JANNEA010000100.1:0-14386 GCA_031388175.1 Gammaproteobacteria bacterium
ATCGCGATGAGCAGCGCTTCTTGGGCGAGGTCCTCGGCGAGCGCGCGGTCGCCGGTCCAGCGCTGTAGCAGCAGCACCAGGCCGCGGCGGTAGCGCAGGACGAGCTCGTTCTCCGCCGCGTGGTCTCCGGCATGGATCCGCGCCGCGAGCGTCGCGGCGCTCAGCGCGTCTGCATCTGGGGTCGATAGGGCCATCGATGCGGTGGATCCTGTCGTTTCATTCGCGCCAATCGCCGTGCAGCGTGAACGCGGCCCAATGATACGGGTCGGACCAACGGGAGTCGCGTGCCAGTTCGAGCTGTGCCTTCCGCAGCGCGGCGCTCGCTGGCAAGCCGTCGCGCAGCAGCGCGGTGTATAGGCGACGCATCGCTTCGATGCTGGTGCGGTCGGAGACGCGCCATAACGTGGCCAGCACGCGGCGTGCCCCGGCGTGCATGAAGCCGCGGGTCAGGCTGATCAAGCCCTCGCCACGGATCTCGCGGCCTAAGGCCGTGTCACAGGCGGAGAGCACCACCAGGTCCGCATCGAGCTCGAGTGCGGCGACATCGCGCAGGCCCAGCAGGCCATCGAGCGGCGCGCCGTCGACGCCAACGCGGGCGAACATCAAGCCGGTCCGCAGTGGCAGCCGTGCGTCCAGCACGCCGTGCGTCGCCAGATGCACGATGCGGTGATCGCGCAGCGCACCATCGACGATCGCCTGACGGGTCGCATCCGCCCCATAGGCGCGATACCCGTCGACCGTGGCGGCGATCGCGAGAATCCCCTGCGCCTCCAGGCCGGTGCCCGCCAGGCGCGGCAGACCGGCCATCGCCGTGACGGCGCACGCTGCACCCGGGCAAGGCGCCGCCCGCGGGTCGCTGCGGTCGAAGACCGGATCCGCGACCAACGCGAGCGCATGACGCGCCGCGCCGCGACCGGCGAGCACCGTCCGCTGTGTGGCCAACGCGGTGACCGACGGCAGCATGATGATCTCGTACCGATCGATGAGGCGCCCGCCACCCGCGTGCGGCAGTGCCGCGAACGGCAGGTACTCGAGCGGACCGTCGGCGACGATCGCGAGCCGCAACGGAGCCCGGTCCAATGCGCTTCGGGGCAGCAGCAAGCTCGCGAGCCGCGTGGCGTCGGCGCCGACATCGGTCCCTTGCACACGCCGGCTCCAGGCGTCGATCACGCGCCGCACCAGGGGCTCGAGCTCGCGGCGCGCTGGCAGGCGATAGGCGCGCAACGACCCGCGGCTGACCACCCAAAGCACGCTCTGACGTTCACCGACCATGTACTCGAGCAGCGTCGTGTCGGCATCGAGCTCGTCACGGATGCGCGACGCGCTGAGCGGCCGGATCGTGCGCAGGTCCGCGAACGCCGGATCGACGACACGCAGCTCCGCCTCGACCGCGTCGAGCTCGGTGCGCAAGCGGGCCACATCGGTCGGTCGGCGGCCCTCGAGCGCCGCCGCGTCACGGGCGTTGACCTCTGCGATCAGCTCTTCGAAGCGTGCGCGGAGCGCGACCGCGCGCCCACCGCCACCGCGCCCTTTGCGCAGGCTCGGTTCCCCGAGCATCTCGTTGAAGGTCCGGGCCCTGACTCGCTCCGCGATCTCCAATGCCTGGGCGGCGCCCTCCGTCGGTGCGGCCGGTTCGCGCTGCAGCGCGAGCGCGACAGCCAGCTCGTAGACATCGCGGCTGGTCGCGGCGAAGGCCACACGCAGTTCTGGTGTGCCAATCCGGCCACGCAGCGATTCGATGCGGGCGAGCGCGGTGCTGACCGATCTCTCCGCTTCCCCAATGCGCCCCGCGGCAGCGGCGACCTCGGCGATGACGAGGTGCGCCTGGGCCTCCAGCGGCAAGTAATGGTCGTCGGCGATCGTGGCCAGCGCCGCGAGTGCCGCGTTGCCGGCCTGCATCAGCGCGCGTTCGGCAAGCAGGATCCGCGCCTCGCCCAGGACCGCGACGGCTTCCTTGAGCCGGTTGCCGAGCGCGCGGAACGCCGCCGCCGCCGCCACGAACTCGACGCGCGCGCCGTCGCGTTCGCCGGCGTGCAGCAGCACCTCGCCGCGCACCAGTCGCGCCGCAGCCATCGCGTCACGGAGCTGTGCAGCTTCGGCCAACCTCGCTGACTCGGCGAGGTATCCCAGCGCCGCAGCGGAGTCGCCGAGCTCGTCGGTCACTTGCGCCAGGTTGCGCAGCGTCGCCACTTCGCCGACGGGGTCGGTGGTTGCACGACGAATCTGCAGCGCGTCAGCGAGGAAGGCACGCGCCCGGTCGGGCTCGCCGATGGTCATGTAGATCAGCCCGATGTTATGCAGTGCGCGGGCTTCGCCCTCGCGGTCGTCGCGCTCGCGGCGTATCCCGAGCACCGTGAGCTGTGTCGCGAGCGCCGCCTGGAGGTCGCCGAGGTCGCGTTGCAGCAGCGCTAGGTTGCCGAGCGCGCTCGCTTCGCCCTCGCGGTCGCCGAGGCGGCGCTGCATCTCGACCGCGCGACCGAAGTAATCCAGCGCTGCGCGGGCTTCGCCGCGCAGGTAGTGGATGCCGCCGATGTTGTTGAACAGGTTGGCGATGGCACCGCGCTGGTCGAGCGGTTCGTAGATCGCCAGTGCGGCGCGATACCGATCCAGGGCGCCGTCGAGATCCCCCTGGTAGTGGAGCAGCAAGCCGAGGTTCACCGAGGCAGTGGCGTAGCCACGCCGGTCCCCGATGCTCTCGAAGGCACGGAGCGCCGCGCGGTGCGAGAGCGCGGCATCCGCGCTGCGCCCGACCTCTCCGTAGAGCAAGCCGAGTCGCGTCGTCACGCGCGCGTCGAAGCGCTGGTCGCCCTGCTCGCGCCAGATTCTCTGCGCCGCCTCGCAGTGCGCGATGGCGGCGCCACGGTCGCTGACGCGACGCTCGAGTTCGCACTGCGCATGCAACGCATGCGCACGATCGTCAGCGCGACCGGCAACAGCCCACGCTTGAGCAGCAGCGCCGAAACGCTCGGCCGCGGTAGCCCGGCTCGATCGATCCTGCGCGGCCGCCGCCGCCCGACCCGCGTCAGTCGTGAGCCGCGCTGCTGCCAGAGCACGCGCGTCACCGAACGCGAATCGCTGCAGTTCGATGGTGTAGGCACCGCTCGCCCCAGCGTCGACCGTGCGCACGCTGATCGTCGTGGCTGCACCGTCCGCGGCAGGCGCGACCAACATGGTCTCGCGGCCGAACCCATGCAGTGGCGCATTGATCTCGCCGGCGCCGTCCGTGCCGGCTTTCAACGCGAGATCGATGGCGTCCTCGACCAACACGATGCGGTACTGGCGCCGCGGATCTAGCGCGAGGCGAAAGACGTGCTGCTCGCCACCTAGGATGGCGACGGATGTCGGCGGCCCCTCGCGCAGCGTGCCGTGGTCGGCAGGCGCGCCAAGCACCGCGCTGCACCCGCAACAGACCAGCAATGCGAGCCCCAACGATCGAACGGATTGTCGTGCCGATGGATGCATGGCCTCGGTCGGTCGCGGTCTCGGCCATGTTAGCCCAGCGCCCTGAGTCCTACCGTCCACAATCCCCGACCGGCGCTCATGGGCGAGCCTGATGGTCGGTCGCCGATCCGTGACGCACGCTCCACTCACGCTCTGGGCATACCCCACGAGCAGCGAGGTGGACCATGGCAGCCGTTCTCAAGTGCAACGAGTCCTATCCGACGCAGCAATTGCGCCGCGCGACGGTGATCGACCGCGCACCGCGCATCGATCCACCGGACCTGCGTACCGCGCAACTGTTCGCCGAGCTCCTGATGGCGCGCTGGTTGGCGCCGATGGACTTCCCGTTCACATCGCCGCCGCCCGATTTCGAACCGGCGCCTGATGAGCCAGCGAAGGAGTGCGACGCACTGCCGAGCTTTCGCGCGCCGCGCGATCGGTCGGAGTTCGGGTGACGGTCGGCGCGATCCAGACGCTGCCCAGGTGGCGCCGAGGAACGCCCTGACCCGACCCCCGTGGACGCCCTGATTAACCGCGCCGAGGGAACAGAACAAGCTCTGACCACGCTCGAAGCACAGGAACCGAGCTGCTCGATCCGGAACCACCGCTGAGTGGGCGCGCTTACGGCGCACCAGAGGCCCCGGAACACGCCATCGCTGTGATGGCGTGCCGCGGGCAGAGAGGTTCCAGTCATGGTCGAGTTCCGTCGCATCCGCAGCGCACTGGCGTGCGCAACCCTGCTGGCCAGCGTCGCGCTGGCGAGCCCCGCGCCGCTCGCAGCGAGCGCAACGTTCAAAAGCACGGGCCTCGCCGCGCTCTCGACCCCGCTCAACTACGAAGCCTTCGTCGGCGCGGCGCGCCTGCCCGGCGGCATGGTCATCGCGGCCGGCAACTTCGGCACCAGCCAGGGCAGCGACCTGGTCGTCGCCCGGTTCAAGGCCGACGGCGCGCTCGATCCGAGCTTCGGCTTCGGCGGGGCGGCGTTCGCCGACGCTGGGGCGACCGACGACAGCATGCGTGCCATGACGCTGCTGGCCGATGGCCGCATCGCGGTCGCCGGACGCAGCGGCGGCCGCGCCCTGATCGCGGTGTTCCGCGCCGATGGCACGCTCGACCCGGCGTTCGCGGTCGGGGGCATCCTCCGCACCTCGGTCATCGGTGCGGCCAGCACCGGACTCGCCAACCTCGTGACCTTGCCCGATGGCCGGCTGCTGGCGACCGGCAGCGTGCTGATGAGCGATGGCGAGCATGTGATGCTGATGTTGGTCACGCCGCTCGGCGCTCTCGACCGGAGCTTCGACAACGATGGCGTACGCGTGGTGCGTGAAGCGCTCGGCGCCGACCCGCGCACGCGGCTGCTGCCCGACGGACGCATCCTGGTCGCCGCGCGCGCGCCGGATTCCTTGCAACTGATGCGCCTCCATCCGGACGGCCAGCTCGACGCCAGCTTCGGCAGCAGCGGCATCGTGTCCTTGCCGACGCCGCAAGCCACGCCGACCACGGCGCTCGAACTCGTCGCCGACGGCTACCTCGTCGCCGAGCGCGCCGACGGTCGTCTGAGCCTGATCGGCCCCGACGGCTCGCTGCGCGCCACCCAGCTGCTGGTGCCTGGATCGCAGCTGACCGCGTTGATCCGTCACGCCGATGGCCGTGTGGTGGTGAGCTCCGACACCGTGAGCGGCACCGGCCGCAACACGACGTTGGGCGTCGCTCGCTTGCAGACCACAGCGCCCGCGACCACGCGCGCGCCGACTGCGACCGAGATCGCGCGTGCGCGCCAGCGTTGCGTCGCACTGCGCGTAGGCACGCTGCGGAACACCTGCCTGGCCACGGCCACCCAGCGGATCACGGTGCCGGGCGCGCCGATCACGCCGAGCTGGACGCTGCAGCAGGGCCTGTCGCTCACGGGTGCCGACCTCAACGTGCTCGCGCTCGAGCTCACCAGCAGCGGCCAAGTGCTCGCCTCCGGGTACGCGGTCGCCGGTGGCCAGACCGATTACTTCTTGTCCGTCGCGCAGCTCGCGGCGCAGTGAGGATACGACCATGGGCACCGTCCACCGCCTCAACATCACCCCGCGTACGGATCCGGACCGCACAGAGTGGCAGGGGCAGCAGCCCCAGCTCCAGCCGATCGTCGCCCCCCTGCGCGAGCCGGGAGTCGCGTTGCGGATCCTGGCGGAAGCGTCGCTGATCGATGCCGCCTATCGCGCCAATTCACCGGATTGGGCGGCGTTCGATCCGGTGATCCTCGACATCCTGATGAACCGCAGATGAGCGCTGCTGATGGCCGCTGACCCATCGACCCTGTTCGCGTCTCACCCGACCAACCGAAACGCGATCTCGGGACAGCTCATCCGGGAGCATGGAGCGGTGTTGCTCATGGACCTGGACGGGGTCAAGGCCGTGAACGACGCCTACGGACACGAGGCAGGAGATGCGGCGACTCGCTGGAGTCGTCGGCTGCCTCGGCACTGACGAGCGAACAGCCCACGCGCGGGTCTCGCGGATCGCGGACCAGTCGATCGCCTCGATGAGCGAGCCGGTCTGCTTCGAGGGCGAAGCGCCGCGCGTCGGTGCGCCGTGGTGTTCGAGCCCTGATGCGGGCGCCGTCGCGTTCCGCAGACCCCTAGCCGGGTTGGGGTACTGCCCGATGCCTTGAGCCGCGTCGAGCGCCTAGAGTTCCTCTCGACGATCGGTGGCCCACGACCGCCGCCATCCGCAGGACCCGCAGTACTGGGCGCTCATCGAGCGCAGTACAGCCCCGAAGCGGAGGCGACCATGCAAGGACCGATCATCACGCGCCGCCGGCTCTTCGCCGCGACGCTCTGGACCGTGGCGCTGCTGGCGATGAACGCGCTGGCCGAGCCACGGGAGTCGAATACCAGCGCGAAGGAGCTTACGGTGTCCGCGATCGTCTTGTCACATTGCGTCGTCGCGCACAGCGACACCAGCGCCACACCGCGCGTCGAATGCCGGCGCAACGGCGCCGCCTTCAGCGTCGACACCGTAGCCTTCGAGCACTCAGCGACAACAAGCGAAACCGACGCGGCGTCGCGCTTCGTCGAGGTGAAATTCTGATGTCCGCCAACCCCGTCACCTTGTTCCCCTCGCTCCCTCCCGAAGCCGATCGCGGCTTCGAGCGGCGGCCCGCCAACCGCAGCACCGTGCGCCTGCGCGACTACCTCCAGCGCCAGTCCGCGCAGAGCCTCGCTCAGCTCAAGCGCGCGCTCGCGGACTCGAGCAGCGCGGCGAGCACGGAGGAACGCGGACCGGTCCGTCTCGGCGAGCTCGTCGTCGTCGAGGGCTTGGCGAGCCCTGGCGAGGTCACGCGTGCGCTCGAGCTGCAGCGGGCACAGCCCAGCCGCCGCTTGGGCGAGCTGCTGGTCGCCGAGGGCGTGCTCGACGCGCAGGCGGTCCGTCACCTGCTCGCGCAGCACCTCGGCATCCCGGCGGTCGACCTGGCGCGCTTCCCGATCGATCCCGGTGCCTCGAGCCTCGTGCCGGAGGCGGTCTGTCGCCGCTGTCGCATCCTGCCCCTCTGCATCGTCGATGCGACGCTGGTCGTCGCGCTGGTCGAGCCGGCCGACAAGGCCGCGCGCGACGCCGCGCGCTTCACCGCCAAGCGTCCGGTGCAGTTCGTGATCGCGACCGCGACCGACCTGGCCGCGGCGCTCGACCGCTGCTTCGGCAGCGACAGCGACCTCGACACGGCGGTGATGGCCGCGGCGAGCGTCCAGGACAGCGATGGCGATCCGGAGGCTCCCGTCGACCTCACCGCGGACGTCGCGGGCGAGGAGCGCCCGGTCATCCGCCTGGTCAACAGCATCATCAAGCAGGCGGTGCACCGGCGCGCCTCCGACGTCCACATCCGGCCGACCGCGCGTGGCGTCCAGCTGTCGCTGCGCATCGACGGCATGATGGTGCCGCTGCGCACGCTGTCGCGGCAGCTGCTGGCGCCGGTGGTCGCGCGCATCAAGGTGATGACGCGGATGGACTTCTCGCAGCGCTTCCTGCCGCAGGACGGCAGCGCGCGGGTGGTGGACGGCGAACGCATGGTGGACCTGCGGGTCTCGGTGATCCCGACGGTCAACGGCGAGAGCGTGGTGATCCGCATCCTCGACGCCGAGGTCGCGCTCAAGTCGCTCGACCAGGTCGGCTTCGACGCCGACGACACGCGCGTGTTGCGCAACATGTTGTCGCGCAGCTCGGGCATGGTGCTGGTCACCGGCCCGACCGGTTCCGGCAAGACCACCACGCTCTATGCCGCGCTGCGCGAGGTGCTCGCGCGCCAGATCACGGTGATGAGCGTCGAGAACCCGGTCGAGTACCACATCGACGGCATGGACCAGATCTCGGTGCACCACGACATCGGGCTGACCTTCGCCAAGGCGCTGCGCCACATCCTGCGCCACGATCCCGACGCGATCATGGTCGGCGAGATCCGTGACGCTGAGACCGCCGAGGTCTCGCTCGAGGCCGCGATGACCGGTCACCTCGTGCTCTCGACGCTGCACACCAACAGCGCGACCGCGGCGATCCCGCGCCTGATCGACATGGGCGTCGCGCCCTACCTGATCGCCTCGACCATCTCGGGCGTGGTCGCGCAGCGCCTGGTGCGCATCAACTGCTCGGAGTGCCTGGCCTCGGAGGAGGTCTCGGACGAGATGCGCGTGACGCTCGGCGTCGGCCCGCACGAACGCTTCGCCCGCGGTTTCGGCTGCGATCGTTGCTCCGGCACCGGCTACT
The DNA here is from genome assembly GCA_031388175.1 of Gammaproteobacteria bacterium. GTDB lineage: Bacteria > Pseudomonadota > Gammaproteobacteria > Natronospirales > JANNEA01 > JANNEA01. The sequence continues at coordinate 8,188 of JANNEA010000100.1, forward strand.
TGGGCCGCGAGGTGATGTACGAGCTGATGCCGATGACCCCCGCGCTGCGCAGCGCGATCCAGGACCAAGCCGGCGGCGAAGAGCTGCAGCGTCTCGCGCTGGAAGGCGGCATGGTCCCGCTCCCCAGCCGCGTGCTGGCGATGGCGCGCGAGCGCCGCACTTCGCTGGCCGAGGCCTTCCGCATCCGGATCAGCTGAGCGTCGAAGCCCCTCGGCGCCCGCTGCTCCGATCCTCAGGGGGTGAGGTGGATGGTTCCGGAGCGGCGGGGCGAGGGTCCTTATATAGGAGCGTGCCTCAGGGCTTCGGCGTCCCGGTCGCGAGCTGCTTGAGGTCGCGCACGCTGTCCTGGTCGAACTTGATGCGGAACTGGAGGTAGGGACCGTTCGCGGTGTAGCGCGCCTGGGCGAAGTCTTCGTCCTCGAAGCCGGCGAAGTTGTAGCCCACGCTCAGCCACACGTTCTTGGCGAAGCTGTGCCCGACCGACAGGCCCGCCGACCAGTCGAGCGTGCCGCTCTCCCAGGCATGCAGGCCATACACCTGGCCGCCCACATCCCATTTGGTGTTCAGGTCGTAGCGCGAATCCACGCCGATCAGATCGGTGAACGAGGTGTAGCTCGCGCCGAACTCCTGCCGCACCCACTTGAACGCGTACTGGTAGCTCGTTTGCCAGCGCGCATTCGGCCGGTGGTTGAGGTTCAGGTTGTTGATCACCTTGTGGGTGCGCGAGGCACCGCCGAGCAGGCTGAAGGAATCGTCGTACACGAGGTCCACGCGGTCGAGCCACATGAACTCGGGGTTGGTGGGGCGCCAGGCCATGCCGAAGCTGAGCGACGCGTCGGTGCTGAGGTCGCCCGTCGCCATCACGCTGTCGAGGTAGGACAACCGGAACGCCAAGCCCATCTTGTCGCCCTGCGCGCGGTAGGCGCCGGCGCTCAGGCCCCAACGGTCTTCCAGGTCACCTGCGAGCGTCTCGAGGCGGCCGTTCGTGGTCCAGTCGCCGCTGCGGTAGGTGGCGCCCGCGTAGTAGGCGGTGAAGTCGCCGCCAGCGCCGGCACCGGAGGCGGGCGGCACACCGGGGAACAGCGCGGTACTCGGGCCGGTGATCGTGTGCACGCGATCGAGGCCGAAGTCGATCAGCAGCGCCTCGTTCACCTGGAAGCCCTGGCCGAGGCCGATGGTGGCGAACAGCCGCGGGCCGAACTCGGAGTACTGCTGCTCCACTGCTGCATCGGCGCGGGCGCGCTCCCAAGGCTGCGTGCGCAGGCCGACCCGCGACATCTGCGACTCATCCGCCGGGCCCTGCGCGATCTCGTGCTCGGCGAACAGGCTCGCCGTACTGGTGAGCTTGTAGTCGGCGCCCACCAGCAGGCGGTCGGGGTAGGCCTGGTTCGCGTCGTCGGCCAGGCCGAGCTCGGTCTGCGCGCGCAGCGTGAGGCCGGTGGCCACTTCGGCGGTGCCGCCCACGAACAACTGGTCGGACACGAAGTCGCCGGCCGCGCGCTCGTCCTTGGCATGGCGCAGACCGCCGGTCGCGGTGTACTTGTGGTCGTCGGTCTCGTAGCGCAGCGCGCCCTCGGCCACCTGGCGTTCGTCACCGGTGGCCAGGTTCTCCTGCACGTAGACCTGGCCGTTCGCGTCGAGCTGCTTGTTGATCTCGACCGTGCCTTCCACGCCGGCCTTGCGCGAGCCCGCTTCGCCGGCGCTCTGCTGGCCCACGCCGTAGCCGGCGTCCTGCTGGCGCAGATACGCGCGGCCGGCCACGGTCTCGCCCAGGTGCTCGACTTCAACCTTGTAGGCGGTGCCGTCCTGCGAGGTCACGCCGGTGGTGGCCTCGCTGCTGCCCACCTCGGCCTCTATCTTGGTCACGTCGGACAGCTTGATCGTGACGTCGGCGGCGATGAGGTCGCCCTCGGCGCCCTGCACGCCCTCGTGGATCACGGTTGCGCCCACTTCGACCTTGCCGCCGGCCAGCGTGACCGCGCCGCGGCCGCCGCCCGACACGCTGCCCACCTGGCTGCCGGCGACCTCGTAGTCCACCACGATGAAGATCGGGTTGAAGTTCGAGTCGCGGCTCGGCACCGGCTTGCGGAAGAAGATCGTGCCGGCGCCGAAGTCGATGTTGTAATCGGTGAAGCGCGTCAGGCGCTCCTCGCTCAGCACCGTCTCGCTGTGGAAGCGGTCGCGCGTCTGGATGCGCACCTGCTCGCTGTTGATCACCAGCGGCCGGCGCGTGAGGCGATACAGGCCCGAGGTGCCATCGCCCTGGATCTCGTCCTTGACGAACGCGGTGGTGTCTTCGCTGGCGAAGGCGTTGTAGGCGAAGGTCTCGCCCTTGAACTCGCTCTTCAGGCCGTTCATCCGCCGCGAGTAGCGGCCGAGCTCGGTCAGCGTGAGGCCGGTGTCGAAGTCGCCGAACAGCGCGTAGAACTGCTTGCGCTCGATGCGCAGGTACAGGTTGCGGATGCTGGCCGCGTCGTGGCGCTGCTCGGTGTCGTCGCCGTACAGCAGGTAGTAGGCGTTCGGGTCGATCTCCTGGCCGAGCACCGCGCCGCCCACCTGGCGGTCCTTGCTGGTGTCGTAGGCCGCGGTCAGCAGGAACGCGCCCTTGACCATGCCCTTGGCATAGAACGCGATGCGGCCGTCCTCGTAGTAGTCCGGCGTGCCGCCGAGGGCTTCGAAGGTCTGGGCGTTGCCGCTCACCGCGTTGTGCCCGAGCGAGCCTTCGGCCAGGCCCACCAGCACCCAGTCGCGAGTGCTGGGTTCGAGCCAGGCGCGCAGGTCCTGGGTCAGGCGCTGGCCGAAGCGGAAGTCGAGCCGCGCCTCGCCCGAGTCGGTGGTGGGCGCGAGCTCGATCAGGGCCACGCCATCGGCGCCGGCCTGCCAGGCGTTGCGCACGTCGCCGATCGTGAACAGCTTGTCGGTGCGACGGTCGTCGAGGTCGCGCCAGGCGCGGAACGGCGCGCCGACCGTGAACTCGCCGGCCGCGCCTCCGTGCACCGGCTTGCCGCTGCGGTCGAAGAAACGCACCGCCACCACTGGCCGGGTCTTGCCGTCGGCGATCAGCGTCGAGCGCTCGAGCACCAGTTCGGCGCGTACCGCGCGGCCGGAGTAGTGCACGGTGCGCGCGACCGTGGCCACCGGCAGGCCGCTGGCGTCGCGGACCGTGGCCACGAACTCATTGGAGCCGTCCTCAAGGTCCACGCCGTGCCACTCGACCACCACCACGTCGGCGTTGGCCGCCGAGTTCGTGGCGCGCTGGTTGGTGGCCGGCACCGCGCGGCCGTTGAGCGCGAGTGTCACGGTCTCGCCCTTGCGGTGCTGGACCGCGACCTTCACGCCCGGAATCGGCGGGTTGGTGTCGGCGGTCGGCCACAGGATCGCGTGGCCCGGGGTCAGGCTGGCGAGGAAGGCGTCGTCCACGTCGCGTGCGTAGGGCGCGTAGTTCGCGTTCGGCAGCGTGGCTGCCGGCGCCGCCGAGTGCAGGGTGGCCGGGGCCGTCGCTGCGCGCTCGCCGGCGCGCAGGCCCTCGACCTCGAGCTCCTCGGTCGGGCTCTCGGCCGCGCTGCGCGCCTGGGTTTCGTCGGAGGCGCCGATCATCGAGATGATCACGCGCCGGTTCAGCGCGCGGCCGTCGAAGTTCTTGTTGTCGCCGACCGGCTCCTTGTCGCCGCGGCCCTCGACCGCGATCCGCTGGCGGGCGATGCCGGCGTCCTTGGCCAGGAAATCGGCCACCGCTTCGGCGCGGCGCCGCGACAGCTCGAGGTTGTCCTTGAGGTCGTCGAACGGCTGGTCGAGCACCTCGCGTCCGTCGGTGAAGCCGATCACGTGGAAGCGGATGCTCTCCTTGCCGCGCACCGCGTCCACCACTTTCCTGAGCTCGGCCTTGTCGGCGCCGGTGAGCGCCCAGCCGCGCGACGTGAACTTGGGCGCGAACAGCACCGAGCCGGCCACCAGGTCCACCTCGGCCCCGGTCGGATTCAGCGTGACCTTCACCGGCGCCAGCCGCAGGTTCTTCTTGGCCGGGCCGTCCACGGTGAGGATGCCGGTGACCTCGCTGCTCTGGTCGAGCGGCAGCGTGAGGCGGAACGCGAGCTTGTGCGTGAACGGCCGCGGCCGGTCGCCGAGCCGCAGCGTCATCACGCCGTCACTGGCCGCAGCACCAGGCAGCGCCGCGCCATCCAGCACCACGCTGTCGGGCACCAGCACCGCGCCGTCCGGCAGCAGGAACGAGGCGCGCAGGTTGCTGATCGGCACCGTGCTGCCTTCGAAGTCGAACTCGTAGAGCGCCGCGCCCGGCGTCGCCGCGATCGTGGTGCCCTTGAGCTTGCCGCGCACCAGGCCGCTGGCCGGCGCGAGCTGCCTGACCCGGAAGTCCGCGCGCCACAGCGCGCCGCGCTGCAGGTCCACGAACTGCGAGAACGCGGTGCCGGCGTGGCGCGTGTTGTCCTGGCACAGCTCGACCGCGTAGCCCTCGGGCAGCGAGGCCTTGTCGAGCTGCACCACGTGCGTGCCTTCGCTCACGCCGCGGAAGTGGTAGCGGCCGCGCGAGTCGGTGATCGCGTAGCTGCCGTCCTCGAGCATGATCCGCACGCCTTCCAGGCCCACGCCGGTACCGGCCGCGGCGCTGCAGGCGTCCACCAACACCTCGCCGACCAGCGTGGTGCGGCTGCCGAACAGGTCCTCGACCACCTGCAGCTGGGCCAGCGCCGGCGGCACCTGCGGCGTGCCGATCACCACGATCGAGACGCTGTTGGTGGCGATGCCGAGCTGCACGTTGGGCAGCACGTCGGTGGCGTAGGCCAGCGTGTGGCTGGCGGCGGCCGGCAGCAGGATCGGGAACGTGAGCGTGCGGCCGTCGGGCGAGATCGTCGGGTCCGGTACGCTCACGCCGTCGATGCGCGCGCTGCCGGCGCGGAAGCGGAAGCCCAGTGGCAGTGTGTCCACGAGCTCAGCCGGCGCGAAGGCGAGGGTCGAGCTCGGGTTCGCGTAGGTCACGGTCCAGCCGACGACGTCGCCGACCGAGGCCTCGCCCACCGCCGCCTGCTTGGTCAGCGGGAAGGTGAGGCCGCCGGGCGTCTGCGGGTCGAGCGGCACGTCGATGTGCAGCGCCGGGCCCGGGTTGATCACGAACACCTCGCCGCGCGAACCGTTGACCACCGTGAAGCCGGGCGCCGGCGCGGGGACGATCGAGGGGAAGCTGTAGCCGGCGGTCGGCGTGACCACGAAGCGGTAGTTGCCCGGCGCCACGAACGGGAAGCGGTACTCGCCAGGGCCGAAGTTGTAGATCGCGCCGCCGGAGTCGGAGGCGGTCGAACCGGTCACGATCGAGGACGGGAAGCTGCTCACGCCGTCGTCGCCGAACACGGTGGCGGGCAGGCCCGTGCCCGCGTCGAGGATCGTGACGGTCACGCCGTCGAGCAGCGCGCCGGTGACGGAATCGAACACCAGGCCGAACGGGTCGATCAGCGCCGCCGCCGCGACGCTGATGTTTTGGAAGTCGACGTAGGTCGCGGTGATCTGATCGCCAGCGTCGACCGCGAGCAGACCGTCGCCGGCGGCGCTGGCCGCGGTGGTGCTCATGATGAAGCCGGTGAACACGCCGGTGTTCGGCCCGGTCTCGGTCAGGATCAGGATCTCGGTGTCGCCGGTGCCTGCCACCGTGAGCGTGATCAGCACGGTCTCGATCAGCGTCGGGTTTATGTTGTGATCCGCATCCGCCACTGAGACAAACACCGGTTCGCCGCCGTGGTAGACGTCGGCCAGCAGCAGCGGCACCGGCAGGTCGGCGTCGATCGGGGTGCCATCGAGCGCGACCGGGTCGGGCAGGACCACGAAGACGCCGCCACCGGAGTCGTAGCTGGTCGGGCCGGCGGTCTGGTTCACGGCGCCCGGGTTGAGCGGCGCGTACTGCAGGAAGCGGATCGTCGCCAGCGAGGTGTTGACGTCGGTGGTGACGATCGTGTCGGTGTTGCTCGCGGTCGTGATGTTGGTGACGCCGACCGTCAGCCCGACCTGGGCGGTGTTCGGGATGCTGGTGCCCGACGGCGTCGGCACGGCGAGCGCCGTGCCTCCGACCAGCATGGCGGTGAGGAACGCGAACGCCTTCTGCTGCACGCTCTTCAGGAAGAGGGGAACGCGCAGGAGGAGGCGGGCCGGATGCGAGACGGGCAAGGCCCGCGTCGCATCCGGCCGCGCAAGG
>JANNEA010000121.1:0-2226 GCA_031388175.1 Gammaproteobacteria bacterium
ATCAATCTGTTACCTTTTGGTGAACCAAACCACAGGGAGGCCGCATGGCTGGCCTGCACTACGAAGAGTTCAAGGTCGGGATGGAATTCAAGCACCCGCTCACGCGCACGGTCACCGAGATGGACAACATCCTGTTCTGCGCGATGACCCACAATCCCCAGCCGCTGCACCTGGACGAGGAGTTCTCGAAGAAGACGCAGTACGGGCAGCGCATCGTCAACAGCCTGTTCACGCTCGGCCTGGTGATCGGTGTCTCGGTCGCCGACACGACGCTCGGCACCACGCTCGGCAACCTCGGCATGACCGACATCCGCTTCAAGAGTCCGGTGTTCCACGGCGACACCATCCGCACGGTCACCCGCATCAAGGACAAGCGCGAGAGCAAGTCGCGGCCGAACGAGGGCATCGTGACCTTCGAGCACATCGGCTACAACCAACGTGACCAGGAAGTCTGCTATGTCGTGCGCACCGGTCTGATGAAGAAACGGCCGGCATGATGATCCGTTCCTGGTTGTTCGTTCCGGGCGACAGCGAGCGCAAGCTCGAGAAGGGGCGCGAAAACCCCGCCGATGCCCTGATTCTCGACCTGGAAGACTCGGTCTCGATGGACCGCCAGCAGGTCGCCCGCGAGATGGTCTGCGCCTACCTGAAGTCGCGGCCGGACCGTTCGCGCCAGCAGCTGTGGGTGCGCATCAATCCGCTCGATACCGACCTCGCGTTGCCGGATCTCGCCGCGGTAATGCCGGGCGCGCCCGACGGCATCTGCCTGCCGAAGGTGTACTCGGCGGCCGAAGTGAACAAGCTGGCGAACTATCTGTCGGCGCTGGAAGCGCGCGAAGGCCGGCCGATCGGTTCGACCAGGATCCTCAGCGTGGCCACCGAGACGGCCGCGTCGCTGCTGACGTTCCATACCTACCTCGACCGCGTTTCCGACCGGCTCGTAGCGCTGACCTGGGGCGGCGAGGATCTTGCTGCCGCGCTCGGGGCGAGCGACAACCGTAACCCCGCCACCGGCGGCTACGATGACCCGTACCTGCTCGCCAAGTCGCTCTGCCTCGCGGCGGCTCGCGCCATCGGCGCGCAACCGGTCGGCGTGGTGTATGTGAACTTCCGCGACCTGGCCGGCCTGGAAGCGGAATGCCTGCGCGACCGGCGGGGCGGCTTCATCGGCAAGATCGCGATCCATCCGGACCAGTCGGCGGTGATCAACCGCGCCTTCACGCCCTCGGACGAGGAAGTGGCCTATGCCAGGCGCGTAATCGACATGTTCGAGAGGAATCCCGGCCTCGGCACCGTCGGGCTGGAGGGCAAGATGCTCGACATGCCGCACCTGAAGCAGGCGCGCAACGTGATCGCGCTCGCCGAGCAGCTGTCTGCATCGAACGCAAACAGGGAGCCGCAGAAATGAACCATCCGATGAATCTCGAGGGCTGCAACATCATTGTCACCGGCGCAGGGCAGGGCATCGGCGAAGCGGTCGCGCGGCTCGTTGTCGAGCTTGGCGGCAAGGCGATTCTCGTCGACGTGCAGGGTGACAAGGTGAACGCGGTGGCCGGCTCGCTCGGTGGCGGCGGCGCCGAAGCGTACGTCGGCTCGGTCGCCGATCCCGCATTCGTGCAGGACATGGTCGCGCGGGCCGTGAAGAAAAACGGCGCGATCCACGGCCTGGTCAACAACGCCGGCATCGTGCGCGCGGCCATGATCGCCAAGATGTCCGCCGAGAGCTGGCAGCAGGTCATCGACGTCAACCTGTCGGGCGTCATGGGCATCACCATGAGCGCCGCGCGCGAGTGGGCGGCGAAGGGCATCCGGGTCAACTCGATCTGCTTCGGCGTGATCGAGACGGAGATGACCGAGACGATCCGCGGCGGGAAGTTCCGCGACCGGGTGATGGCGCAGGTGCCGATGGGGCGTTTCTCGGATCCCAAGGAAGTCTCGCCGCCCGTCTGCTTCCTGCTGTCGCCGGCCGCCAGCTATATCACCGGGCAGCACCTGTCGGTGAATGGCGGCTACACGATCGGCGTCTAACCCCAGCCTCGAACCCGGAAGGACACTCGCCATGGAATTTTCCCGCATCAAACTCGTCATCGACGGCGCAGTCGCGACCGTCACGCTCAATCATCCCGAGGTGCTCAACGCGACCTCGCCGGAGATGCTCGAGGGCCTGGGCGCGGCGCTCGACGTGATCGAAGCGCCCGAGCGCGACGTGCGCTGTGTTGTCCTGAC
>JANNEA010000126.1:0-4718 GCA_031388175.1 Gammaproteobacteria bacterium
ATATATATATATACCGAGACCCTGTCGCGGATCGTCGACTGGAACGATCGCGGCACCTGTGTACTGTTCGGTGACGGCGCTGGCGCGGTGGTGATCGAGGCCGCCGACCAGCCCGGCATCATCAACACCCATCTTCACGCGGACGGTGCCTACAAGGACCTGCTGTTCTTTCCGACCGGCGTGTCGAAAGGCTTCGATGAAATCAAGCACGGCAGGTCGTTCGTACAGATGAAAGGCAACGAAGTGTTCAAGGTCGCGGTCAAGACCCTGGCCAGCATCGTCGACGAGACGCTCGAGAAGAACGGGCTACAGCCCGAGGATATCGACTGGCTGGTGCCGCACCAGGCCAACATCCGCATCATCGAGGCCACCGCCCGCAAGCTCAGGATGCCGATGGAGCGCGTGGTCGTCACGGTCCAGGACCATGGCAATACCTCGGCTGCTTCGGTGCCCATGGCCCTCGACGTCGCGGTCCGTGACGGTCGTATCAAACGAGGCGACACCCTGCTGCTCGAGGCCTTCGGCGGTGGTTTCACCTGGGGTTCGGCGCTGGTCCGGTTCTGACGCCTGACGGCTGGGGCTTCCTGGGTTATCTTCGGACCAGCGCGCCACACCTTCGTGGGTGTAGCCGCCCCACCGATGCACAAATCACGGACCGCTCACCTCAAGCTCGCAGCCGCGGCCCTCGCCGCGGTGCTGATGTGCGGTCCGGCTCGCGGCATCGGCAACGATGATCCGATCTCGCTCGGCACCAACCAGCGCTTCGCCCACCTCAGTCTCGAGGAGGGCTTGGCGCAAAGCTCGGTCTACGCGCTGCTGCAGGACCGCCATGGCTATGTGTGGATGGCGACGGAAGCGGGGTTGCACCGCTACGATGGCTACGGCTTCAAGGTCTATCGGCATGACGCCGCTCGACCGGACTCGATCAGCGATTCGCAAATCTTGGTGTTGGCGCCGGCGGGCGATGGCGCAATCTGGATCGGCACGTCCAACGGTCTGAATCGCTACGACCCGATCGAAGACAGGTTCACGCGTTTCGTGCACAGCGCTGCGGCTGACTCGCTCAGCGGCGACGTCATCTACTCGATCCTGGAGGACAGCACCGGGCGGCTCTGGGTTGGCACCGACCAGGGCCTGAACCGGCTCGATGTCGCCACGGGAAAGGTGCAGCGCTACCTCGCCGGACCCAAGGGCACCGTCGGCTTGCGCCACAACGCGATCTTGGCGCTGCACGAGGATCGCGCAGGCGACATCTGGATCGGCACCGCTACCGGGGTGAGCATCTACCGCACGAAGCTGGACCGCTTCGAACCGCTGACGCTCAGCGGACCGACCGTCGCGCTCGATGACAAGGTCATCCACGCGATCCGTGGCGACGCCAAGGGCCAGGTGTGGGTCGCGGCCCAGAGCGGTCTCGCCACGTTCACCCAGGGTGGCGCACGCCTCGCGGAGTATGCGAGCGCGGAGAAGGGCGGTCCGCTCGGCACCGGGCGGGTCCGCGACATCCTGTTCGGCCGCACCGGCGAGGTCTGGTTGGCCGTATTCCGCACGGGCCTGTTGCAGCTCGATCCCACCACCGGCCGGGTCACCGTGTTCCGGCACGACCCGGCCGATCGCACCAGCCTCAGCGATGACAACGTGGTCGCGTTGATGGAGGACCGCGGCGGCGTGCTGTGGGTCGGCACCGACGCGGCCGGTGCGAACCGCTACAACCCAGCGACCCGGCGCTTCCTCCACTACCGCCACCGCTTGAACGAGCCGCGCTCGTTGCTCGGCCACGTGGTATGGGCAGTGCTGCCGGCGCGCGACGGCGGGTTGTGGGTGGGCCAGGAGACCGGTCTGACCCGCATCGACCGCCAGCGCGGTGAGTATCGCCACTTCCGCAAAGATGCGAAGGCTCCCGGTGCGCTGCGTGGCGAGTACATCTCGGCGCTGTACCAGGACGCGTCCGACACGATCTGGGTCGGTACCGACAAGGGCCTGCATCGGTCGCGGCGCGGTGCCACGAGCTTCGATCAAGTCCTGCTCAAGGGCAGCGACGAGGAGGACGCGCGGGCCCTGAACTGGTCGAGCGTGATCATCGGTGACGGCACCGAGGGCCTGTGGCTCGGCACCTCTGCTGGACTCATCCATTTCCGGCCGGCCACCGGCGCGATCGAGCGGTTCCGCAGTGCTGCCGCCGATGCGGCCACGCTGCCGAGCGACTTCATCCTCGCCATGCACCGCTCGCGCGACGGCACGCTGTGGGTCGCCACCGACAAAGGTGTGGCGATGCGCGCACCGGACGGTCAGGGGTTCACCCGGCTACCGATGGGTGGCGAGCCGGCACGCTCGCTGCGCACCGGCTACGTACAGGCCATCGTCGAAGATGCCGACGGAGTGCTTTGGTTCGGCACGCCTGAGGGCTTGAGTCGCTACGACCGCACCAGCCGCGCGTTCCAGCACTTCACCACCGAGCAGGGCCTGCCGGACGACACGATCTACGCGCTGCAGCTGACCGATGACGGGATGCTGTGGATGAGCACCAACCGCGGCATCGCGCGCTTCGAGCCGCGCAGCCAGGCGGTACGCAATTGGCTGGTCGAGGACGGACTGCAGAGCAACGAGTTCAACAGCGGGTCTGCCGCCCGCGCTGCCAACGGTGAGCTGTTCTTCGGCGGCGTCAATGGCCTGAACGCGTTCCACCCCGCGGTGCTCGAGGAACGCGACGTCGCGCCGACCGTGGCTATCACCGAGGTCGAACTGCTCGACAGCGTCCTGCCGGTCAGCGGTGAGTTGGCGCGCACGCGCCAACTCGTTCTCGACCACACCCAGCCCTCGGTGACGCTGCACTTCGCGGTGTTCGACTACGCCGCGCCGCTGAAGAACCGTTTCCAGTTCATCCTCGAGGGCTTCGATCCAGCGTTGCGTGACGGCCGCAATCGCAACAGTGTCACCTACACCAACCTTGACCCAGGCATCTACACGTTCCGGGTCAAAGGCGCTAACACCCACGCCGTCTGGTCGTTGGAGGACGCCACGCTCCAGCTGGTGGTGCTGCCACCGCCGTGGCGTACTTGGTGGGCCTACCTCGGCTACGCCTTGCTGGTCTTCAGCGTCGTCGCAGTCATCGCCCGCGTCCATCACTTCAAGCTGAAGCGTGACCACGAGCTCGAGGCCGAACAGGCGAAGCGGCGCTGGTCCGAGACCCTGCACCAGCTCGCGCAATCGTTGTCGTCATCGCTGGACGCACACCAGATCGCCGAACTGCTGCTCGACAGCCTGCGCCGGATGGTGACGTTCCGCAGCGCCGCGCTATACGTGGAGCAGGGCGTCGACCTGCAGTTGGTCGGCACCCGTGGGTTCCCCGAGGATGAGGCGAAGCAGCTGCGCACGCTGCCAGAATCCCGTGCCCGCCTGTTCGCCGAGTGCCGGCATCGCCGCGAACCGATGCTGCTCGGCGCCGAGGACGTGCGCGACACACCGCTGGTCGGTGACGGTCCGAACGCGGCCCATGTGCTGGCGATCCCGACCTATTCGCGCAGCGAGGAATTCTCCCTGCTCCTGCTCGGTCGCGGCGAGCCACCGTTCACGGCCCAGGAGCAGGAGATCGCAGTGGCCGTGGTGCGCCAGGCACTGGTGGCGCTCGACAATGCACGGCTGTTCTCGGAGCTGCAGAACCTCGCCACGACAGACAACCTGACCAAGGTCAACAACCGGCGCTACTTCTTCGAGCTGGCTGAGCTCGAGTTCGCGCGCGGCCGTCGCTACGGCCGCAACCTGGCGGTGATTCTGCTCGATGCCGACGGCTTCACCCAGCTCAACGAAAGCCATGGCCACGAGATCGGCGATCGAGTGCTGCGGCTGATCGCCAGCACCTGCCGGGCGAACCTGCGTCACTTCGACATCATCGGTCGCTACGGCGGCGAGGATTTCGTCGTCATGTTGCCGGAGACCGCGCTCAATGTGGCGGCCGATGTGGCCGACCGTCTGCGAAAGGCTGTCGACAGCATGGTCATCGAAACGCACAGCGGTGAGTTGCGCGTCACCGTGAGCTTGGGCGTGGCAATAGCGACGCCCGATGTCCCGGATCTCGCCACGCTGATCAACCGCGCCGACATGGCGCTGTACGAGGCCAAGCGCTCGGGCCGCAACCGCGTCGTGGTGAGCGAGCAGAGCTGAGCGACTCCGTCGCGGTCACGTTCAGCGCTGTAGCAGTTCACCGGAGTAGCGGAACCGGACCCGATCGGGGCCATCGGCTCGACCCAACAGCGGCAACGCCTGCGCCAGCGACGCTGGCGCACCGGGTCGCGCGCCCGCGGTGCCATCCACGAGGTAGCGCCATCCCGGCGCGAACCCGACACGCGCCTGCAATGCCAACGCACCGCCGCGGTCGCTGATCTCGATCGTCGGCCCGGCGGGTCCATCGCTGCAGCTGAGCCCCAGATCGCCGAGCGCGACCGGTGCACCATCGCCGGCCACCGTCACCCCGCTCACCGTGCCGGTGCAGGCCAGGCTGAGGATCCCCTCGACGGCGAGCGTGGCGGCGATGCCCTCTGCGTCGACACTGCCGAGCAGCGTGCCGGGCGGCAGGCCGGCAGCCTGCGCCAACGGGCTCAGCGTCGTGCGCAGCGTCCCGTCCAGGAGCCGCAGCGACCCAGGCTGCAGGACCACCGCGGCACGAAAGTCGCCGAGCGGATGGATGACCACCAGCGCCAGACGCGGGCTGGCGAGCAACA
>JANNEA010000144.1:0-14369 GCA_031388175.1 Gammaproteobacteria bacterium
CAGATCGCGCTGGCCGCAGCGCTCGCCGCACCGACGCGGGTCATCGACCTGGTGCTGATCGCGAGCACGCCGCGCTTCGTGCAGGCGCCGGACTGGCCCGCGGCGCAGACCGAGGCTGCGGTGGTGCGCTTCGAGGCCGGATTGCGCCACGATCGCGAACGAATCGTGCGCGACTTCCTCGCTTTGCAGGTGCTCGGCGACGAGCGCGCGCAGGCCACGCTGCACGCACTCAAGCAGCGTGTGCTCGGTGGTCAGGCGCCATCGGCCGAGGCCTTGGCGCATGGTCTGGAGGTGCTGCACGCGACCGACCTGCGGGCCCAGGTCGGCGCGCTCGCGGTGCCGCTGCTCGGCATCAGCGGCACGATGGACCGGTTGACGCCGCCGGCGGCGCTCGACTGGCTCTGCCACGCGGTACCCGACGGGCGCCACCAACAGATCCCGCGCGCCGCGCACGCGCCGTTCCTCTCGCACCCCGACGAGTTCTGCGCGTTGGTGGAGGGCTTCGTCCATGGTTGAGCTCCAGCGCATGGCTGCGGCGAACCTCGATCGGCGCGCGGTGCGGGCGAGCTTTGAGCGCGCGGCGGCCGGCTACGACGAGTTCGCGGCGCTGCAGAGCGCGGTGCGCACGAACCTCGCCGAGCGCCTCGACCTGGTGCAGATCGCACCGCAGCGGATGCTCGATGCCGGCTGCGGCACCGGCGGTGCGCAGCGCGCGTTGTTCGCGCGCTTCCCCAAGGCGGCGCTGTTCGCGGTCGACTTCGCCCCGGCGATGCTGCAGCAGGCGCGCCGGCGCAAGCCCTGGTTCCGCACGCTGTGGACGGTGGCGGCGGATTGCACCGCGTTGCCGCTGGCCGATGCGTCGATCGATCTCGTGTTCTGCAACCTGATGCTGCAATGGCTTGATGACCCCGAACCCGCGTTCCGCGAGTTCCGTCGGGTGCTGGCGCCGCGCGGCCTGCTGCTGTTCAGCAGCTTCGGTCCGGACACGCTGCGCGAGCTGCGCGCGGCCTGGAGCCAGGTCGATGGCGCGCCGCACGTGAACCGCTTCCTCGACATGCACGACATCGGCGACGCGTTGGTGCGCGCCGGTCTGACCGAACCGGTGCTCGACGTCGAGCATCTGACCACCCAGTACCTCGCGCCGCGCGAGTTGATGCGCGAGCTCAAGGGCTTGGGTGCGCACAACGCCGCCGCTGCGCGCCCGCGCGGCCTCACCGGGCGCGCCCGCCTGGCCGCGGTGGAATCGGCCTATCCCAAGGGAACCGACGGAAGCGTCGCGGCTACATGGGAGGTTGTGTACGGTGCCGCCTGGGCCCCGCGCGCGCGCGATGACGCTGCGGTGCTGGCCCATGAGGGCGGTGCATTGGCCCAGGACGGTTCGATCGGGCTCGACGCCTTGCGCGCCGAGCTCAAACGGAGACGGTGATGCACAAGGGTTCGCAGCTCCGCGGCGTGTTCGTCACTGGCACCGACACCGGCGTCGGCAAGACGCGAGTCGCCTGCGCATTGCTCGCGGCCGCCGCGGCCCGTGGACTGAAGGTGGCGGGCTTGAAGCCGATCTCCTGCGGCCTGCAACCGACACCCGACGGCCCGCGCCACGCCGATGCGCTCGCGCTGATGGCTGCGGCGTCGGTGACGCTGCCCTATGCGGTGGTGAACCCCTACGCCTTCGAACCACCGATCGCGCCGCATCTGGCCAGCATGGAGGCCGGCATCGCGTTGGAACGCGATGCCGTGGTGGCCGCAATCCGGCGTAGCGGGGCGCAGGCGCCAAGGGTCGTCATCGAGGGCGTCGGGGGCTTCCGCGTCCCGCTCGGCGCCGATTGGGACAGCGCCGACCTCGCCGCTGACCTCGGCCTTCCCATCGTTCTGGTCGTAGGATTGCGGCTGGGCTGCCTCAACCACGCGCTGCTGACACGCGAAGCGATCGCGGCGCGCGGCCTCGCGTTCGCCGGCTGGGTCGGTAGCGCCATCGATCCCGGTTTCGCGCGCTTCGACGCGAACCTCGCTTCGCTCGAGGCGCGGCTGGGTACGCCACTCGGCGTGCTGGCGTACGCGCCCGAGGCCAGCGCCATCGAGGCGGCGCGCCAGCTCGCGCGACTTCCCGACGCGTTGCTCTGAGCACTTCGCTACGCGTGAAACGCTGGATTCCTAGGGGTTTCCGGCGGTGAGCCGCGCGCGCTTCGGTTGCGCCTGCTGGGAGCGACCGGTAGAGTACGCGCGCCGTTTCGAGGGGATCCCACGCATGTCGAACGCAATCCACCAGAGCATCGCGCGCGTCGGCGCCGTGCTCGCATCGCTCGCGGCTGCGGGCATCGCGCACGCCGATTGGGCGCTGAACATGACCGAGGGCGTGACCGAGGTCAGCCGCAGCGTCTACGGGCTGCACATGCTGGTCTTCTGGATCTGCGTCGCCATCGCCGTCGTCGTGTTCGGCGCGATGATCTGGTCGATCATCTACCACCGCAAGTCGAAGGGCGTGACGCCCGCGACCTTCCACGACAGCCTCGAGGTCGAGATCGCCTGGACGGTGATCCCGTTCCTGATCCTGGTCGGCATGGCCATCCCCTCGGCCCAGGTGCTGATCGGCATGGAGGACTTCCGCAACAGCGATGTCTCGATCAAGGTCACCGGCTACCAGTGGAAGTGGCACTACGAGTACCTCGACCAGGGCGTCGCGTTCTTCTCCACGCTCGACCGCGAGCACAACGCCGCGCGTCAGCTGCGCAGCGGCATCGATGTCCACCAGATCCCGAACTACCTGCTCAACGTGGACAATCCGCTGGTCGTGCCGACCGGCAAGAAGGTCCGCATCCTGCTGACCGCGAATGACGTGCTCCACGCCTGGTGGGTGCCGGCGCTCGGCGGCAAGAAGGACGCGATCCCGGGCTTCGTGCAGGAGATGTGGTTCAAGATCGACGCCGACAAGCCCGGCACCTATCGTGGCCAGTGCGCCGAGCTCTGCGGCCGCGACCACGGCTTCATGCCGATCGTGGTCAAGGCGCTGCCGGCGGCTGAGTACGACGCATGGCTGGCCGAGCAGAAGGGTCCGGCGACCACCGCCGCAGCAGCCGAGCCGACGGTGCTGTCGAAGGACGAGCTCATGGCGGCGGGCGAGAAGGCCTACGCCGCGACCTGCGCCGCCTGCCATGGCGCCAGCGGCGAAGGCAACGCGGGCATGAACGTGAAGCCGCTAAAGGGTTCAGCCATGGCCAAGGGCCCGCTCGCCGCTCACCTCGACATGGTGCTGAACGGCAGCAAGGTCAACCCGATGATGTCGCCCTGGAAGCAGCTCAGCGATGCCGAGCTCGCCGCGATCATCACCTACGAACGCAACGCCTGGGGCAACGCCACCGGCGACGTGGTGCAGGCGGCCGATGTGGCCGCGGCCCGCGGCAAGTAAGCCCTGGAGACACAGAGAATGAGCTACGCAGCCGCCCACGCCCACCACGACGACCACGCGCACGATGACCACGGCCCGGCCAAGGGCATGTGGCGCTGGTTCACGACCACCAACCACAAGGACATCGGCACGCTCTACCTGGTGTTCTCGCTGATCATGTTCTTCATCGGCGGTTCGTTCGCGATGGTGATCCGCGCCGAACTGTTCCAGCCCGGCCTGCAGTTCGTCGACCCGATGTTCTTCAACAGCATGACCACGATGCATGCGCTGGTGATGGTGTTCGGCGCGGTGATGCCTGCCTTCGTCGGCCTCGCCAACTGGATGATCCCGATGATGGTCGGCGCGCCGGACATGGCGCTGCCGCGCATGAACAACTGGTCGTTCTGGATCCTGCCGTTCGCCTTCACCCTGCTGCTGGCGACGCTGTTCATGCCGGGCGGCGCCCCGGCCGGCGGCTGGACGCTCTACCCGCCGCTGGTGCTGCAGACCGGCTCCGCGTTCCCGTTCGCGGTGTTCGCGATTCACCTGATGGGCCTGTCGTCGATCATGGGCGCGATCAACGTGATCGCGACGATCCTCAACATGCGCGCGCCGGGCATGACGCTGCTCAAGATGCCGCTGTTCGTCTGGACCTGGCTGATCACCGCCTACCTGCTGATCGCGGTGATGCCGGTGCTGGCCGGCGCGGTGACGATGCTGCTCACCGACAAGTACTTCCACACCACGTTCTTCACCGCCGCCGGCGGCGGCGACCCGGTGCTGTTCCAGCACATCTTCTGGTTCTTCGGCCACCCCGAGGTCTACATCATGATCCTGCCGGCCTTCGGCGTGGTCTCGGAGATCATCCCGACCTTCTCGCGCAAGCGGCTGTTCGGTTACGACTCGATGGTCTACGCGGTCGCGTCGATCGCGTTCCTGTCGTTCATCGTCTGGGCCCACCACATGTTCACCGTCGGCATGCCGTTCGCCGGTGAAGTGTTCTTCATGTTCGCGACCATGCTGATCGCGGTGCCGACCGGCGTGAAGGTGTTCAACTGGATCGCGACGATGTGGCAGGGCGCGATGAGCTTCGAGACGCCGATGCTGTGGGCGCTCGCCTTCGTGTTCCTGTTCACCATCGGCGGCTTCTCCGGCCTGATGCTGGCGATCGCGCCGGCCGACTTCCAGTATCACGACACCTACTTCGTGGTCGCGCACTTCCACTATGTGCTGGTGACCGGCTCGATCTTCGCGATCATGGCCAGCGCCTACTACTGGATGCCGAAGTGGACCGGCTTCATGTACAACGAGACGCTCGGCAAATGGCACTTCTGGCTGTCGACGATCTTCGTCAACGTCCTGTTCTTCCCGCAGCACTTCCTGGGTCTCGCCGGCATGCCGCGCCGCATCCCGGACTACAACGTGCAGTTCGCCGACTGGAACATGATCTCGTCGGTCGGCGGCTTCGGTTTCGGCGTGAGCCAGCTGCTGTTCGTCTACATCCTGGTCAACACCGCCCGCGGCGGTGTCGGCAAAGCGCCGGCCAGTCCGTGGGAGGGTGGCACCAGCCTCGAGTGGCAGTTGCCCTCACCGCCGCCGTACCACTCGTGGACCGAGCCGCCGCACATCAAGTGAGCGACGCTGCAATGAGCACCGGCAACGATCATTCGGAGCAGCAGCGCGCGGCACGGCGCACCGCGCTCGCGCTCGGCGCGCTGGCGCTGGCGTTCTTCGCCGCTTCCTTTCTGTTCCTGGCGCGCTGATCCGCACCGATGACCCCGTCCGCAGACCGCAGCAACCGCCGCCTGGCAGTGCAGCTCGGCGCGATGGCGGTCGCGATGTTCGGCTTCGGCTACCTGCTGGTCCCGCTCTACGACGTGTTCTGCGAACTGGTCGGCGTCGGCAGCCAGGGGCTGGCGCGGGCCGCGACCGTCACCATCGAACCCGACCTGACGCGTACCGTCACGGTCGAGTTCGTCGCGAACCTCCCGAACGGGTCGGGCTGGGAGTTCCGTCCGACCGTGGCCCGCATGCAGGTGCATCCGGGCGAACTCGCTGGCACCGCGTTCTACGCGCGCAATGCCGCCACCGGCGATCGCATCGCGCAGGCGGTGCCCAGCGTCGCGCCGCAGATCGCCACCGCGCACTTCCGCAAGACCGAGTGCTTCTGCTTCACCCAGCAGCGTTTCGCTGCTGGCGAAGGCCGCGACATGGCGGTGCGCTTCGTCGTCGATCCCGCGCTGCCGCGCGAGGTCGAGGTGGTGACGCTCGCCTACACCTTCTATGAAATCAGCAACGAGATGACCGACCCCCAGGGGACCTGACATGGCACACGCATCCGAAGGCGCTTACTACATCCCGCACCCCAGCCGCTGGCCGATCATCGGCTCGGTCGGTCTGTTCGCGTTGATGCTCGGCGCCGGCAGCTTCCTCAACGGCTGGCCGATGGGTTGGCTGTCGATCGTCGGCCTGCTGATCATCGTCTACATGCTGTTCAGCTGGTTCGGCCAGGTGATCGACGAGAGCGAGGCCGGCACCTACAACGCGCAGGTCGACCGCTCGTTCCGCTGGGGAATGAGCTGGTTCATCTTCAGCGAGGTGATGTTCTTCGCTGCGTTCTTCGGCGCGCTGTTCTATGCCCGCCAACTGTCGGTGCCCTGGCTCGCCGGCGCCGGCGATGGCTTCTGGAGCAACCTGCTGCTGTGGCCGGGCTACGAAGGCCAGTGGCCGACCAACGGCCCCGGCGACGTCGGCGGCGAGTTCGAGTCGATGGGCCCCTGGGGCATCCCGGCGCTGAACACCGCGCTGCTGCTCACCTCGGGCGCGACCATCACGGTCGCGCACTGGGCGCTCAAGGAGGGCAAGCGCGCGGTGCTGAACTGGTTCATGTTCTTCACCATCCTGCTCGGCGCAACCTTCCTCGGCTTCCAGGCCTACGAGTACCACCACGCTTACAGCGAGCTGAACCTCACGCTCGGCGCCGGCATCTACGGCTCAACGTTCTTCATGCTGACCGGCTTCCATGGCATGCACGTCACGGTCGGCGCGATCATGCTCTGCGTGATCCTCGGTCGCTGCCTCAAGGGCCACTTCACAGCCGAGCGCCACTTCGCGTTCGAAGCGGTGGCCTGGTACTGGCACTTCGTCGACGTGGTCTGGCTCGGCCTGTTCGTGTTCGTCTACGTCCTGTAGACCTCGCGACAGTTTCGGATGGGCTAGCCGCCCACGCCGTGGGGCGTGGTCCAGCCCATCCAGATCGCGAGCATGATGAACAGGAAGAGCGCGATGCTCAGGCCGATGCGCCAGGTGAGTGCTTTGATCACGCCGCGACTGGCGCTGCCGCCGCTTTGGTTCAGGCTGAACAGCGCGGAGCCGAGGCTGACGATGATCGCGAGGAAGGCGAGCAGGATGAGCAACTTCATCGGGACCCACTCCGGCGCCGTGGCGATGGTCTCGGGCGCGGGACGGTAGCACGCGCCATGGCACCCCGGAAGTTCAGGTTCGAGCTCTGGCCGACGGTGCTGGTGCTGGTGCTGCTGCCGGCGCTGCTTGCGCTCGGTCGCTGGCAGCTCGAGCGCGCGACCGAGAAGCGCGCGCTGCTCGCCGGGTTCGCCACGATGAACGCCGCTGCACCGGTCGCGTTCGACGCCACGCTGCCACGCTTCACGCGGGTGCGCGTCGCTGGCCGTTGGGACCCGCGCCAGTTCCTGCTCGATGCGCAGATGGAGCGCGGCCAAGTCGGCTACCGCCTGTTCACACCGCTCGCGCTCGCCGATGACTCGCGGCTCATCGTCGATCGCGGCTGGGTCGCGGCCGCCGCCGATCGCGCCACGCTGCCCGACATGGTGATTGCCACCGATGTCGCGACCAAGGACGTCGAGCTCGAAGGCCTGCTCGACGACTTCCCGCAGCCCGGCGTGCGCACCGGCAGGGCACCGCCCGCGGACGTGGCCTGGCCACGCGTCGTGCTCTATCCCTCGAGCGCAGAGTTGGGCGCGGCGCTCGGCACCACGGTGCAGCCGCGGCTGCTGCGCCTCGGCGCCGATGTGTCCTTCGCCGCCGCGATCGGCTTTCCGCCTGAACGCCACCTCGGATACGCGGTCACCTGGTTCGCGCTCGCCGCGACCCTGGTGGTGCTGTGGCTCTCGTTCGCGTCGCGGCCTCACGCCGACGAGGGGCGCTGATGGACCCCACCGCAGGCCGCGGCGATCGACTGACGTTCGCGTTGGTGGCGGCGGCCTTCCTCGGCACGCCGCTGGTGGCCGCGCTCTGGTACGCCTACGGCGACGCCGGTCACGGCGCGCGCATGAACCACGGCACGCTCATCGATCCACCGCGGCCGATCGTGGGCGCAGCCAGCCTCGGCGTCACCGACGCCTGGACGCTCGTGGTGCAGGCAGCCGACGGCTGTGACAACGCATGCACAGCGACGCTGCTGCTGCTGCGCCAGGTACGCCTGAGCCTGGGTCACGATGCAGAGCGCGTGGCGCGCGTGCTGGTCAGCGGCCGCCCCGACGCCGACCGCATCGCGCTGGCAGCAGCGCATCCGGACCTGCGCGTGCTCGCGGCCAGCGACGCCGGCACACTGGTCGCAGTGCTCGGCACGACCGTCCCTGGCCAGAGCATCGTCGTGGATCCGCTCGGCAATGCGATGCTGACGTTTGCGCCAGCGACGCCGCCGGCCGACATCAAGGCGGACCTCGTTCGTCTGCTGAAGAACTCGCAGAGCTGGATGCGCTGATGCCCAAGCACGCGTTCGAGATGGGACGGGCTTTCCTCTGGACCACGCTCGTGGCCGGCGTGCTCACGCTCGTCGTGGTCGTGCTCGGCGCCTACGTGCGCCTGTCGGACGCCGGGCTCGGCTGTCCGGATTGGCCGGGCTGCTACGGCCAGGTTGCGCCGCCGGCGCACATCGAGGGCGTGGCGGCGGCGAAGGCATGGAAGGAGATGGCGCATCGCTACGCGGCGTCCACGCTCGGCATGCTGATCCTTGCGCTCGCCGTGATCGCCTGGTGGCGGCGGCAGGAAGCGGGTCAGCCGGTGCGATTGCCGCTGCTGCTGGTGCCGCTGGTGATGCTGCAGGGTGCGCTCGGCATGTGGACCGTGACGCTGCTGTTGAAGCCGTTGGTGGTCACGCTGCATCTGCTGGGCGGCATGGCGATCCTCGGGATGTTGTGCCTGATCGCGCTGCGCCAGACCGGCTGGCTGGCGCCGAAACTCGCCGCGCCCCTCGCCCTGCGCCGGTTCGGCGACCTGGCGATGGTGCTGCTCGCGCTGCAGCTCGCGCTCGGCGCCTGGGTCAGCAGCAACTACGCTGCGGTCGCCTGCCCCGACTTTCCCACTTGCCAGGGCAGTTGGTGGCCCGAGGCTGACTTCCGCGACGGCTTCGTGCTCTGGCGCGGCCTCGGCGTGGACTACGCCAGTGGTGTGCTCGACCACCCGGCGCGCATCGCGGTGCACATCGTGCACCGCGTGGGCGCGGTCGTGGTCACCGTGGTGGTCGGTCTGTTCGCCGTCGGCGTCTGGCGCGAGGGCAGACGCGCGGCGGTGCGCGAGTGGCGCATCACCGGCGCGCTGCTGCTCGGCGCGCTCGCGATGCAGCTCACGATCGCGGTGCTGATGGTTCGCCACGCGTTCCCGCTGCCGCTCGCGACTCTGCACAACGCAGGTGCCGCGCTGCTGCTGCTCGTGCTCACGTTGAACAACTCGAGCCTGCACGGCCATGACCGGGTGCGCAGCTGATGCGCGCCAAGCTCGCCGCCTGGTTCGAGGTGACGAAACCACGCGTGGTGGCGCTGATCGTGTTCACGGCCGTGATCGGCATGCTGCTCAGCGTGCCGGGCGCAGTGCCGGCCGGGCCCCTGGTCTTCGGCACGCTCGGCATCTGGCTCGCCGCCGCCTCAGCCGCGGCGCTCAACCAGCTCATCGACCGGCGCACCGATGCGCTGATGAGCCGCACTGCGCAGCGGCCGCTGCCGACCGGCGCGCTGACCGAGCGCGAGGTGCTGGTGCTGGCGCTGGTGCTCGGCAACGCCTCGATGCTGCTGCTGTGGACGCTGGTGAACCCACTGACCGCGGTGCTCACGTTCTGTTCGCTGATCGGTTACGCGGTCGTCTACACAGTGTGGCTCAAGCATGCGACACCGCAGAACATCGTGATCGGCGGTGCCGCGGGCGCGGCGCCACCGCTGCTCGGCTGGGCCGCGGTGCGCGGCGAAGTGGATGCGGGTGCGATGCTGCTGTTCCTGATCATCTTCACCTGGACTCCACCGCACTTCTGGGCGCTGGCGATCCATCGCCGCGACGATTACGCCAAGGTGGATGTGCCGATGCTGCCGGTGACGCACGGCGTGCCGTTCACGCACCTGCAGGTGGTGTTCTATACGATCCTGCTGGTGCTGGTGAGCCTGCTGCCGTATCTGATCGGCATGAGCGGGCCGCTGTACCTAGTAGGCGCGATCGCGCTTGGCGCGGTCTATCTCGGCCACGCCAGCGCGCTGCTCAAGGATGAGGGCATGCCGATGCGCGCCTTCGGCTTCTCGCTGGTCTACCTCGCGGGGATATTCACGTTCCTGCTGGTGGACCACTACGCGTTGCGCATCGCCGCCTGAGATGGCGACGACCCGGTCTAGGATCAGGCCGGCAGCAGCCCGCGCAGCTTGGTGAACGCGTTCGCTTCGATCTGCCGGATGCGCTCAGCCGAGACGCCGTATTCCGCGGCGAGCTCGTGCAGCGTGGCCTTCTCCTCGGTCAGGAAGCGGCGACGCAGAATCTCCTGGCTGCGGGCATCCAGCGTCGCCAGCCCTGCGTGCAGCGCGTTCGAGGCGCGTGCCTCCCAGTCGTCGGTCTCGAGCAGCTTGGCCGGGTCGGCGGAATCGTCCACCAGCCAGGCGGAAGGCGAGTAGGCCTCGGGCGAGTCGTCATCGGCGTCGGTCGGCGCATCGAACGCCATGTCGTGCGCGGCGAGACGCTGTTCCATCTCGAGCACTTCCGCCGCTGACACCTTGAGGTCGGCCGCGACCGCGTCGATCTCGTCGCGGTTGAGCCAGCCCAGACGCTTCTTCTGCGAGCGCAGGTTGAAGAACAGCTTGCGCTGCGCCTTGGTGGTGGCGACCTTCACAATCCGCCAGTTGCGGATGATGTACTCATGCATCTCGGCGCGGATCCAGTGCACCGCGAACGACACCAGGCGCACGCCGAACTCGGGGTCGTAGCGCTTCACAGCCTTCATCAGGCCGACATTGCCTTCCTGGACCAGGTCGCCGAGCGGCAGGCCGTAGCCCTGGTAACCGCGGGCGACGTGCACCACGAAACGCAGGTGCGCAAGCACCAGCGTGCGGGCGGCGTCGAGGTCCTCGTGGTCACGCAGGCGGCGGGCGAGCGCACGCTCGTCCTCGGCCGACAGCATCGGGATCGCGGCCACGGCCGCGGTGTAGGCCTCGAGGCTGCCGAGTGGCCCAATCGCGAACGGCATCGCCAGCACCGGCAGCGCGGCGGGCGCGACCTTCGTACGGGGGGCAGAGCTCGGCCTGAACATCGGCTTCTTGGACACGGCAGACCTCGGGGTTTGTCAGACAGGGGCGATTTTAGCACTCGACCTCTTGGAGTGCTAAACGAGCCTGGAGTTCCCCACGGGCTTGTTTCAGGTGGGCTCGATTTCGTCCAAGTGCCGCGCCACAGCGAGCCAGGAGCCCGCCCAGCCGAGCAGGGCGCCCGCGCCCAGCACGGCGAGGGCCGCCCGCGGGTCGATGCCGACCAAACCACGGTCGCTGCCATAGAGGCCAGCCAACTGTGCCACCGGACCTGCCATCAGCCACAGGCCGACCCCGAGCAGGGCCAGTGCCGCGAGCCCCCCGAGCACCCCGTACCAGCCGCCCTCGTAGAGGAAGGGTCGGCGGATCCACGCGTCGGTCGCGCCGATCAGCTTGGCGACCTCGATCTCCTGGCGCCGGTTCTGGATGTCGAGGCGGATCGTGTTGCCGACCACGACGACGACCGCGATCGCGAACAGCACTGCGAGCAGCACCACCGCGCGGCGCACCAGCTCCAGCATCGCGTGCAGGCGCTCGAGCCATTGCGCGTCGAGTTGCACGAGCTCCACGCCCGGGGCTCGCTCGAGCTCGGCACGCAGCGCCGCCACCGCCTCGGGAGTGCTGCTCGCCGCGGTCGGAGTGACCACGACCACCGCCGGCAGCGGGTTCTCCTCCAGCATCTCGAGCGCACCGCCGAAGCCCGACTGCGCCTTGAACTCGGCCAGCGCCTCGGCGCGGGTGATGAGCGAGGCTTGGGCGATGCCATCGTGCCGGGCGAGGCGCTCGGCCAGCTTGCGCGCCGCGGCGTCGTCCTCGAGGAACACCGAGATGCGTGCCGCGCTCTCCCAGGTGCCGGCGACCGCGCGCAGGTTGGTCACTACCAGGTGCAGCCCGGCCGGCAAGGCGAGCGCGATGCCGATCACGAGCACGGTGAGCGCGACCGCGAGCGGGGTGCGTGCGATGCGCGCGGCGGCATCGCGCGCGCTCGCGGCATGCGCGTCGCGCCAGGCCGCAAAGGGCGCGGACTCGGGGGCGCTGGTGGCGCGCGGCTCAGCCATGGACGAGCGTGGGCGGCACCAGCCGGCCGCCCTTGAGGCTGATCACGCGCCTGCCCATCCGCGCGATCAGGTTGTGGTCGTGGCTCGCGATCAGCACCGTGGTACCGACCTCGTTAAGGCGCTCGAACAGCCGCATGATCTCGAGCGAGAGCTCGGGGTCGAGGTTGCCGGTGGGTTCGTCGGCGATGATCAGCGGCGGCCGGGCCACGATCGCGCGCGCGATGCCGACGCGCTGCTGCTCGCCACCCGAGAGCGTGATCGGCACCATCCGCTCCTTGCCGCTGAGGCCCACCTGGTCGAGCGCGGCGCGCACGCACTTGGCCGCTTCGGCTGCCGACATGCCGGCGATCGCCAGCGGCATCTGCACGTTTTCGGCGACGGTGCGGTCGTTGAGCAGGCGGTTGTCCTGGAAGATCACGCCGACAGAACGGCGATGTTCGGGCACCTTGCGCCGCGGCAGCGCGCCGAGGTTGCGGCCGTCCACCAGCACCTGGCCGCGGCTCGGCCGCTCGAGCAGCGCGATCAGCTTGAGCAGCGTGCTCTTGCCGGCGCCCGAGGGCCCGGTCAAGAACAGCATCTCGCCGCGCGCGACGTCGAAGGTCACGTCGGTCAGCGCCTCGTTGCCGCCGTGGTAGCGCTTGCTGGCCGCGACGAAGCGGATCATGTCGCAGCACCCACCAGCGCGTCGGCGTAGTCGTCCGGGTCGAGGTCGATGAGGTCGTCGGCGTTTTCGCCCACGCCGAGCGCGCGCACCGGGATCGCGAGCTCGGTGGCGATCGCGAGCAGGATGCCGCCCTTGGCGCTGCCATCGAGCTTGGTGACCACGAGGCCGGTCACGCCGATCGCGTCCTTGAACTGCCGCGCCTGCGTGAGCGCGTTCTGGCCCTGGCTGCCGTCGATCACGAGCAGCACCTCGTGTGGCGCGCTCCCCTCGAGCTTGGCGAGCACGCGCCGCACCTTCTTCAGTTCTTCCATCAGGCCCTGCTGCGTGTGCAGCCGGCCCGCGGTGTCGACGATCAGCAGGTCAACACCGCGCGCCCGCGCGCTCACGAACGCGTCGTGCGCGACCGCGGCCGGGTCCGCGCCTTCGCCTTGCGCCACGACCGTGGCGCCCACGCGCGTTCCCCAGGTCCCGAGCTGCTCGAGCGCCGCGGCGCGGAAGGTGTCGCCGGCAGCGAGCACCACGCTCATGCCCGCGCTGCGCGCACGCGCGGCGAGCTTGGCGATGGTGGTGGTCTTGCCGGCACCGTTCACACCCACGACCAGCACCACGAAGGGCTGGTGGGCACGGTCGACCGCGAACGGTTTGGCCAAGGGCGCGAGGCGAGCCGCGATGGCTTGCGACAGCAGTCGTCGCGCCGTGGTGGCATCGAGCGCGCCGTCGCCGGCGGCGCCACGCAACGCCTTGATCAAGGCTGCAGCGGTGGCCACGCCCACGTCGCCGGCGACAAGCCTGGCCTCGAGCTCAGCTTCGAGCGCAGCATCGAGCTTGCGCGGCGTGGCGAACAGTTCGCCGAGGTCACGCGTGAACCACGAACGGACGCGGGAGAGCTTGCTGACGGGTGCGGCGGGCATCGGCGCGGATGCTAGCAGGCGCCGGAAAAGGCGAGGGCGGCCGGAGCCGCCCTCGCTTCACATCGTCGAATCATCAGGTCAGGGTTCGATGACGGCCGCGTTGGTGATCACGATCGCAGCGCCGTTCGAGCCCATGAAGTTCGCCATCTGGGTCTGCATCTCGCTGAACGCCGCTGCCGATCCGGCCGGACTGAGGATCGAACTGTGGTCGCCGGCGGTGAAGTTCACATAGCCGTCCGGTGCGTTCGCGCCCACCGCCGAACGCTTGGCCAGGCCCATCGCCGTGATCAGGCGCGCGGTCGCGGAGTTCGGCACCACTTGGTCGGGCAGGTTGGCGCCGCCGTTGCCGACCACCTGAATCAGGTGGATCGCGTGGTTGGCGTTCGCCGCCGCAGCGAAGTTGATCGGATCGCCGGAATCGACCACGGTCTGCGCTGCCTGCATGAACTGTTCGTACAGCTGCGTGCCCGCGACCACGCCGTTCGCGGCGAGACCAGCGTTGATGCTCACGCTGAAGGTCGGCGAGTCGCGCAGCAGTCGCGCGATCGTGCCACCCGGCATGCCGAGCGTCGCCGCCTGCACGTTCGTGTTCACGCCGAGGAAGGTCGTGCCCACGATCGCACCGAGCGAGTGGCCGACGAAGTGCACGCGGCTGGCATCGAGGTCAGGGCCGCCGCCGCCGTCGAAGTCGATAGCCGCCATCGACATAGCGACCCGGATCAGATACGCGGCCCATTTACGCAAGTTTTCGCGGCGGGTCAGCAGGCGGGAGAGGTTGATGGAGTTATGACCGGACGCATCGACGATGCCATCAGCGCCCGG
>JANNEA010000090.1:0-5528 GCA_031388175.1 Gammaproteobacteria bacterium
CGCGTCCGGGGCCTCGGGCGCGTAGAGCTCCTGCATCAGTTCATCGAGCGCGGCGGGATCGTCGAGATCGCCGGCCACATCGTGCTCGCTCAGGAACGCGAAGTAGGCGCGCGCATCGGCGAGGTCTTCCTGGTCGCGGGCGCAGGCCGGGCCGCCCAGCGCGAGCCAGGCGCCTTCGACCAAGCGCTTGAGCGGCACGCGGCGATGCTGCGCGCGGGCGGCGGTGAACACCGCTTCCACTTGCGCGATGCGGGGGTTTATCGAGTTCGACCCCTTGTTCAAGTGCAGCAGCTGTTCGAGCGTGGCGCCACACCACGGCGCGCGCAGCACGGACAACCACGCCGTGCGGTCGGCGCGATGCAGCAGCGCACGCGTGAGCGCCACCAAGTCGCGCACCATCGGCCGCTCGCGCAGGGGCTCGATGTCCGTGACCCGTGGCGTGATGCCCGCGGCCTTGAGCGCCGGCATGATCGCGCGCAGGTGCGTGCGCGCGGAGACGAGTATCGCCACGGATTCGTGACCGGCGGCGAGCGCCTCCTGCACGAGCGTCGTCACGAGCGCGGCTTCCACTGCGGGATCGGCGTCGAACAGCGGACGCACCGACACCGCCTCGCCCTCCTCGCCATCCTTGTGCGCAGTGGCCGGTGCGAAGGGCACCGCGCCGTTCGCGGGATCGGCCTGCGCGGGGAAGAGCTCGTCGAAGGTCGCGTTCGTCCACTCGACCAGGTTCTCCTGCGAGCGGAAGTTCTCGGTGAGCGTCAAGGTGGTGAGCGGGACGGAACCGATGCCCTGCGCCATCGCCTTCGTGAACAGCGCCACCTCCGCCTTGCGGAAGCGGTAGATGCTCTGCATCGGATCGCCCACCACGAACAGCGTGCGGCCGTCGCCACTGCCGTCCATGGACGAGGCCCAGCCTTCGGTCAGACGCTCGAGTAGGCGCATCTGGTTGACGGAGGTGTCCTGGAACTCGTCCACCAACAGGTGGCTGATGCGGTAGTCGAGCGAGAGCGCGAGGTCGGTGGGCAGTTCGCCGTCGCGCAGCGCCGAGAGCGCGCGCAGCGAGACCTCGGCGAAGTCCACCTCACCCGCTGCGGCGAACACCGTTTCAAGGGCGGCCACGGCGCGGGGCAGCAGATCCGCGAGCGCGCCCAGGAGTTTCCAGTGGTCCTCGGAGTATTTGGTGGGCGGGAGGATGCGCACGCGGGCGAGGCGCTCGGGGAACGCGGCGGGATCCAGGCGTACGAGCAGGTCCTGCATCAGGAGCTTGTGCGGCTTGTTCGCCGCATCGGCCGGGAATCCCAGTCCCACGTTGATGCCCTTGGGCGAGCGCAGGTCGCCGCCGCCGGTGAGCAGCAGATGGCTCAATCCAAGCCAAACCGGGAGCGACGCCGGATCGCCGCTGGGGGCCACGCCCGCGGCTGCCGCTTCCGCCGCAGCGATGATTGCGATCGCCGATTCGCTGCCAGCCTTGTCGGTGCCCTTGAGGTTGCTGGCGGCGATCTGGAGCAGGTCCAGCGCTTGGGCGCGCTCGTTGTCGCCGAAGGCGGTCTCTATAAGAGCGAGCTCGTCGCGCACCGCGCGGTCGAGCGCGGCTTCCAGCGCGTCGCGCGACAGCGCCGTGGCCCCGCCCGCGAGGTGCCAGATCCACTGGTCACGGCTGCGCAACATGCTCGCGATCAGTTCGCGCGCTCGACCGAGGTCGCCGTCCAGATGCGCGTGCAACGCCTTCACCGCCTCGCCGTGGGTGGTGTCGTCGTGCGGCTCCAGTGCGAGGCGCGCCGCATCCAGGAAGTGGTCGCGCGCGTCCTCCACGATCGCGGGCTGCGCGCCCAGGCGCGTGAGCAGCGGCATCTGGCGCGCGAGCGCGGCGTTGAAGGAATCGATGGTCTGGATGCGCAGGCGCTGCGGGTTGCGGAGGATCTGCCAGTCGAGTTCCTTGTCGCGCTTGAGCGCCGCGGCGGCGAGCAAGGGGTCAGGTCCTTTGAGGGACCTGACCCCACGCAGCGCATCGAGGATGCGGTTACGCATCTCGGCCGCCGCCTTCTTGGTGAAGGTGATGGCAACGATGTCCTCGGGCTGCTTCACACCCGCGAGCAGCGTGAGGAAGCGCTGGGTGAGCAGTTCGGTCTTGCCCGAGCCCGCCGGCGCCTGGACGATGAACGACTTCGTCGGGTCGAGCGCCGTCTCGCGCGCAGCCTGATCCTTCGGGAGGTGGCTAGTCATCGCCGTCCTCCTCTTCTTCTATTCCACCCAGCTCATCGATGCGACACAACATGGGCAGGTGGCAGAACTTGCAGGCGTCGCGCTCCGGGTCCACCACCGCGTGGCCTGCGCTGAACTCCGCGGCCAGGCGCTCGAGGTTAGTGCGCCAGTACTTCTGGAGGCCGGCCCAATCGGGCGCATCGTGCAGGGCGCCCGCGACCGCCTCGCCTCGCGCCTTGGCCGGTGGCCAGGATTCGAGGCCGGGGGCGAGGCCCTCGATTGCGGAGAGACCCGCGAAGCCGTGATCGCCCACGCGCACGCGCGCGTAGATGACGCCCGCCACATCGCCCTGGCCCGTGGTGGCGTAAAGGGGCAGCTGCGGTTCCTTCGGCCGGCTCCCAAGCCAGCGGCGCCAATCCACCTTGCCGGTCTTGTAGTCGATGTAGACGGGCTTACCATCCACCTCGTCGATGCGGTCGATCTTGCCGCGCAGCGTGAGCGCGCCCACCTGCATCTCGCGCGGCGCTTCAGTGGCGATCACGGTGAAGGGCGCGCGTTTGGTCTCTTCGCTCAGCCACTCGATCACGCGCCCGGTGAGCCTGGCGCCTTCGAGCACCTTGAGACGCAGCGGCCACTGCGCGGGGTCCTTGCGCGCCGCGTCGCTGATCGCGGCGTCCACATGGTGCTTCACGCACTTGTGCAGGTCTTGGGTGCTCGTGGCATCGAGCGTGGCCTTGCTCTTGAGCTCGTCCCACACGCGCTTCAGCACGTCGTGGATCACGGCGCCGCGGCTCGCGGCGTCGGTGGCGTCGCGCGGCTGCTCCAGTTCCTTGGCGCCCAAGCGATGCTCGGCGAAGGCCCGGAACGGGCAGGCCGCCTGATGCTGGATCAGGCTGGTACCGCCACGCGCGCGCTCACCTGCCGCCAGCGGCACGGGTGTGTCGGTGAAGGCTTCGGTCGCCGCAGTCTTATATCGAGACTCGAGCGGATGGAACTCCGGGAAGTCCTTGGCCGGGCGCTCTATTAGAGAGGCGATCAACGGGCTCGGCCGGTGCTCGGCATCGCCCTCGTTGCGGGGCGAGGACACGATGACCTCGGGCGCCGCCGCGAGCAGTCGTGCGGTGATGCGCTGGGCGTGCACCAGACGCTCGGCGGCGCTGGACCCCGGCGTAATCGCGTCGGCTTGCAGGCGCAGCGGCAGCAGCGGGTTGGGTCGCGCCGCGGGCGGCCAGCGCTCGTCGTCCATGCCCATCACCCACAGCGCGTCGAACTCGATCACCGCCGCTTCGAGCACGCCGAGCACCTGGATGGGGGCGGCGGGCGTGCGGGGCCGGAAGTCGAGGTCGTTGCAGATGGCGGTGAGTCGGGTGATGAACTTGGCCCAGGGCACGGGCCCGAGAACGGTGTCGAGGCGGCAGACTGAACGCAGCGCGCCGTCCCAGGCTTCGAGCGTTTGGCGCTCGGCGTGGTCCGCGCCGCGGGTGCCGCCCGCGTTCGGCCAGCCGGTGGTTTTGAGCACATCGCTCGAATGCCCGGCCCAGGCGCTGGGCAGCGCCTTGGTGTGGCTGTCGGGACGCAGCGCGATGAGCGACCGGAAGAAATTGGTATCAGAGTCAATTCCGTTGGAATTGACTCTGATACCAATTTCCAAGGACTCAAGCGCGAAGCGCTCGGGCAGATGGCCGCGGATCCAGAGTTCGAGCGCGGCGCGCGTGTTGGCGTCGCCGGAGAAAAAGGGCGAGCGCAGCACGGTGCTCGCGTCACGCCACTCGACCTCGTGCTTGGTGACGCTAAGCGCGCGCAGCGCATCGCTCACCAGCGGCCAGCCGCCGAGCGGGCGACCGAGCGAGAGGTTGTAGAGCGGCGGTGCGGACGCGTCGCCTGACAGAGCTCCCGGCAGGTACTCGCGCGGTGCGAGCATCGCGTCGAGCGCGTCGATCACCGCCTGGCGGTGGTCCTGCAAATCGGGCACCACAATGCCTATCCGCGGCATCGCGTTCGGAAATTGACTCTGATACCTATTTCCGAGTTGGGCGGCGGCCCAGGCCGCGGCGCGTTCGATCTCAGCCTGCGCGTCATCCAGCACCACGCGCGTGGCGCTAACGGGGAGCGCCGCGTCCGGCGCGGGGATCACGAAGCTCGGCGGCACGGTCACCTGCACGCCCGCCTCTCTCAGCGTGTTGGCGAGCGCCTGGGCCTGCGGCGTGAACTCGTCGAACCCCGCGAAGATCACCCGCGGCGGCGGCGTGATGAGCTCGCGCGACCAGGCATCGCAGATCAGGTCCGGGAGCGCGGCGCTATCCGTGGCGTGCAGCTCCTCCAGCCGCTTCGCATACACCTCTTGCCAGCGCTTGAACTCGCGCTGGTCGAGCGCGTCGGGCGACACCTTGTAGTCACGCAAGTGGTGGCGCAGCGCGATGCCGCGTGCCTCGTGCGCAAGCTTGGCCAGCGCGCGCACCTGCAGCAGCGCGGTGCCGCGCGCGCCTCCATGGGGAGACCCTTCGATGATCTTCTCCCACAAGGCCTCGGCCTCGTGGCTCTCCAAACAGCGGCGTGCACTCGGGTCGCCGCTGGCGCACAAGTTGTCGAGTTGCTGGTCGAGCAGCGCCGGCAGCGTGAGCGCCTTCGGCGTCTCCCAGACCTTGAGGCCCTTGGCGATGTTGTGGTCGGCGACCGCGGCTTTCAGCGCGCGCGCGAGGCGATCGTTCGCGGTGACGACCGTGGCGCCTGCGCTCAGGTCATCGATGAGCTCCGCGTAGGGCATGGCTCACGATCAGAAGTGGAAGATGACCGAGGTCGAGGTGATCGACTGGTTGGCGTAATCGGTCTGGCTCCAGCCGAGGCTGACCCGCTTCCAGCGCAGCTCGATGCCGTAGGCGGGTGCGGTGTCGGTCTGGTCGAAGCCGCCCACGCTGCCCTGCGTGTACACGACGCCCGCCCTCAACGTCGCACGCACCCGACCGAAATCCTTGCCGGCCTCGGCGTGCGCGCCGACCTGGGTGAAGCTCACGTCGAAGTTGCTGCTGCTGCTGACCGTCTGGTCGAGCGTGCCGTAGGCGGCGAAGGTGTCGTCGAAGCGGTGGCGCACGCCAAGGCCCACATAGGTGCTGCTGCCGAGCACGCCCATGTCGATGGCGCCGGCGCGCAGCTCGATCTCCGGCGCGGCCTGCGCGGCAGTGGCGGTGAACGCCAGTATGGCGGCGAGCAATGAACGCGTGAACATGGTGGAACCCCTTGGTTTCGTGTGTAGCAGGCAGCCCGCGCAGCCTAGCACCCTGGCTAGAATGCGGGCATCAGCATCACGCACTCGAGGCTCATCCGATGAC
>JANNEA010000182.1:0-19630 GCA_031388175.1 Gammaproteobacteria bacterium
GCCACCGTTGCGGCGAACAAACCCGCGCCTGCACCTGCCACCGGCAAGGATCCGCTGCTGGAGCTGACTGAAGACGTGTACCAGCTACCTGGGGGCGTGCTCACCCAGTTCATCTTGTCGAGCTACATCGGCGACGTTGTACTGCTCAAGACCGACCCGGCCGCACCCAAGTCAGTAAAGGTCGTGTTGGGCCGCACCAATTGCCTCACCAAGGGAATCAAGCCTCCCGATGTATCGCTCGCGGCGCTGCATCTTGGCTCGGCGACGGTCACCCGCGAGCGCGCTCTGAGCCTGAATATCCTCGCTTACCTGGGAGTGAACCTCGCGGACAAGCAGGAATCGAAGCTCACGGTGACCATGACCGGTCGCACTCAAGCCGGCAACGACGCCGACTTGGATTGGGCGTGCTTCGACAAGGCCGTCGAAGACCATTTTGTGAAGTTCCCGCAGGATCGCGGGCAAGTGCAGTTCGGGTTAATCCGGATCGCGGCGGTATGGACGATCTCGCATGAGACCTTCCGCAAGGTGGACCGCTGGGGCGACATCAACGGGTGGGGGCTCGTCGCCAAGCCCAAATACCTGTCGCAGGTCACGGAGATGCAGACCGACTATCGCGTGGTGGCCGACATCGTGGGCGATCTCGGTTCGATTGAGCCGGCTGGGTTCGACGCTGCGGCCATGGTCATCGCGCCGCAGCAAGGCGCCGTGCTCGCCTACGCCAACGACAACGAGTTGCATCCGGTGGTGTACCGGACCGACCGCGTGAAGAATTCGGCATCCCGGTTGCAGAGCGCGGGCTGGTTCGACCACATGTACGCGTGGCTGGGTCGTGGCGCTACTGTTGCGAAAGCACCCCTCCGACCGGCGCAGCCCGTCCGGTTGAGGCTCGCTCCCGGAGTGCGGGCGACGGTAGAAGTAGAGGGTCAGGCGACCGGGCGCTAGGTCACATCCAGCACCTTCCGCGCCCAGCGCGAGTTCGTGCCGCAGTTGCTATTGCCAGCCATCCGCCAATAGGCTAGTTTTGGCATAGACGTGGGCAAGGAGGCCCTATGGCAAGGACGCCAGACCTGAGATTCGTGCGCTGGGTCGGCTCAGCCCGCAAAGACATGCGGGCGCTGCCCGACGCGGTGAAGCAGGTGTTCGGCTACGCGCTGTTCGTCGCTCAATGCGGCGGCAAGCATCCGCACGCCAAGCCGCTGAAAGGCTTCGGCGATGCCGGCGTGCTGGAGGTCGTCGAGGATCACTCAGGCGATTCCTATCGTGCGGTGTACACCGTGCGCTTCTCGGAGGTGGTCTTCGTGCTTCACGCGTTCCAGAAGAAATCCAAGCGCGGTGCCGAGACCGATCAGCAGGATATCGATCTGATTCGCGCGCGCCTCATGCGGGCAGTGGCCGACCATAAGAGGGACTTCCGATGAGCACCAAGTTCCGTGTGACCAAGAGCAGCGGTAACGTCTTCGCCGACCTGGGTCTGCCGGACGCTGATCTGCTGTTGGTGAAAGCCGACCTGACGATGCGAATCTCGCAGATCATCCGCAAGCGCGGCCTCAACCAGACCAAAGCGGCAGTGTTGCTCGGCATCGACCAGCCCAAGGTCTCAGCCTTGCTGCGTGGCCAGCTCGACGGGTTCTCGATCGAGCGCCTGGTGCGCTTCCTGATTGCGCTCGGTTGCGAGATCGAGCTGAAGGTGAAAGAGGCCGGCGATCGCGCGGTGCCCAGGGGCCGCGCCAGCCGCCGTCCACGGGTGGCAGTCGTCGCCTGACCAGCTCACTGCTCCGGCGGACAGGGCTAGACTCCGTATCCCCACAGGAGGCTCGCCATGACGACCAAGAAGATCATCGCCGTGTTCGGCGCCACCGGCGCGCAAGGCGGCGGCCTGGTGAAGGCGATCCTCGCCGACAAGGCCGGCGGCTTCGCGGTGCGCGCGATCACGCGCGATGTGAACTCCGACAAGGCCAAGGCACTCGCCGCCGCCGGCGCCGAGGTCGTGGCGGCCGATGTCGACGACGCGGCCTCGGTCGCGCGCGCGCTCAAGGGCTGCTACGGCGCCTACTTCGTCACCTTCTTCTGGGCTCACTTCTCGGCGGAGAAGGAGATGACCGAGATCGAGGGCTACGCCCGCGCCGCCAAGGCCGCGGGACTCCAGCACGCGATCTGGTCCACGCTCGAGGACACGCGGCTCTCGATCCCGCTGTCGGACGACCGCATGCCCACGCTGCAGGGCAAGTTCAAGGTGCCGCACTTCGACGGCAAGGGTGCGTCCGACCACTGGTTCACTGACCTCGGCGTGCCGACCACTTTCCTGATCGCGTCGTTCTACTGGGACAACTTCATCTCCTTCGGCGCGGGCCCCAAGGCCAACCCCGACGGCAGCTACACGCTCGCGCTGCCGATCGCCGACCAGCCGATGTCGGGCGTGGCGGCGGAGGACATCGGGCCGATGGCCTACGGCATCTTCAAGCAGGGCAAGGCGCTCATCGGCAAGACCGTCGGCATCGCCGGCGAGCACCTCACCGGCCCGCAGATGGCCACGGCGCTCGGCAAGGCGATGGGCAAGACCGTGGCTTACTTCCCCATCCCGGCCAAGGATTACCGCGCGCTCGGTTTCCCCGGCGCCGATGATCTGGGCAACATGTTCCAGTACTACGCCGAGTTCGCCGGCCCCTTGATGAAGACCCGCGACATCCCGACCGCGAAGACGCTCCACCCGGGCCTGATGGACTTCGCGACCTGGCTCAGGAAGTACGGCGACAAGATCCCGCGCTGAGCGCGGGCTACTTCCTCGGCAACGGCAGGATCATCGGCACTTCCTTCTGGTAGGCCGTGTACTTGTCGCCGAAGTAGCCCACCAGGTCGCGCTCCTCGAGCTGCAACGCGATCAGGATGTAGCCGGTGGTCGCGAGCGCGAACACCAGATGTCCCAACGACATCGTCGGCGTGGCCCAGAACGCGATGATGAAGCCGAGCATGATCGGGTGGCGCACCAGCCGGTACAGCAGCGGCGTGCGGAACTCCCCGTGCGTGTAGGGCTCGCCCTTCCAGTTGAGCCAGATCTGGCGCAGGCCGAACAGGTCGAAGTGGTTGATGAGGAAGGTGCTCACCAGCACCGTCAGCCAACCCACTGCGTACAGCGCCCACAGCGCCATCTGACCGCCCTCGGACGCCACGCTCCACACGACTGCGGGCATCGGCTGCCACTGCCAGTAGAGCAGCAGCAAAACCAGATTGGAGAGCAGCACATAGGTGCTGCGCTCGATCGACTTCGGCACGAACTGCGTCCACCAGGCCTTGAAGCCGGGTCGCGCCATCACGCTGTGCTGCACCGCGAACAGCCCGAGCAGGCCGGCGTTCACCAGCAGTGCGTTAAGCAAGGGCCCCTCTGTGCCGCTGTCGATCCCCTTGGGGACCCACTGGTTGGCGACGAAGCCGATCGCGTAGAGGAAGGTCCCGAGGAACATGACGTAGGCCACGATCCCGTACACGGCAGCGAGCAACTTACCCATGACATCCCCCTTGTTAGTGTCCGACCGGGATAGTTTATAGCGCATCTGTCGCGGAAAAAATGTTGCGCGGTATCGCGCTGGTGATGCTGCGTCGGAGCCGCTTGACGGGTTAAGGACGCGGTACGACAATGGTTCCAGAATGGTTCCAAAGCGGAACCGGAGGGCGCCATGGCCGTGAACTTCTCGATCAAGCAAGTCCCCGCAAGCGTAGCCAAGCGCCTGCGCCAGCGCGCTGAGCGCAACCGCCGCTCGTTGCAGCGCGAACTGCTCGCGATCATCGAGGCCGCAGTCGCGCCCGAAGCCGCGGTGGCCGAGCCCAGCCCCGCGTCGTACAAGGTGAAGACGGTGAAGTCCAAGCCCGCGAAGCGCGGCACGAAGAAGATGCTCACCCTGGATGAACTCTGGCAGCGTTGTCGCGAGATCGGCCCGACACCCGTGGATGAGCCGGCGGCCGTGTTGATCCGCAGGGACCGCGATGAACGCAGCCGTCGTTGACGCGTCCGCGCTCGTGGCGGTGCTGTTCGATGAACCCGAAGCCGCGCCGATCCGCGCCAGCGTGGGCGGGCGCCTGATCGCGCCTGCGCTGCTGCGTTACGAGATCGCGAACGCCTGCGCGCGCCGCGCGCGGCGTCGGCCCGCCGATGCCGCGAGCATCCTCCGCAAGCACCAGGCCGCGGCCGCGCTCCGCATCGACTATGTCGAGCCGGATTGGGCTGCGCTGTTGGGCCTGGCGCAGCGCTGGGGACTCACCGCCTACGACGCGGCCTACCTTCAGGTGGCATTGGCACGCGCGGTGCCGCTGATCACCCTCGACCGGCAGCTCGCCGCCGCCTACGATGCCGCCACCCAGGAGGCAACATGAAGTACACCGGCAGCTGCCATTGCGGCAGCGTTGCCTTCCAGGTCGAAGGCACGATCGAGAGCGTGGTGGAGTGCAACTGCTCCATCTGCCGCAAGCGCGGCCACCTGCTTTGGTTCGTGCCGCGCTCGCAGCTGAAGCTCACCAAGTCCATCGTCAATCTCGGCACCTACCGCTTCAACAAGCAGCTGATCGCGCACCACTACTGCGTGGTCTGCGGCGTGGCGCCCTTCGGTGAAGGCTCGGACCCCAAGGGCAACGCGATGGCGGCGGTGAACGTGCGCTGCCTCGATGGCGTGGACCTGAAGTCCTTGAAGGTCATCCAGTTCGACGGCGCGAGCCTCTAGAGGTAACACCCATGCGCCACGACAACATCCTCAGCACCGTCGGCAACACGCCGGTGGTGCGCATCAACCGCCTGGCGCCCAAGGGCATCACGCTCTACGCCAAGCTCGAGGCCTTCAACCCGATGAGTTCGGTGAAGGACCGCCTCGCACTCGGCGTGATCGAGGACGCGGAGCAGAAGGGCCTGCTCAAGCCCGGCCAGACCGTGATCGAGGCCACCAGCGGCAACACCGGCATCGGCTTGGCGATGGTTTGCGCCGCCAAGGGCTATCCGCTCGTGATCATCATGGCCGAGAACTTCTCGGTCGAGCGCCGCAAGCTCATGCGCTTCCTCGGTGCCAAGGTCGTGCTCACGCCGGCCGCCGAGCGCGGCACCGGCATGATCAAGAAGGTGGACGAGTTGTGCAAAGCGCACGGCTGGTTCTGGACCCGCCAGTTCGACAACGAGGCGAACGCCGAGATGCACTCGCGCACCACCGCCGAGGAACTGCTCGCCGATTTCCCCGAGGGCATGGACTACTGGGTCACCGGCTTCGGCACCGGCGGCACGCTCAAGGGCGTGGCGCGCGTGCTCAAGCAGAAGTCGCCCAAGACGCGCATCGTGGTCTGCGAGCCCGACAACTCGCAGGTGCTGGGCAGCGGCATCGCGCAGTCCCGCACCGACGACGGCTCGGTCAAGGCGAGCCACCCGGTGGCGCGGCCGCACGCGGTGCAGGGCTGGGGCCCCGATTTCATCCCGAAGCTCGCCGAAGACGCCAAGCCGTTCTACGACGAGATCCGCGCCATCGACGGCGGCGACGCCATCACGCTCGCGCGCGAACTGGCCACCAAGGAAGGCATCTTCTGCGGCATCTCAGGGGGCGGAACGCTGGCCGGTGCGCTGGCTGTGGCGCGTGATGCGAAGCCCGGCAGCACGATCGTGTTCATGGTCCCCGACACCGGCGAGCGCTACCTCTCGACCATGCTGTTCGACGGCGTGTCGGAGGAGATGACGCCGGAGGAATGGGCGATCTCGCGCTCCACGCCGAGCGTGCGCTTCGACAAGCCCGGGCCGCCGCCCCCGCCGGTGCCGGCCGGCGCCATCGACCCCGAGGCCGATGATTTCGTGACCGCGCTGCTCAACGACGAGAGCCAGCCGGTGGTGATGTTCGCGCACCAGTGGTGCGAGTTCTGCATGTCGGTGCGCCGCTACTTCGCGCATGCCGGCCTGCCGTACCGCGCCATCGACATGGACTCGGTCGAGTTCAAGGAAGGCGGCCGCGGCTTCAAGATCCGCGTGGCGCTCGCGGCGCGCACCAAGATGATGACCGTGCCGCAGGTGTTCGTGGGCGGCGAGTTCATCGGCGGCTCGGTGGAGACGCTGGCCGAAGCGAAGGACGGACGGCTGTCGAAGCGCCTGCATGCTCACGGCCTCGCGCTCAAGGGCGAGGACGCGCGCGACCCGAACTCGTTCCTGCCGAAGTGGTTGCAGCCGCGCTGACGCGCGCTCGTTACTTCGCGCCGATGAAGTCGGTCTTGCTCAGCGGCATGCCGCAGTGGCGCAGGATCGCGTAGGCCGTGACACAGTGGAAGTACACATTCGGCTGCACGTACTCGAGCAGGTAGGGCAGGCCCTCGTAGACCACATCGCCGGTCGGGCGCTTCAGCGTGATGACCTTGCGCTCGCTGCCGTCGATCTGGCCGGGCGTGATGCTGTTGATGTAGTCGATGCACTTGTTCAGGCGCGCGATGAGCTCGCCGAAGGTCGCTTCCTTGTCGTCGTAGCTCGGGATGTCGACGCCGGCCAGGCGGGAGACGCAGCCCTTGGTCATGTCGGTGGCGATCTGCACCTGGCGGGTGAAGGTGAACATGTCCGGTGCCAGGCGGTAGTTCAGCAGCACCGACTGCTCGATCTTCTTCTCGGTGGCCCAGACCTCGGCCTTGCCGAGGATCGCGATAAGGTTCTTGAGGTTGCGGGTGAAGACCGGGACCGAGGCGCGGAACATCGTGATCTGCATGGGGAACTCCTGGGCGGGTGCGTATTCTAATCCCCATGCCCGCCACCGAGCTGTTCCGCACCGCCGTCCGTTACGGGCTCTACCCGCTGCTGCTGCTGGGCACGCTCGGCTTCGCCACCTGGGTGGTCACGCTGGGCACCGACCTGCGCGACGCCTTCGGCTATGTGATGGGTGGGCGTTTGGCGCTGCTGTTCGGGCTCGAGTTCCTGATCCCGATGAAGCGCGAGTGGCGCATGACCTGGCGTTCGCTCGGCCGCGACCTGATGTACATCGTGGTCAACGGCGGCACCAGCGCCTTGATCCGCTACACGCTGGTGTTCTTCGCCATCTCCTTCGCCGGCAGGAGCACCGGCCTGCTGCGCGAGTTGCCGCTGTGGGTGCAGGTGGCCGCGGCGGTGCTGACCTTCGAGTTCTTCCAGTACTGGCTGCACCGCGTGAGCCACGAGGCGCGCGGGCCGGTGGGCGGCTTCCTCTGGCGCATCCACGTGGCGCACCACCTGCCGGACCGCGTCTACCTGCTGATGCACGCGGTGATGCATCCGTTCAACATCGTGTTCATCTTCATCGTCACGCAGGGCGCGATGCTGCTGGCCGGCATCTCGCCGCAGGCGTTGTTCATCTTCAACGCGCTGCTCGCGCTGCAGGGCTTGGTCTCGCACTTCAACGTGGAGATCAAGGCCGGGCCGCTCAACTACCTGTTCGTGGGCACCGAACTGCACCGCGATCACCACAGCGCCGACCCGCGCGAGTGCCTGAACTATGGCGTGCTGACGCCGTTCTGGGACATCGTGTTCGGCACCTTCCACTACCGGCCGGAGAGCTCGCCGCTGCGCTTGGGCGTCGAGAATCCCGCCGACTACCCGGACAGCCTGATGATCCATAGGGTCGTGGCGCTGCCGTTCGTGCCGAAGCCGGCACCGCTGTCGAGTTGATCAAGCGGTCTGTGGCCGCGTCTCGCTCATGCGCAGCGCGGCGGTGGTGCCCGACGCGAAGGTGAGCGCTGCCACTAGCCAGAGCGCCGCATCGAGCCCGAACAGGTCGGCGGTGATACCGGCGAGCAGCGCGCCGATCGCGTAGCCGAGGTCGCGCCACAAGCGGTAAACGCCCACGGCCCTTGCGCGCCACGCCGGATGCGCGACATCACCCACCACCGCGAGCAGCGTGGGGTAGACCATGGCGGTGCCGGCACCGAGCGCGAGCGCGCTGGTGAGGAAACCGCCGAACCCATCGCTGAGCGCGATGCCGCCGATCGCCACCGCCTGCAGCCACATGCCTGCCACGATCAGCGGCTTGCGGCCGATGTGGTCCGACCAGGCACCGGTGATGAGCTGCAGCAGGCCCCAGCTCGCGGGGTAGGCCGCGGCGAGCACGCCGATCGCATCCAGCGGCAGCGCGGCGAGCGCGAACACCACCGGGAACAGACCCCAGGCCATGCCGTCGTTGAGGTTGTTGACCAAGCCCACCTGGCTCGCGCTCGCGAGGTTGCGGTCGCGCCAGGTGGTGTCCCAGAACACGCGCTTGGCATCGACCGCGACGGTCGGTGTCGCGTGCTCACGCGTCTCGAGTTCGGCATGGCTGCGGGTCTCGCGCACCGCGAACAGCGAGAGCGCAAGGCCGGCAACAGCGCAGACCACGCCGAGGTAGAACGGCTCCGGGCGCAGCCCGTAGTCGGCGGCGATCCAACCGGTGGCCCAGGCCGCGATCGCGACGGCGCCGTAACCGGCAGCTTCATTGAGGCCCATCGCCAGGCCGCGCGACTTCGGGCCGACCAGGTCGATCTTCATGATCACGGTGGTGGACCAGGTCAGGCCCTGGCTCACGCCGAGGAACGCGTTGGCGACCAGGATCCAGGTCCAGCTCGGTGCCCACATCAAGAGGAACGGCACCGGCAGCGCGATCAACCAGCCCGCGACCAGCACGCGCTTGCGCCCGTGCACATCGGACCAGCCGCCTGCCAGGTAGTTGGTGAAGGCCTTGGTCAGGCCGAACACCACGATGAACGACAGCAGCGCGCTGTGCGCTTCGAGCGCGAACGACTCGCCTATCGCCGGCAGGATGCTGCGCTCCATGCCGACCATCGCGCCGACGCAGGCGTTCACCAGCACCAGCAGCGCGAACTGCGCAAGGTTCTCGGCGAGGCCGAGGCGTGGGGTTTCCAGTCTAGAATCGGCGCCCGGCATGGACGCGAACTCTACCTCAACACCTCAACTGCACCGCGGCGACCTCGCGGTCGTACGCGAGCTGCTGCCTTACCTTTCGCCCTACTGGGGTCGCATCGCGTTCGCGCTTGGTCTCGTGTTCGCCGCCAAGCTGGTGAACCTGCTGGTGCCGGTCGCGATGAAGCACCTGGTCGACGACCTCAACCTCGAACCGACGCTCGTGATGCTGCCGGTCGCGATGCTGCTGGCCTACGGCACCGCGCGCTTCGGCGCCACGCTGTTCACCGAACTGCGCCAGATCGTGTTCGCGCGGGTGATGGCGCGCGCCAGCCGCCAGATCACGCTGCAAGTGTTCCGCCACCTGCACGGTCTGAGCCTCAAGTTCCATCTCGGCCGGCGCACCGGCGGCGTGGCGCGCGATGTCGAGCGCGGCGGCAGCGCGGTCTCCGACCTGCTCGACTGGTCGCTGTACACGATCGTGCCGACCGTGCTCGAAGTGATCATGGTCACGGTGGTGCTGGTCTGGGTCTACGACTGGGGCTTCGCCCTGATCGTGTTCGCCACCTTGGCCGCCTACATGGTCTGGACCTTCTCGATCACCGACTGGCGCACGCGCTACTACCGCGCTTCGGTCGAGGCCAACACCCGCGCCAACGAGCGCGCGGTGGACTCGCTGCTCAACTACGAGACGGTGAAGTACTTCAACAACGAGGCCCACGAGGCCACGCGCTACGACGAGAACCTCAAGCACCTCGAGGACGCGCAGGTGATGGCGCAGAAGACGCTGGCGTTGCTCAACCTCGGCCAGGTCGCGGTGGTGACGATCGGCGTGACCGCGATGATGTGGCGCGCCGCGGCCGGCGTGGTGGCGGGCGCGTACACCGTGGGCGACCTGGTGCTGGTCAACGCCTACCTGCTGCAGCTCGCCGCGCCCTTGAACCTGCTCGGCATGATGTACCGCGAGGTGAAGCAGGCGCTCACCAACATGGAGCGGCTGTGGAACCTGCTCGACGAGACGCAGGACGTGCAGGACAAACCCGGCGCGGTGCCGCTGGTCACGCGCCAACCGCGCGTCAAGTTTGAGGCGGTGCGCTTCGGCTACGACCCGCGCCGCGGCATCCTGCACGATCTCGACTTCGAGATCGCACCGGGCGGCACGGTGGCGGTGGTGGGGCACTCCGGGAGCGGCAAGAGCACGCTGGCGCGCCTGCTGTACCGCTTCTACGACGTGGATGGCGGCGCGATCCGCGTGGACGGCAAGGACATCCGCGACTACACCCAGGCCTCACTCCGTGCGGCGATCGCGATCGTGCCGCAGGACACGGTGCTGTTCAACGACACGATCTACTACAACATCCTCTACGGTCGCACCGACGCGACCCGCGCCGAGGTCGAGGCGGCGGCGAGCGCCGCGCACATCCACGAGTTCATCCAGCGCCTGCCCGATGGCTACGACAGCCCAGTGGGCGAGCGGGGCTTGAAGCTTTCCGGTGGCGAGAAGCAGCGGGTCGCGATCGCGCGCGCCCTGCTCAAGGAACCCGCAATCCTCATCTTCGACGAGGCGACCTCGGCGCTGGACTCGAAGTCCGAGCAGGCGATCCAGGCCGAGCTCGACCGCATCAAGGTCGGGCGCACCACCCTGGTGATCGCCCACCGCCTGAGCACGGTGATGAACGCCGACCAGATCCTGGTCATGGACCAGGGGCGGATCGTGGAGCGGGGCAGCCACGGCGCCTTGCTGGCGAAGGCCGGGCACTACGCCCAGATGTGGGCCCTGCAGCAGCAGGAGAAGAAGAAAGAAGAGGCCGGGGTGCATCCGAACGGCCCCTGACCCGCATCTCTAGTACCGAACCCCACCACGGAGCCCTGCCATGCACGACGGATTCACCGACAACTTCGCCCTCGTCGCAATCGTCTTCTGGCTGTTCGTGATCCTGGTCACGATCGTGCCGATCGTGCTCCACCACCGCCGCCGGATGGAGACCGAGAAGACCATCCGCATGGCGATCGAGAAGGGCGCGAGCCTCGACAAGGAGACGCTCGACCGCCTGCTCGGTGCGAGCGTGGCGGAACAGTCGCATGACTCGCCTGAGAACACGCGCCGCGGTGGCTTCATCACCGGCGCGGTCGGCGTGGGCATCTTCTTCTTCGCCGTCTTCACCGGCGGCAAGATCCTGATCGGCGTCGCGGCGCTTCTGGTCTGCATCGGCGCCGGCATCTTCGCCTCGGCCATGTTCATGAAGCCCAAGGCGTGAACCTCGCGACGGCCGCCGAGGCCGTCGTGGTCGCGCTCGCGATCACTGGTGACGGTCCGGCATTCGAGGAGCTCGTGCGTCGGCGCCAGGCGCCGACGCGCGCGCTGCTGCGCCGCCTG
This sequence comes from Gammaproteobacteria bacterium, assembly GCA_031388175.1. Classification (GTDB taxonomy): domain Bacteria; phylum Pseudomonadota; class Gammaproteobacteria; order Natronospirales; family JANNEA01; genus JANNEA01. The sequence goes on from JANNEA010000182.1 coordinate 11,238, forward strand.
TGCCGCGACCACGCGCTCGCCGACGACCTGGCGCAGGAGACCTTCGTCCAGGCCTGGCGCGCGCTCGGCACGCTGCGCCAAGCCGGCGCCTTCGGCGGCTGGCTCAAGCGCATCGCGGTGAACGCCTGGCTCGCGCACCAGCGCCGGGTCGGCGCACCGCTCGTGGACCTGGCAGCGGTGGCGGAGGTCGTGCCGTCGCCGGAGAGCCCGCTCGCCGGCCGCGTCGCGGTCGAGCGCGACCTGGACGCGGCGTTGGCGCGGCTCACCTCGGCGCAGCGCGCCTGCGTGGTGCTGACCTATGCCGAGGGCCTGAGCCAGAGCGAGGTCGCCGAGGCGACCGGCCTGCCGCTCGGCACGGTGAAATCACACATCTCCCGTGGGGCGGCTGCGTTGCGCGGCCACCTTTCGGACTACTCTGATGACGGTGACGGAGGGCGCTCCGATGTCTGACCACGGTCCCGACGAGAAGCTCGATCAGGCGCTGCGACGCGCGTTCGCGGCACAGGCGTCGCCTGCGGATGACGCGGCCTTCGTCGCGCGGGTGCGCGCGGGTGTGGCCAATGTCGAGCGCAAACAGCGCTGGGCGCGCGCGATGGCCCTGGCGCTGCTCGCGGCGGGTGCGGTGCTGCTGACGCCGTGGGTGGTGGAAGTGACCTTGCTGCTTGCGCAGGCGGCGCTGTCACCGATGGGTGCGGCTTGCGCCGTGGCGGTGAGCGTGGCTGCCGCGGGCCTCGCGCTGCGGACGATGCGCTGAGCTAGAGGTCGACCGGCAGCAGCGCGCGGATCTCGGCGCCCGAGACCTGTGTCTCGTGGTGCGGCACCTCGCCACGCAGCTGCTTCACCAGCGGGTCGCTGAGCGTGGCGCGCAGCTCGCCGAGTAAGCCTGGCTCCGCGATCAGGTAGAAGCCGCCGAGCTCGCCCGCGTTGCGTTTCGTCTCCAGCCGCTCGCCGATGGCATGCGCGAACGCCTTGCGCCGATGCGCCTTGGCCGCGCCGCGCGGATCGTAGGAGTCGTGCTTGTCCCGGCCCGGCGCCTGGCCCGCGGCGTCGGACATGATCTCGTGCTGGTGCAGCCGCGCCTCGGGGAACACGATGTCCTCGACCTCGACGAGGCCGCCGTCCTCGTGGCCGTACTTGAACAACCGCGCGCGGCTCTGGTCGGCGACCACGACCCAAATCGGGATGCGAGGGGGCTTCATGGCGCCATCGGAGCATGCGGCGGGTGGTGGCGCCCTGATGGTGGTCAAGCGGAGTCGGTTATCCTGCCGTTCGCCCGCCGCAAAACAGGAGTTTCACCATGACGCACGAACTGACCTATCTCACGCTCGTCGCTGCGTTCACCGCACTCATGTGGGTGCCCTACATACTGAACGCCCTGATGGTTCGCGGCCTGGTCGAGGCGGTGAGCTATCCATCGAACCCGAATCCGCTCGCGGCCTGGGCCACGCGCCTCAAGGCCGCGCACTACAACGCGGTCGAGAATCTGGTGGTGTTCGCGGCGCTCGTGCTGACCGCGCATTCGGCCGGCGTGCTCAACGACGTGACGCTGCTCGCGACCACGGTGTACTTCTGGGCCCGCGTCGTGCATGCGGTCGTCTACGCCCTGGCGATCCCCTGGCTGCGCACGCTGTCATTCGCCACCGGCTGGCTCTGCTGCATGGCGATCGCCGCCCAGCTGCTGATGTGACGCGCGTCACACTCGGCGAGCGATAGTTCCCTCCTTATCTGGGAACTGTGAACCGAATCACGGTGGGGTTCCGCCCAGGGCCTAGTCTCAGGCCATGGGTGAACATCTCCTCGATGGATTGAAGCAGTTGGTGACGGGCGGGGGCGCGCTCGAGGTCGTCGTGGACGGCCGCATGCGGCGCTTCGAGTCGCCGGCGGAGTTCGCCGCCGCGCTCGAGCCGCTCGGTCATCTGCCGGTGCACGTGGCCAAGGCCGCGGTGCAGTTCGACGGCGCGCGCGCCTGGGTCGAGCTCGAACAGACCCATCGGTTGCAGCAGTGCCTGAGCGAGCTGGTGCAGTGGAGCTACGCCAGCGGCGATCCGGCCCACGGCGCCTGGCGCGAGCTCGAGGCGGTGAGCTTCGCCGACGAGCACGGCTGGCGCGCGATCATGCGCAGCGTGGATGAGCATCGCGAACTCAGCGATCGCTACCTGCGCGTGGCCCTTTCCACCTACCTGCGCTATCTGGCCGAACGCCGCGACCTGCTCGAGCAACTGGTGCGCCGTCTCGGTGAGCCTGCCGCGACGCAGATCGGCGCGATGCGGCCCAAAGCGCCGTCGCTGTCGTTCGACGAGGCGCAGAGCTTCACCAACGTGCGTGCCAGCGCCGACTATCGACGGCTGCCGATCAACACGCCGGTCGCGGTGACCGTGCCGCTCGATCAGGTGGTGAATATCTACCTGGCGCACCGCCGTGTACAACTCGTCGCCACCGACAAGGGCTGGCAGCTGCGCGACGGCGAACACCTGCGGATCACGCTGCGCGCCGGGCGTTTCGTGGTCGGCCGCGCCAGCGACTGCGATGTGGTGCTGGGCGATGCGCCGTTGGACGTGTCGCGCCATCATCTGGTCATCGAGTGCCAGGATGCGGAGCATCTCCGGCTGATCGACATGAGCGCGCACGGCACCTACCTGCCGCGCGCGGCGATGTCGCAGGCGGATGCGGCGCCGGGGCCGTCGTCCGCCGGGACCCACCACTAGTTCACGCGCCCCCCGGCATGCCTCGCGGCGGCGCTGGGGCGCCTTCTTCGCGACGACCATTGGGGTAGCATCACGACGAGCCTCGCCACCCTGAGGTTTCGTCTCCATGCTGATCATCGACCCGCGTTCCGTCGCCTTCTCGACCGTGCTCATGCTGGTCGTGATGTTCATCGCGCTGTTCGCGTACTGGCAGTTCCGCCGGAGCTACGCTGGGTTCGGCTGGTGGGTCGCATCGATCGGTCTGGCCGCGCTCACGGCGCTGCTGTTCACACTGCGTGGTGTCTACGACGTGCCGTGGTTGGGCAACCTGGCATCGCAGATGCTGGCGCTGGCCTGGGGCACGACGGTGGTGGTCGGCGCGCTCTACTTCTTCGGCCGCAGCGCGCGCGACCCCATGACCTGGGGCGCGACCATCGGCGGCGCGGTGTCGATGATCGCCGGGCGCCTGCTGCTGATCCCTGACCTGGTGAGCATCGCGCTCGGCAGCTTCGCGATCGGTCTGCTGATGCTCCGTGCCGCTTGGATCCTCAAGGACGAGGCCACGCCGCATCTGCGGGCTGCGGCGCGGCTCTGTGCCCTGGTGCTGCTGGCCTATGGCCTGGTGCGCTTCTGGCGTGGCGGTCAGCTGCTGATTGCGCCGGCCGACTACGACATCCTCGCCGGGCAGCTGGCCTCGGTCCTGAACCACATCTTCAACCTGGTGTTCGGCACGATCTGGAGCTTCGCCTTCCTGTTCCTCAACTCCTCGCGGGTCGAGGCCGAGCTGCTCGGGTCGCGGGTCGAGGTCTCGCGCCTCGCCGGTAGCGATGCGCTCACCGGGGTCGCCAACCGCGGCGCGTTCTTCGAGGCCGGCGCGCAGTGGTTCGCGCGGACCCAGCGTGGCCCCACCGCGCTGAGCGTGGTCGTGGTCGCGGTCGACCATCTGCGCCAGATCAACACCGAGCACAGCCATGCGATCGGCGACGATGTGCTCACCGACATCGCCCAGGAGATCATCGCGCTGTCGCCGCCGAGCGACCTGGTGGCGCGGGTCAGCGGTGAGGAGTTCGCGGTGCTGCTGCCGGAGTCCAGCGCCGAGCACGCCAGGGGCGTGGCCGAGCGGCTGTGCATCCAGATCGCGTCGCGCGCGGTGGGTCCGACGCTGCTGTCGGTGACCGCCTCGCTCGGGACCGCGACCCGCGTGGCCGAGGACAAGAACTTCGAGCATCTGTTCCGGCGGGCGGAGCATGCGCTGGCACGAGCCAAGGCAGCAGGCCGCAATTGCGTCGCCGTCGCGTAGACCGAGAGATATGACCGTTCGCCGCGCGGCCGTCGCGTTCATCCTGATCACCGTCCTGCTCGATGTGCTCGCGCTCGGCATCGTGATCCCGGTGCTGCCGAAGTTGATCGAGGGCTTCGTCGGCGGCGACACCGGCCACGCCGCGCGGATCCTCGGATTGTTCATGACGCTGTGGGCGCTGATGCAGTTCGTCGGCAGCCCCATCCAGGGCGCGTTGTCAGACCACTTCGGTCGGCGACCGGTGGTGCTCGGGTCGAACCTCGGCCTCGGCATCGACTATCTGGTGATGGCGCTGGCGCCGACGCTGTGGTGGTTGCTCATCGGCCGGGTGCTGTCGGGCCTCACTGCGGCCTCGTTCTCGGCGGCGACCGCCTACATCGCCGATGTCACGCCGCCCGAGAAGCGCGCCGCCGCGTTCGGCAAGATCGGCGCGGCTTTCGGTGTCGGCTTCGTGCTCGGTCCGGCGCTCGGCGGCTGGCTCGGCCACTTCGATCCGCGCCTGCCGTTCTGGGTCGCCGGTGGCTTGTCGCTCGCCAACTTCTGCTACGGCTGGTTCGTGCTGCCGGAGTCGCTGGTGCCGGAGAAGCGCGAGCGCTTCGCCTGGCGCCGCGCCAACCCGCTGGGCTCGCTCAAGCTGCTGCGCGGTCACCCGGAACTCTTCGGCCTGGCCTCGACCTACTTCCTGTTCCAGATCGCGCACTGGGTGCTGCCGTCATCGTTCGTGCTCTACACCGGTTACCGCTACGGCTGGAGCACGGTCATGGTCGGCTCGATGCTGGCGCTGGTCGGCATCTGCAACGTTGTGGTGCAGGGCTTCCTGGTGCGGCCGGTGGTCGCGCGCATCGGTGAACGCCGTGCGACCGTGCTCGGCCTCGCCAGCGGTGCGCTCGGCCTCGCCTGGATGGGCCTGGCACCGAGCGGCCCGCTGTTCATGTTGTCGCTGCCACTGCTGGCTGGAACGGGTTTCTTCGGGCCTTCGGTGCAGTCCTTGATGACGCAGCGCGTGCCGGTGAACGAGCAAGGGCAGCTGCAGGGGGCGAACGCATCGTTCATGGGTGTCACCGGCCTGTTCGCGCCGTTCATGTTCACCCAGGTGCTCGCGCTCGGCATCGCGCTCAACGATGGTGGCAGCGCGACCGGCCTGCCGTTCCTGCTGGCCGCGACCGTGCTGCTGATGGCGTTGACGATCGCGGTGATCGTGACCCGGCGCCACGTGCCGGTCGTGGAGGCGGGCACGGCATGATCGCGCTGCTGCTCAAGGGCTTCGCGGTCGGCTTCGCGATCGCGGTGCCGGTCGGTCCGATCGGCGTGCTCTGCATCCGCCGCAGCCTCGCGCACGGCGTGCGCGCCGGCCTCGCGGTCGGCATGGGCGCTGCGGTCGCCGACGCGTGCTACGGCGCGGTCGCTGGCTTCGGCCTGTCGACCGTGAGCGCCTACCTGCTCGCGGTCGAGCAGATCCTCGGCATCGGCGGCGGCCTGGTGCTGATCACGCTCGGCTTGCGCACGGTGCTGGCCGAACCCTCGCACACGCCGGCCACGGTCACCGGCAAGTCGCTGTGGAGCGCGTTCCTCGGCACCTTCCTGCTCACGCTCACCAACCCCGCGTCGGTCCTGTCGTTCCTCGCGATCTACGCCGGCCTCGGCCTGGCGACTGCGCTCAGCGCGACGGGCGCCAGCGTGTTCGTGCTCGGGGTGCTGCTGGGTTCAGCGACCTGGTGGTTCATCCTGGCCAACGTCGCCGGGTCCTTGCGCGGCCACATGAACCGCGATTGGATGCAGACCCTGAACCGCTTGTCCGGCAGCCTGGTGCTGCTGTTCGGCATGGTCGTGCTGGTGGTCAGCCTGCAGAAGGTTGTGTAGGATTCGCGCCCGCCGAAACCCACTCAACCTTCCAGGTCCGCCATGCAGATCGCCAAGCACGCCGTCGTCTCGATCCACTACACGCTCAAGGACGGCGCTGGCGCCGTGATCGACAGTTCCGACGGCAACGAGCCGCTGGTCTACATCCATGGCATCGGCAACCTGGTGCCTGGGCTCGAGACCGCGCTCGAGGGTAAGGTGACCGGTGCCAAGCTCAGCGTCTCGGTCGCGCCGGCCGAGGGCTATGGCCCGCGCGACGACAAATTGGTTGAGAAGGTGCCGAAACGCATGTTCGAGGGTGGCGTCGACGTGGGCATGCGCTTTCATTCCGGCCCGAGCGTGGTCACGGTCACCCACATCCAGGGCGACATGGTCACGGTCGACGCCAACCATCCGCTGGCCGGCCAGGACCTGCACTTCACGGTCGAGGTCATCGCCGTGCGCGCGGCCTCCGAAGAGGAGCTCGAGCACGGCCACGTCCACGGCGCAGGCGGCCACCACCACTAGCCGACTCGCGGGGAGTGTGTGAGCCCCCGGCAGCCCTAAGACGCGGACGCGATACCGGGCTGGCGAGGCATCACACGCTCAGCGCCGCCAACCCGTTCTTCATCGAGACCATTTCTTCATCTCGAGACGATCAGCACCCGCGCGTCGTAGTGCGGCGCATCGATGAGCAGCGGCGTGGTGGCGCAGGCGCGTAGCGCCGCGCCCAACGCCGAGGCTTGCACCGCCCGCGTGATCAACACCGTGCGGCCGGCAGGCGCGAGCGCGGCGCAGGCCTCGTCGATCCGGTCGACATGGCCGATGCTGATCGGCAGATAGAAGCGCAGGCCCCACTGCGGCCAGCGGTCCACGAACAGCACGCGGTCGCTTGCGGTGAGCCCGGCCTCGGCGACCAGCAGGTCGCGCAGCGCGCGCGAGTCCTTGTAGTACTGCCACTGACCGAGCCAGAGCTGGAGCCCGAGCGTGAGCGCGACCGCGAGCACGAGCACTGCCCGGGCGCCGATCGTTGCCAGGTCGAAGCGCGGCGCAAGCGTACGGCCGAGCATGAGCGCGAGCGGCGCGAACAGCGGCAGCATGTAGCCGGGCTGCCGCGACTGCGACAGGCAGAACACGATGAACGGCAGCACGAACCACAGCGCGAGCCAGACCCGATCAGGCGGCTGGCTCCGCCACCAGCCTGACTCCGCCAGCCACGGCCCCCGACGGCCGCGCCAGGCCAGCAGCACCCAGGGCAGCAGGCCGCCCAGCAGCACCGGCAGGTAGACCGTGATCGGCGCGTACCACTGCGGGTTGCGGTCGTGCACGCGGCTGGCGAAGCGGTCGATGAACTCGTGACCGAAGAACCAGCCGGCGAGGCTCGGATCCCGCGCGATCAGCAGCGCAAACCACCAGCCCCCAATCAGCAGGAACACGGCCACGCCAGGCAGCGCGAACAGCGTCTTGAGCGCTGGTCGTTCACCGCGTGCCAGGTGGAACACGCTGATCGCGATCAACGGCAGCAGCGCCGGCGGGCCCTTGGTCATGAACCCCAGCCCGAACGCGAGCCACATCAAGAGGATCCAGCGCGCGGGTTCGCGGCGCGACTGCCACCAGCAGAACACCGCAGCGACCTCGAACAGCGTGAGCAGGGTGTCGGTGGTGATGACCCCGGCGCCGAGCACCGTGACCGGCGCGGTCGCATAGATGAGGCCGGGCAGCCAGGGCCGTTGCGGCGCGAAGTCCGGACCGAGCCGGAGCAGCAGCAGGACGGTCAGCAGGAACGCGATCGCGTTGGGAAGGCGCGCCGCGAACTCGCTGCGGCCGAGGAGCGTGGTCGAGACCGCGATCGCCCAGTAGGTCAGCGGCGGCTTGGTGAGGTGGGGCTGGTCGAGGTCGAGGCGCGGGGTGAGCCAGTCGCCTGAATCCGCCATGCGTACCGCGGCGGCGGCGTAGCGACCCTCGTCGCTCTCCCAGATGCCGCGCAGCCCGAGGCCTGCGAGCACGAGCGTGGCGGCGAGGAGAAGGACGAGCCTAACGGCCATGGGAGGCGGTCATCGGAAATGGTCGGGGTGACAGGATTCGAACCTGCGACCTCTTGGTCCCGAACCAAGCGCTCTACCAAACTGAGCTACACCCCGGAAGGGCGCGGACTTTACAGGAAGGGGGGTAGGCGGGCAACGCGATGCCAGATGCAGGCTCAACTGCGGCGGTCGACGGCGATGCGGGTGAGCGCGTCGAGCGCGTCCCGATGCGGCCCCGGTGCCAGTCCGGCGAGGGCCTGGCGTGCGGCGTCGGCTTGGCTCTGGGCGGCGGCCCGGGTGTGATCGAGCGCATCGGTGGCGCGCACCGCGGCGAGCACTTCGGCCAGACGCTCGACTGAACCCTGCTCGATCGCGTGGCTGATCACCTCGCGCTGCGCGGCGCTGCCCACCGCGAGCGCACGGATCAACGGCAGCGTGGGTTTGCCCTCAGCCAGGTCGTCGCCCAGGTTCTTGCCGGTCTCGCCGGGATCGGCTTCGTAGTCGAGCACGTCATCGATCAGCTGGAACGCGGTGCCGAGCGCGGCG
>JANNEA010000184.1:0-4143 GCA_031388175.1 Gammaproteobacteria bacterium
CATCAGCGCCGGATTCGACCAGCGCGAGGTGCACCTGCTCGAGCGTGATGGCCTCGTTCGCGGCCCGGCCGTAGAGCCGGCGCAGCACCTCGGTCGCCGACTGCACGGTCGCCGCCTCGCCAATCACGCGGAACGCGTTGCTGCGGTTGTTGATCTCGACACCCAAGCGGCGCTCGATCAAGCGGAGGTGCTCGTCGAACTGGCCGCAGAGCATCGCGAGGCGTTCGTTGTCGAGCGGCTCGAGCGTTAGGTCCTGGGAGGCGGCGCTGGTGGCCATCAGGCGACTGCGGACGACGCTTCGTCGCGCCCGTAGGGGGGCGAGGCGGGCAATCTGCCGCGCAGCGAGTACGGGCGCACTTCCGTGACCACCACCTCGACGAAGCGGCCGATGAGCTGCTCGGGGCCGGCGAAGTTAACCCAACGGTTGCACTCAGTGCGGCCGGCGAGCTCACGCGGGCCGGCATCGTCATGGCGCGTCGCGAAGCGCTCGACCAACAGGCGCTGCGTCGTGCCCACCAAGCGCTCGGCGTAGGCGAGTCCGTACGCGTGCACCGTTTCCTGCAGCCGCGTGAGCCGCTGGTGCTTGAGCGCCTCGGGCGTGTCGTCAGCGAGCGCAGCGGCCGGCGTGCCCGGGCGGCGGCTGTAGATGAACGAGAACGCCTGGTCGAGTTGCAGATCTTCGATCAGCCGCATCGTCTGCTCGAAGTCGGCCTCGGTCTCGCCGGGGAAGCCGACGATGAAGTCTGACGACAGCGAGATGGTCGGGCGCACCTCGCGCAGGCGGCGGACCTTGTGCTTGAACTCGAGCGCGGTGTAGCCGCGCTTCATCGCGGCGAGGATGCGGTCGGAGCCGGACTGCACCGGGAGATGGAGGTAGTTCGCGAGCGCGGGCAGCTCGGCGTAGGCGCGGATCAGCGACTCGCCGAACTCGAGCGGATGCGAGGTCATGAAGCGCAGGCGCTCGATGCCCGGGATGCGGTCGATCGCGCGCAGTAGGAGCGAAAGGTCGGCACCGTCGTGGCGGTAACCGTTCACGTTCTGGCCGAGCAGCGTGACCTCGCGCACGCCCTGCCCGGCCAAGGCCTCGACCTCGGCGAGGATCGAATCGAAGGGCCGCGAGACCTCCTCTCCGCGGGTGTAGGGCACCACGCAGAACGAGCAGTACTTCGAGCAGCCTTCCATGATCGAGACGAACGCGGTCGCGCCCTCGGCCCGCGGCGGCGGCAGGTGGTCGAACTTCTCGATCTCAGGGAACGAGACATCCACCACCGGCTTGCGCGTGGCGCGCGCGCAGTCGAGCATCGCGGGCAGGCGATGCAGCGTCTGCGGGCCGAACACCAGGTCGACGTAAGGCGCGCGCGTGACGATGCCCTCGCCTTCCTGACTGGCGACGCAGCCACCGACACCGATGACCACGGCGGGATTGGCGACCTTGTATTGCTTCCAGCGCCCGAGCTCGGAGAACACCTTTTCCTGCGCGCGCTCGCGCACCGAGCAGGTGTTCACCAAGATCACCGCGGCCTCCGCGGGGTCCGCGGTGAGCGTGAGCCCATGGCTCGCACCGAGCACGGCGGCCATCTTGGCCGAGTCGTACTCGTTCATCTGGCAGCCGAAGGTCTTTATATAGAGCTTGCTGGGCATCGGGGTCAGATCCACTTCGCCTTGCGCAGCTGCCAGAACATGAGCAGGTCGGCGATCACCATCAGCAGCAGCGCAAACGGGTAGCCGAGCAGCCAGTCAAGCTCGGGCATGTGCGTGAAGTTCATGCCGTAGATCCCGGCGATCAGCGTCGGGATGCCGATGAGCGCGGCGTAGGACGCCAGCCGCTTCACCACTTCGCCCTCCTGCACCGTGATCAACGACAGGTTCACCGAGATCGCGGTCGCAATCGTATCGCGCGCGGTGTCGATGGACTGGTTGATCCGCACCAGGTGGTCGGAGACGTCACGGAAGTAATCGCCGAGGTTGGCGCAGACCGGCGGCACGCGCCCACCGTAGAGCTTGCTCGCGCCATCCAGCAGCGGCGCGACCGCGTGCTTGAGCGTGGTGAGCTTGCGCTTGAGCGCGTACAGCACCTCGATGTTGGCGCGCGGGTCGCTGCCCTCGAAGATCCGGTCCTCGAGCGCCTCGAGCTCGGTCTCGAGCTCGTCGAGGATCGGGAAGTAGCGGTCGACCACCGAGTCCATCAAGGCGTAGAGCACGAAGGCCGGGCCGTGCTTGAGCAGCTCGGGTTCCTGCTCGCAGCGCTTGCGCACATCGGTGAAGCCCTTCTCGGCGCCGGTGCGCACCGACACCGCGTAGTTCGAGCCGATGAACACCATCACCTCGCCGACCGTGAGCTCGCCTTGGTGCATCTCGACCAGGTGCAGCACGGTGAACAGCGAACCGCTGAACTCGTCGATCTTCGGCCGCTGGTGGCCGTGGCGGGCGTCCTCGACCGCGAGCGGATGCAGGTCGAGCGCGTCCTGCAGGTCGGCGAGCTCCATCTCCGACGGATCCTTGTGTGCGATCCAGACGAAGCAGCCCGGCTCGGCGAGGTAGGGCTTGATGTCGCGCTCGCCGACATCGGCGAGCTTGCGGCCATCCTGGTAGGCGACGCAGTTGATCAGCATGGCATCGGCCTCAGCCCTGGATCACGTCGCGACGCTTGAGCTCCGCGATGACGAGCTCGAGCTCCTGCTCGACCGTGAGCGTCGCGGTTTCGAGGCGCAGCTCGGGGGTCTCGGGCGCCTCGTAGGGCGAGGAGATACCGGTGAACGCCGCCACCTCGCCCGCACGGGCGCGCTTGTAAAGGCCCTTCGGGTCGCGCTGCTCGCAGACCGCGAGCGGCGTGTCCACGAACACCTCGATGAACTCGCCGCCCTCCACCATCCCCCGCACCAGCTCGCGCTCGCGACGGAACGGCGAGACGAATGCGGTGATCACGATCAGGCCGGCGTCGACGAACAGCCGGGCGACCTCGCCGATGCGGCGAATGTTCTCGACCCGGCCGGCGTCGGTAAAATCGAGGTCCTTGTTCAGGCCGTGGCGGATGTTGTCGCCATCGAGCAGGTAGGTGTGGTGGCCGCGGCGCCAGAGCTCGTGCTCGAGCGCGTTGGCCAGCGTGCTCTTGCCCGAGCCGGACAGGCCGGTGAACCAGACCACGCAGGGGCGCTGCTGCTTCTGCCCGGCGCGCTGCGGCTTGCCGACCTTGTGCTCGTGCCATACGACGTCGACCGCGCGGTCGGGCACATCGCGCGCGACCTCGGCGCTGATCATGCCGGCGCCCAGGGTGCCGTTGCTGATGAGGTCGATCACCACGAAGGCGCCGGTCAGCGGACTCTGGGCGTAGGCATCGAAGGCCGTGGGTTCGTTGAGCACCGCGCGCACGCGGCCGATGTGGTTCATGGGGAGCGCGCTGGCCACGCGTCGCTCCTGCGTGTTCACGTCCACCTCGTGGTGGATCGCCGCGACCGTGCCGCGCGCGTACTTGGTGCCGAGGCGGAACAAGTAGGCCTTTCCGGGCGTGAGCGCGGGCTCGGCCATCCACACCAGGTCGGCGTCGAACTCGCGGCCCAGGTTCGGCGCGCGGTCCGGCTGCACGATCATGTCGCCGCGCGAGACGTCGATCTCGTCGCTGAGCGTGAGCGTGATCACCTCGGGCGCTTCGGCTTGTGCGACCTCGCCGCCGACGCCGAGGATCTGCTTGACCGTGCTGGTGCGCTTGCTCGGCAGCACCATCACCCGGTCGCCGCGCTTGACCACGCCGGCCGCCAAGGTGCCGCAGAAACCGCGGAAGTCCGCGCTCGGCCGGTTCACGAACTGCACCGGGAAGCGCAGGTCGGCGAGCCGCACATCCTGCGTCAGCTCGACCTGCTCGAGCACCTCGAGCACGGTCGGTCCCTTGTACCAGGGCATCTGCGTGCTGCGCTGCACGATGTTGTCGCCGGCGAGCGCCGAACACGGCACGACCTTCAGGTCCTGCTTTATGGAAGCGAAGCCGAGCTCCCTGGCGAAGGCGCGATAGTCGCGCTCAATCGCGTCGAAGGCCGGCTGCGACCACCCGACGAGGTCCATCTTGTTCACCGCAATCACCGCATGCTTGATGCCGAGCAGCGCGCAGATGAACGAGTGGCGGCGGGTCTGCTGCAGCACGCCCTTGCG
>JANNEA010000097.1:0-9228 GCA_031388175.1 Gammaproteobacteria bacterium
CGTCCTGCGCGCTCTGGATGAAGCCGCAGGTGTTCACCACCACCACGTCGGCCTCGGCATGCGTGCCGACCACCTCGTAACCCTCGACCTTGAGCTGGGTCAGGATCCGTTCGGAGTCCACCAGCGCCTTGGGGCAGCCGAGCGAGACGAAGCCAATGCGCGGTGAACGGGTGGCGAGGGGCTCTTTCATGGGCGCGGATTGTCGAGGAAATAGGTATCAGGAAATAGGTATCAGAGTCATTTTCGATGAAAATGACTCTGATACCTATTTCTTTCCCGGAGCTCCCCATGCGCACGCTAATCCTCTTCGCCCTGCTCCCGCTGTTCGCGGCCTGCTCGATGCAGCCCGGCGGCACCCCGCCACCGCGCCTCGTGTCGGTGAACGGCCAGGGCGAAGTGGTGGCCGCGCCCGACCGCGCGACCGTGATGCTCAGCATCGCCGCCCGCAACAAGGACTTGGGCGCTGCGCAGGCCGAGGCCGATGCGGTGGTCGCGCGCGTGATGGAAGTCGCCGATGACCTCGACATCAAGAAGGAGAAGGTCCAGACCACCGGCATCCAGATCCAGCCAGAGTTCGACTGGAACAACGGCAAGCGCGTGATGCTGGGCTACCTGGTGCAGCGCACCACCACGATCGAGCTCAACGACCTGAGCAAGCTCGGCAAATTGATGGAACAGGCGCTCACGACTGGCGTGAACGAAGTGAGCCCGCCGCAGCTTTCATCGAGCAAGAGCAAGGAGCTGTCGCGCCAGGCGCTGCGCTTGGCTGGCGAGGACGCCACCCGCAATGCGGAAGCCTTGGCCGATTCGCTCGGTGCCGATCTCGGCCCGATCTACAGCGCCTCGGGCCAGGGCGGCGAGCAAGGCCCGCAGCCGATGATGATGCGAGCGGCGTCGATGGACGCGATGAAGGGCAGCGTCGCCGAGACCTATAGCGCCGGCGAGATCCGCGTGTCCGCCACGGTGCAGGCGCAGTTCGAACTGGAGTAAGGGGTCAGGTCGCGCTTTGTTACTTTCGTCGGCGCGCAATCGCCCGGGCGACCGTGATGCGATTGATGCCGAGGTGGCGCGCGACCTCACCTTGCGAGTAGCGCCAGCGCGTCACGGCATGGTCGACCTGTAGGTCCAAATCGCCCCCTCCGCGCGCCCACGCGCCGTCGAGCAGTTCCGACAACGGCGGTCGATCGACCACGCGCATGGCGATGGGGACCTCCGCCGCATGACGCCTTGTGGCGACGACCTCGGTCCGCGCGCGCTTGAAGGCCTCGTCGCCGAGCACACCGTCGTTGCTCCAACCCATGGCAGGCGCCTCGTGCGAACGACCGAGGTATTCGGAGAAGGCTCGCGATGCGGCGCCCGCGTTCGACGCCAGCCGAGCCCAGACCGCTGACGGATCCGCCCATGGTGGCGCCTGCCGACGACCAGTGAGCCAGTCGTGGCTGCTCCAGCGCCAATCCGTCGGCCGCATCACCAGCTTCGCGCGCACCGGATTGAGCACGATGTAGCGGGCGAGCTCGAGCAGATAGCGCTCGTCTTGCACGAGCAACGCCTTGAAGCGACCTTGGAACACGTGGCCAACGCGCTTGTGGCGCCGGTTGTGGCGCTGTGTGAACACGCCATTGAGGTGCCGCATGCCCACCGACAACGTGGGCGCGCGCGTCTCGATCAGCAGGTGGTAGTGGTTGAGCATCAGGCAATGCGCGTGGCAGTGCCAATCGAAGCGCAGGCAGGTCTCGCCGAGCAAATCGAGGAAGGCCTCGAAGTCGGCGGGCTTGTGGAACACGGTGCCACGCGCATTGCCGCGGCTGAACGCATGGTAGAACGCGCCGGCGTATTCGAGTCTGAGCGGGCGGGACATCCGGCACCTCCTTGTGCCTTGGTTACAGCGCCGCGATCCCTGCGCCGCGGAGATTCAGTCGTTGTGCGTCGAAAGTCGCAAAGCGCGACCTGCCCCCAGATTCAGTAGACCTTGCGCGCCCGGATCTCCTGGCTCTTCGCCTTGAGGTGCTTCAGCTCCTCGGGGTCGAGGAACTGCCAGAAGCGCTGCATCGTGGTCGGGTAGACGGTCATCAGCGCGTCGGCCAGCGCGTCGACTTTGCCGTCGTAGAGCAGTGTGGTCGTGGTCGTGTAGTGGCCGGTCGGCGCCTCCCAGGTAGCGCCCCAGGCGCCCGACACTGTGTGCATCACCGGCGTCGCCAGATAGACCTCGACACCGCGAGACTCGATCGGATCCAGCTCGAGCTTCTTGATCCACATCTTCTCGCCCGACAGCGGCTCCTGCATCACGAACGAGATCCAGCCGCTGGTCACCATCACGAACGACCGCTCGGAACGCGCCTGCGCCACAGTGCCGTCGGCGAGCTGCACGCCGCCGATCACGATCAGCGGCGCACCCTCGTAGCGGACCTCGGTCATGATGAACACGCGCGGCGCCAGCGTCAGCGCCGCGCCCTTCTTCTCGGCATAGGTGATGTCGTCGAGCGACGGGAACGGGCCGGTCGCCGTCAGGCCCTTGGCGACCAGCAGCTTCTCAAGGTCGGCGCCCATCGACGCCGAGAAGCCCTTGCCGACCTTGGAGTAGATCGGGACCAGCAGCGCGCTCTCCTCTTCGCGGTAGTAGGGGTTCACGACCGCGATGTTCACGTCGTGGGTCGCGGCCTGCGCCGGTGGCAGGTTGATGCGGAACGCGAACACGCCGTTCCAGTGCGAGGTCTGCAGGGGCGGGGGAGGCGGGGCTTCGTATGGGGGAGCGAGCCCGCAGCCGGTGAGCACCGCGATGACTGAGCCGGCGACGAACAACCGGGACCGGAACGAACGGAAGACCCCCATCGTCAACCCCCTTCTATGCGATCGCTTTGACCACCGCCGCGCGCAACGCGGCATCTTCCGGCGTCACCTTCGGCGAGAAACGCGTGACGCTCTTACCGTCGCGGCCCACCAGGAACTTCTCGAAGTTCCACGCAATATCCGCTCCACCCGTCGTGCTTACCAACCATCCGTAGAGTGGATGACGCCCCTTGCCGTTCACTTCCAGCTTGGAGCCCATCGGGAACTTCACGCCGAACTTCGTCTCGCAGAAGGTGGCGATCTCGGCTTCGGTGCCCGGCTCCTGCGCGCCGAACTGGTTGCACGGCAGGCCGAGCACCACCAGGCCCTTGCCGCCGAACTCCTCGTGCAGCTTCTCGAGCCCGGCGTACTGCGGCGTAAGCCCGCACTGGCTCGCCACGTTCACCACCAGCACCGCCTTGCCGGCGTAGTTCGTGAGCGGCAGCGGCTTGCCGTCGATCGTGGCGACCGAGAAGTCGCCGAGCGCGCTCATGCCTTCTCGACCTTCAAGAAACCGCCGTCGGTTGCAACCACCTTCACGTTCGTGCCAACCGCCGCGTCCGGCCCGCTCACGCGCCAGATCGTGTCGTCGACCTTGGCCTTGCCCTGACCGTTGACGATCGCTTCCTGCACCACGACGACGCGCCCTATGTACTGGTCGGCGCGCTTGTTCAGCATCGGGTGGTCGGTGCCGTCGAGCTGCTCGGGATGTTTCTTGCGGTAGGCACGCCAGGCGAAGATCCCGGCCACCGACAGCGCCGCGAACGCCAGGAACTCCATCTTCCACGACAGGCCGGGGATGGCGAACGCCAGGGCACCCACCACCGCGGCGGCGGCGGCGAAGAAGATCAACAGCGTGCCCGGCATCACCATCTCGAGGATGGCGAGCAGGGCCGCGGCGACCCACCAATGCCAATAAAGGATCTGGGTGATGTCCATGCTCAGGCTCCACGCTTGGCGAAGGCTTCCTTCGCCAGCTCACCGATGCCACCGAGCGACCCGAGCACGCCCGCGGTCTCGATCGGCATGAAGATCACCTTCTGGTTCGGCGCGATGCCGATGCTGTGCAGCGCCTCGACGTACTTCAGCGCGACGAAGTAGTTAATCGCGTTGACATTGCCCTTGGCGATCGCCTCGCTGACCATCTCGGTCGCCTTCGCTTCTGCTTGCGCCGAGCGCTCGCGCGCTTCGGCGATGCGGAACGCAGCTTCGCGCTGGCCCTCGGCCTCGAGGATGGCGGACTGCTTCTCGCCCTCGGCGCGCAGGATCGCGCCCTGGCGCGAGCCCTCGGCCTCGAGGATCGTGGCGCGCTTCTCGCGCTCGGCCTTCATCTGGCGGGCCATCGCATCCACGATGTCGCGCGGCGGGCTGATGTCCTTGATCTCGATGCGGGTGACCTTGACGCCCCACGGATGAGTGGCTTCATCGACCACGCGCAGCAGGCGGGCGTTGATCTCGTCGCGCTTGGACAGCGACTCGTCGAGGTCCATCGAGCCGAGCACGGTGCGGATGTTGGTCATGGTCAGGTTGAGCGCGGCCCACTCGAGGTTCGCGACCTCGTAGGCGGCCTTGGCGGCGTCCAGCACCTGGAAGAACACGATGCCGTCGACCTTGAGCATCGCATTGTCCTTCGTGATGACCTCCTGCGAGGGCACCTCGAGCACGCGCTCCATCATGTTGACCTTGTGCCCGATCGAATCGACGAACGGCATGATGAAGGTCAGGCCCGGCTCGAGCGTGGTGCGATAACGGCCGAGGCGCTCGATCGTGTAGTTGAAGCCTTGCTTCACGGTGGTGACGCTCTTGGCGATCGCGACCACGACCACGGCGACCAAGGCGTAGAAGAACAGTGCGCTCATCGAGATTCTCCTGGGGAGGTGCTGGGTGATCCCCCGCGGTCCTGCGGGGGAAGGGAGTTTAGCGCCAAAGCTCGGCGCGTCGTGGGGGTCGGGTCCGGCGCTATCCTTGGGGCGAACTCACGGAGGCCCCGACTGTGACCCACTCCAAGTTGAACAGGCTGCTCGCGCTGCTGGTCTGCCTGTTGCTGGTGTTGCCGGCGGCAGCCCAGGTCTACAAGTGGGTAGACAAGGACGGCAAGATCCACTATTCGGACAAGCCCCCGCGCGACCCGAAGGCCAAGAGTGTCCAGGACATGAACATCGAGTCCAAGCCCACCGACCCCGAGGCGGTGGCGCGCGAGCTGGCGGAACTCGAAGCGCGCGGCAAGTCGACGGACGAGAACCTGCGGGTCGAAGCCCAGGTCAGGGAGCAGACCGCAGTCGAGAAGGCGGCGAACGAGCAGCGTTGTGATCAGGCACGGGCGAGGCTCGCGGTGCTGGAGAGCGTGCAGCGCATGGTCACCGTGGACCAGGACGGCAAGCAGACCTACAAGAGCGACGGCGAGACCAACGCCGAACGCGAGAAGGCACGCAAGCGTGTCGCGGACACCTGCCAGTAGAGGGCGTCAGGGCGCCGTACGCACCGGCGGCAGCACGCCGCACAGGTCCACATGCGCCGGGTTGTGCACGAACCAGCCGCTGCGGTGGCGGCGCGCGTCGAGCCACTGCGTCCAGGTCGTGGTGTCGGTGCGCAGAAGCTGAAGTTTGGGGCGCTCCGCCGCGGGGATGTCGGCGAGCATGCGTGCGCGCACGATTGGCAGGCGCTGCTCGGGCTTCTCATAGAAGCCGAGCGGGCCGGTGCCGCGCGGCAACGCGGACAGTCGCTCGATGCCGGCAACCACGCGCCCGACGGTGGTGATGTTGAGGTCGAGCCCGCGCGCCGGGCCGCCGATCACCGCGTAGAGGCTGCTGCCGTCGCTCGAGTCCACCGCATCGCCGCGCCCGGCGCCGACCATGCTGTAGCAGTGCGTGAGCCAGGCGCGACCGGTCTTGGGATCCGCCGCCACCGGCCAACCGTCGACGAAGCCCACCTGCGGCGCCCAGCCGTCCTTGTCCGGCAGCACAGTGAGGGCCAAGCCCTTGAGCGCGCGATCGAACTCTGCGGGGACCTTTCCATCGGATGAGTTCGGGGCGGCGGGCTTCGGCTTCGCCTCGTCCTCTTCCGGATCGCCCCACTGCGTCACATAGTTGTCGTGCACGCGGATGATCGCCAGGCCGTCGAAATAACCGGCGTGCGTGAGGCGACGGATGCTGTCGGTGTGTTTGGGCGCGAACTGCTCGGCGAGCTCGATCACCACGGGGCCGCTGGGCAGGTCCATCACCAGCGTGGAATCGGGCGCCAAGTCGCGCCAATCCGCAGGCGCGGAGGCGGCGAGGATCTCGGCGCTCGAGAGTGGTGTCGCCGGCACAGGCGCGGGCTCGCTGGTGCAGGCGGACACGAACAGAGCGAGCGCAGTGGCAAGCGTCGCAGAGTGGACGATTTTCATCAGCGGCATCCTTTGAAGGTGCGGTCGATGCGCATCGCGAGCGCGATGATCGCCGCGCCAATCGCGACATAGATGAGGCCGGTCCAGCGGCTCGCGGTGTCGGCGAGATCTGCACCCGTCTCGAGCGCTTCCGAGTCCGGACCGATCGCGATATCCATCACGCCCACCAGCACGAGCAGCGCGCCGAACAGCACGATGATCCAGGTGAGCAGGCGGCGCAGCGCGGGCGGCATCAGGAGGCTTCGCGCGTGGCGCGTTCCGGCTTGAGTCGTTCCAGCTTCGTTAAATGCACCAGCAACAGCGACACCGCTGCGGGCGTCAGCCCCGGCAGGCGTGCGGCTTGGCCCAAGGTGGCCGGGCGGTGTGAAGTGAGTTTCGCGCGCGCTTCGTTGGAAAGGCCGCGCACGGCGGCGTAATCGAAGTCGTTGGGCAGCGGCGTGTGTTCGCGTTCGGCGTTGCGGGCGATGTCATTGTTGGCGCGCACGATGTAGCCGGCGTAGAGCGCCTGGACTCCGACTTGCTCGCGCACCTGCTGCGCGAGACGCGGGTCGGTAATCGCGGGGTCCTCGCCTGCCTGCACGCGCGCGATCGCCTCGCGCTTGGCGGTGAACGCGGCCCAGCGCGCGTCATCCACGAGACCCAGCGTTCGGCCCTGTTCGGTCAAGCGCAGGTCGGCGTTGTCTTCGCGCAGCAGCAGTCGGTGTTCGGCGCGGCTGGTGAACATGCGGTAGGGCTCGGTGAGGCCTTGCGTGGTGAGGTCGTCCACCAACACGCCCAGATACGCCTGGTCGCGTGGCGGGAACCAGCCCGCCTCGCCCTGCACGAGGCGCGCGGCGTTCGCGCCGGCGAGCAGGCCCTGCGCGGCGGCTTCTTCGTAACCGGTGGTGCCGTTCACCTGCCCTGCCAGGAACAGCCCGGCGAGCGACTTGGTCTCGAGCGTGGGCTTGAGGTCGCGTGGATCGAAGTAGTCGTACTCGATCGCGTAACCCGGGCGCGTCATCACCGCGCGCTCGAAGCCGCGGATCGAGTGCAGCATCTGCAGCTGCGCGTCTTCGGGCAGCGAGGTCGAGATGCCGTTGGGATACACCTCGTCCGTATCGAGGCCTTCGGGCTCGACGAAGATCTGGTGGCTGGTGCGTTCGTGGAAGCGCGTGACCTTGTCTTCGATGCTCGGGCAGTAGCGCGGACCCACGCCTTCGATCGCGCCGGTGAACATGGGCGAGCGGTCGAGGTGGGCGCGGATGATGCCGTGGGTGTGTTCGTTGGTGCGCGTGATCCAGCAGGAGACCTGGCGCGGGTGCTCAGCGGGGTTGCCCATGAAGCTCATCGTCGGGCGCGGCGAGTCCCCTGCCTGTTCCTCGAAGGCGCTGAAGTCGAGCGATTTGCCATCGAGGCGCGGCGGGGTGCCGGTCTTGAGGCGTGCGACGCGGGGCATCACCTCGCGCAGGCGTGCGGCGAGGCAGGTGGACGCGTTGTCGCCCACGCGCCCGCCTTCGCGATTGGTCAGCCCCACATGGATGCGGCCGGCGAGGAAGGTGCCGGCGGTGAGCACGACGGCGCGCGCGTGCAGCGTGCGGCCGTCGTTGAGCACCACGCCGGTCACGCGGTTCTGTTCGACCACTAGGTCCACGACCTCGGCTTCGATCAGCGTGAGGTTCGGGGTGTCGGCGAGCAGCGCGCGGATCGCGTTCTTATAGAGGGTGCGGTCGGCCTGGCAGCGGGTGGCGCGCACCGCCGGACCCTTGGAGGCGTTGAGCGTGCGCCAGTGGATGCCGGCACGGTCCGCGGCGCGGGCCATCAGGCCGCCGAGCGCATCCACTTCTTTGGTGAGGTGGCCCTTGCCGATGCCGCCGATCGAGGGGTTGCAGGACATCTGCCCTACGCCCTCGAGGCGCTGGGTGATGAGGACTGTGGGGACGCCCATGCGTACAGACGCAGCCGCGGCTTCGCAGCCGGCGTGGCCGGCGCCGATGACGACGAGAGCTGGCGTGGAAGGCTTCATCGGGCGCGAATTCTACAGATGCTCGATGTAGAACGATTTCACGCTGAGCGCTATAGGAATCGGCTTTCATTCCTTAACTTAGCGCAACACCTCAATCCCTCCTGTGTCGAGGATCTTCAGACGAGCACTTGGTTCAACTCCGACCGTGAACCGCCAAACAGCGACATCGTTCAAGCATCCCGCCAACATGAAAACAGACCAGATGAACAATTCCGCGAATCCCGTCAGCAGCGCAATCACACCCGGCACTACGCCCAAAAACAATGCTGGCGCGATTACGCTCGCTCGGAACACCGTCGCTCGAACATGGATGCGTGCCGCGACGAACGGGCTCAGCGCGTTCCAATCCAGTCCAAACCGCACATCCGACCATTGAACCTTGTCGTCTAGTTGAAGAATCGCAGCATGCAGCAATTCATGGAACGCAAAGCCGACCACCATGCTTATCGGAAACCATAACCAGTAGGGGTGCCCGAACACGCCGCCAACCAACGCCTCCCACCCCCATGCGATTCCAAAGGCAATCGCCCCCGCAACGATTGAAACCTGGAACCACCAGATATGCACGCGAGCAGCGGCGTGCTCAGACGCGCGCATGCCAAGAAGAGCCGCGGGCGCCTCCGCCCGCGGCTCAAGAGGCTGATTACTCTTCTGAGCCATTTGTATCTTGGACTTCGATCTCTGAATCCAGCATCGCGGTCGCGGCCGCCTCTGCGATCGCATCGCTCAAGCCGGTCGCTTCGTTGATCACGGACATGCCCTCATAAGCGGCAATTCCCACGGAGGCTACAGCGCCCAACGCGGTGAATACCCTCATGCCAACGGCAACCTGTGTGATGGGACCGATGGCAGGATCCCCGCCCAC
The DNA here is from genome assembly GCA_031388175.1 of Gammaproteobacteria bacterium. Lineage (GTDB taxonomy): Bacteria > Pseudomonadota > Gammaproteobacteria > Natronospirales > JANNEA01 > JANNEA01. The sequence continues at coordinate 9,079 of JANNEA010000097.1, forward strand.
GACGGAAGAGTAGTCGTTCATCGAAAGAGTACGCATTTCTGATACCTCATTGCTACACCTGCGAGCCCCATGCCCGCATGTCGAATCCCTTCGTGGGTGCCGCGCCGACGGCGATCGGGGTGAGGTCCAGGACCTCGTCCGCCAATCGCA
>JANNEA010000071.1:0-24699 GCA_031388175.1 Gammaproteobacteria bacterium
CCGCAGAGCCCTCGCATGCACTCCGCGCTGATCTTCCTGCTCGTGTTCGTCGGCGGCTTCTCGGTGATGAGCATCGAGGTGCTGGCCGGTCGCGTGCTCGCGCCTTACTTCGGTGGTTCGATCCACGTCTGGGGGTCGGTAATCACGATCTTCATGCTGGCGCTGTCGATCGGCTACCTGCTCGGCGGGCGGCTGTCGCTCCGTGCGCCGTCGCTCGCGCGCTTCGGCGCGATCTTCCTGGTCTGCGCGGTCGGCGTGGCGCCGATCGTGCTCGCGGCCGAGCCGTTCATGGAATGGGTGTTCGTGCGCATCGACGATCCGCGCTACGGCGCGCTGCTGGCCTCGACCGCGCTGTTCTTCGTGCCGACCGTGTTGATGGGCATCATCTCGCCCTACGCGGTGCGCCTGCTGGTGGCTGACGCCCACACCAGCGGTGAGACCGCCGGCTTCCTCTACTTCGTGTCCACCGCCGGCAGCGCGCTCGGCGTGCTGCTGACCTCGTTCTACTTCGTGCTGTGGTGGGAGGTCTCGCAGATCATGTTCGGCCTCACCTTGGCGCTCGCCGCCTGCGGCGCGATCGCGTTGATCGTTGCGCGCCGAGCACGAGGCGCCGCGGCATGATTCGCGCGCTGCTCATCGCGTTGCTGCTGTCGGCCTTGGCGCTGCCGGCGCTGGCGGCGAAGGACCCGCGTGTCGTCTACACCAAGCGCTCGCTGTACCGGAACATCATCGTGTCCGACGAAGGCGACCGCCTGTGCATGGCGTTCCGCCTGCGCACCGGCCAGGTGAACTCGCTGCAGTCCTGCATGCTCAAGGCCGACCACGACACGCTGGTGTTCGACTATTCCAAGTCGGTGATGGTCGGCCTGCTCTCGACGCCGTTACCGAAACGAATCCTGGTGCTCGGTCTCGGCGGCGGCTCGATCCCGCGGGTCTACGCCAAGCTTTACCCCAAGGCCACGATTGACGTGGTCGAGATCGACCCGGCGGTGGTGCAGGTCGCGGCGGAGTGGTTCGACTTCAAGGCCAGCGCCAACGTGAAGGTGCACGTCAAGGACGGCCGGCAGTTCGTCAAGCAGGCCGGCGTGTTCAAGCAGAGCTGGGACCTGATCGTGCTCGACGCGTTCAACGGCGACTACATCCCCGAGCACATGATGACCCGCGAATTCCTGGAGGAGTGCAAGGCGATCCTCACCCCGAACGGCACGCTGGTCGCGAACACCTTCTCCTCGAGCCGGCTGTACGCCAGCGAATCGGCGACCTACGCCGCGGTGTTCGGCCGCTTCATCAACCTGAAGCACGACGACGGCAACCGCATCATCATCGGCCGCAACGGCGCGCCACCGGCGCTGGCCCAGCTGAAGGCGATGGTGCCGAGCGTGCAACCCCGGCTTGCGCCGTTCGGGGTGGACTACGCCGAGGTGCTCAAGAGCGTGCGCAGCGCGCCGGACTGGGATCCAAAGGCGCGGATCCTGACCGACGAATGGAACCCGGCGAACGTTATGAAGGGGCAGTGAGCCGCTAGAAGCGGTAGCGAAGCGTCACTGTGTCGATCTTGGCGTCGTCGGCGATACCGGAGTTCACGCTCGCCACCTGGCGCTGGATGCTGAGCGTGAACGTGTCGTTGATGCGCCAGCCCGCGCTGAACGAGAGTAGGTCCGAGTACCGGGTGTAGTCATAGGTGCTGTTCTCGGACTTCACGCGGCCGAAGCCGCCGAGCAGCTCGAAGCTGTCGCCGAGCGGCAGCCGGCCGAGCAGGCGCAGCGAGTCCATGTGTTCCGGCGTGATGTATATGACGCAGAGCCCCGGGCACGGGGCCGGATCGGGGGTCCCGGTGTAGCTCCGCTCGAGCTGAGCGCCGAAGTATTCGTTGAATAGCACGCCTACGCCGACGCTGTACGCATCGGGCGTGGTGGCGAAGGTGGAACCGAAATCGGCGCGGCCGTAGCCGATCTCGCCGAACCATTCCGCCGCAGGTGCGGTCGATGCGGCGAGCACCGCCGCGAACGCGATGGTCTTCGCCACGCGCGATGAGAACGAAGTCATGGAACCCCCTATCGGGACGGAATGTCCGACCCGGCGCAAGTCTACGCGGTGCCGTCGCGACTGCTGCGAGGCTTTCGTTACAGACTCGGGCGCAGGTGGGCTAGAAGCGGTAGCGCAGCGTCGCCCCGGTCCAGTCGAAGTCCAGGAAGTCGTGCTGCAGCTGTTGGTACTCGACCGTCGCCGACCAGCTCTCGCCGAACTTCCAGGACGCTCCGAACGAGTAGAACGGATCGGTGCCGCTGTCGCTGAACACCACGCCGGAATCCGTGACGTCGCCTTCCCAAGCCATGAAGCCGATGCCGAGCTCGAGCGCAAGGTCCTCGCCGAGCGGCAGACGCGGCAGCGCGCGCAGCGCGTAGCCGTGTTCGGGGTAAAGGACCGACACGCAGAGCAGCGGTGCGCAAGACGGTGGCGGCGAGTTCTCGCCCAGCGTGTGCCAATCGAGTTGGGTCGAGAACCAGCGGTTGAACTCGACGCCGACGCCGATGCCGTAGGCGCCTTCGACGCGCTCGGAGCCGCCGGCGTCGGTGGCGCGGGTGGTGCCGGCATGGAACTCGCCGTACCAGTCGGCGGCACCGGCAGTCGGCGCGAACGCGACGATGGTGAGCACCAACGCAGCAACGCGCATCGCGACGCCGTTCAGTAGTCCCAGCGCAGCGTCAGCTGGATCGCGTCGAGCCCGTCGCCGAAGTCGTCGTATTCGACGCGCAGCGCGGTGTTGAAGTCGAAGCGCCACTCGAGCCCGAGCCCGATGATCGGCTCGACGCCGCTCTGCGCGTTCTCGCTCCAGCTGAAGCCACCGAGGCGGCCGAACAGCGTCGCGCCCCGCGTGTCGCCGGCATCGCCGAGCGGAAAACTCAGCACGCCGGAGAGCTGGAGCCCACTGTCGGGCGCGGTGATCACCACAGTGGTCGGGCCCGGGCAGGCCGCGGTCGCATCGAGCGTGCCGAGGTTGATGAACCCGAACTCGAGCGCGAGGTGGTCGCTGAAGGCGTAGCCCACGCCGAGTGAGCCGCCGGTGGCGGCATCGTTGGTGGCGGTGATGGTGCAGCCGGCGGGCGCGGTCGCGTCGAAGCCGCCGCGTGCGGCACCGAAGGTGAAGTAGCTCTGCGGCGGCGCGGCGAGCGCCGGAGCCGCGAGCAGCACGGTGGCGAGGAGGACGAACGAGGGGGCGAAGGATGTGCGCATCGGGACTTCCGGGCGGCGTTAGTACGGAAGAGGATGCCACGGAAACCGGGCTAGACTCTCCCGCCTGCGCCGCTCCGGAGCCCAGATGAAGATTCCCGAGATCCTGTTGGTCGAATCGCAGCACCGCCCGGGCAGCCTGGCCAAGGTGCTCACCGCTATCGGTGAATGCGGCTGCGTGGTCGAGCACTTGAACGCGATCAAGCGCGAACAGGACAAGTCCATCTGGGAGATCACGCTCGAGCTGGATCCGGGCCAATACGACACGGTCAAGGCGGCGATCGACGCGCTGCCGAACGCGCGCGTGCTCGGCCACTCCGATCGCGTGTTCGACCGCCACAAGGGCGGCAAGGTGCGCATGATGTCGCGCGCGCCGCTGAACTCGCTGCAGGAGCTGCGCGATGTCTACACGCCGGGTGTGGCGCGGGTCTGCCTCGCGATCCAGGCCGATCCCAAGCTCGCCTGGGAGTACACCGCGCTGCCGCACACGGTCGCAATCATCACCAACGGCACCGCGATCCTCGGCCTCGGCGACATCGGGCCTCTGGCCGGCCTGCCGGTGATGGAGGGCAAGGCGGCGCTGTTCGCCAAGCTTGCCGACCTCTCCGGCATCCCGATCCTGATCGACGAGAAGGACCCGCAGGTGTTGATCGACGTCATCACCGCGATCGCGCCGTCGTTCGGTGCAATCCAGCTCGAGGACATCAAGGCGCCGGAATGCTTCGAGATCGAGAACGCGTTGCGCGCCCGGCTCTCGATCCCGGTGCTGCACGACGACCAGCACGGCACCGCGGTGGTGGTGCTGGCGGCGCTGATCTCAGCCAGTCGCATCGTCGGCCGCGACCTGCGGCAGCAGGCGATCGGCCAGATCGGTCTCGGCGCAGCGGGCTTGGGCATCGTCCGCCTGCTGATGCAGTACGGCGCCTCGCACGTGGTCGGCACCGACCTCAACGAGAACCAGTTGAAGATGCTCGAGCAGATGGGCGGCACGCGCGCCACGCTGCCCGAGCTCATGGCGCGTTGCGATGTGGTGGTCGCGACCACCGGTCGCCCTGGCCTGATCAAGCCGGAGATGGTGCGGCCCGGCCAGATGGTGTTCGCCCTCAGCAATCCGGAGCCCGAGATCGAGCCGCGGGTCGCGCGCGAGCGCGGCGCGGTGTTCGCCGCTGACGGCCGCGGCATCAACAATGTGCTCGGCTTCCCCGGCCTGTTCCGTGGTGCGCTCGACGCCCACGCTCCGGCGATCACCGATGCGATGCTGTTCGCCGCGGCCGAGGCGATCGCGGCCTGCGCGCCCAAGGGCGAACTGGTGCCGGACCCGCTCGATCGCCGCGTTCACGACGCAGTGGCGGCTGCGGTCCGACGAGCGGCCACCGGTGGCTAACGGACGGCCAGCGGGCAGGACTATGATGCAGGCACTGCGGGAGACCACCATGCCTTTCACCCTGTCTCACAAAGTGCGCATTGAGCCCTGTCTCAAGCTGCTCACCGTCGTCGGCTTCGCGGCCCTGGTCGCTTGCACGACCGCGCCGGTGCTCAGCGCTGACGCGCAAGTCGACGAGATGATCATCCGCTGCAAGGCGCGGCAGAACACGCCGGCGAGACCGCCACACATGGGTGTCGGCACCGACGGCGGCTCGCTGTCGAAGGAAATGGGGCAGCAGGCCTACCTCGCCGCGCTCAACCCACTGCGCAGCGACGAAGGTCTGATGGCGCTGGAGCGCCGCACCCGTAACGCGCTCGACCCGATCTCGCAGTTCTGCACGCTCGAGGGCCTGGTACGCACCGACCCCGATCGCGCACGCAAGGTGTGGGCCGAGCTGCAGAGCAACCCGAACCTCGCCTACTTCGTGCTGCGCGACGATTACCTGCGCGAAGCGCTCAAGCCTTATCCGAACACTCCCGTCCGTTGATCAACAGAAGGAACGCGCCATGAGCAAGGGCATGAACCAGAAGAAGGAAGGCAAGAAGAAGGCCGGCAAGACAATCATGGAGAAGCGCGCCGCGAAGCGGGCGAAGAAAGCCGGCGGCTGACGCCGACGACTACTAGTAGGCGATGCCGGCCCGGCGGTAGAGCTTCGCCAGCAGCCACGCCGGGCCGACCAACAGGAACGCCAAGTCCTTGAGGAACGAGGGCTTCTTGCCTTCGATCCGGTGACCGACGAACTGGCCGAGCCAGGCGGCGACGAAGATCGCGAGGCAAGTCCACCAGAACGGCCATGGCAACCGCGCGAGCGGATGCATCGCCGCGACCATCAGCGCCGTCACCAGCGCCATGCCGAGCGCGATGCGCCAGCTCAAGCTTGCGTACCAGCCGAGCGCGAGCACGATCAACAGCATCGCCCAGTTGCCCAGGCGCGGACCCACGGCGGCGAACAACTCGGGCCGCGGCAGCGCGAACGCCAAGCCGAGCGTGGCGAACATGATCAGCGGCACGCAGACCCAGTGGATCGCGACGTTGGTCGAATGGCGGTGCGATTCCGCGTACTCGTCGAACCATGTCTGCAGGCTGCGCATGCCCTGCTAGGCTAGCAGCATGTCGCTGCTGCGTTTCGTCGCCGGGCTCAAGTTCATCTCCGAGGCCCGTCGGCTGGAGCTCTATCCGCCGTTTCGCGCGATGCGCATCAAGGTGCTCGAGATCGGGCCGGAGTGGCGTGCGGTGCGCATCACGCTGCCGCTCGACTGGCGCTCGAAGAACCCTGGCGGCGTGATGTTCGGCGGCTGGCAGGCGGCGCTGGCCGACCCGATCGCGGCGCTGGCCTGCGCCCGCAACTTCCCCGGCTATTCGGTCTGGACCCGGGCCATGACCATCGAGTTCGAGCGTGGCGGCTCGACCGACCTCGAGCTCAGATTCGAGATGCGGCCCGAGCAGGTCGAAGCGATCCGGGCCGAGCTCGCCGCGCGCGGCCGGGCCACGCCCAAGTTCGAATACGGCTTCCACCTTGCCGACGGCACGCGCTGCACCAAGGTGGTGAACACCGTGGCGGTCAGGCCGAAGGGCTACATGAAGGCAACCTCGCCCGGTGCCGAACTCGACGAACTGGCCTAGGAGGCGCTATCTTGGGTGCGCCATGAAGAAGCTCAGCAGCAACTCGGTCGAGGACATCATCCGCTTCGCCACGGCGAAGGAGATCGACAACGTGGTCGGGGTGATGGTGCGGCTGTCGCTTGAGGAGTTGGCCGAGCTCAAGGCGCTGACTTGGCTCGGGCGCGACATGGACAACCCCAAGCACTGGGAAGCGCTGGTGATCGAAGCCAGCTACAAGCTCGATGCCGAGACCGCGCGCTTCCTCGCCGACGACCCGAACCTTGCTGCCAACCTGCGCAAGGGCCTGGACGCGCTCGAGTCGGCTGGCCGCCTCTGATCCGCGCCAGCGAACGGCGGCGTGGATAACCTTACCCATACGCTGACCGGCGCGCTGCTCGGCGCGGCGCTCACGCCCGACGATCCTGAGCGCGCGGTGCCGGCGCGAACGCGGGTGCTGCTGGCGGTGGTCGCCACCAACCTGCCAGACATCGACTTCGCGCTCGGGCTCTTCACCGATCCGCTGACGCTGCTCAACCTGCACCGCGGCCTCACGCACTCGTTCCTGTTCGCACCGGTGTTCGGCCTGGCGGCCGCTGCGGTCGCACACCAGCTCACTGCCCGCCGCCACCGCTTCCGCGACCTGCTGTTGATCGCCACGCTGGCGGCGCTGCTGCACTGCGCGCTCGACCTGCTCACCGTCTACGGCACGCAGATCTTCGCGCCGATCTCGACGCGACCGTTCGCGCTGCCGGTGCTGTTCATCGTCGATCCGGCGGTCTGGGTGCTGCTCGGCGCTTTTGGCGTGCTGGCCTGGCGGCGGGGCTCGACGCGGCTGGCACGCGACGGGCTGATCGCGCTCTGCGTCTACGCAGCGCTCTGTGGGCTGGCCATGCTGTGGGCGGCGCGCATCGGCGTTGCCTATGCGCAGCACAAGGGGCTCGGCAGCACTGTGCTCGCGTTGCCGCAGCCGCTGTCGCCGGCGCATTGGAAGCTCGTGGTGATCGACGGCGACGAGTACCACACGAGCTACCTGAACCTGCTGGGAGCCGGGCCGCGGGCGCCGGTGGCGGACGACGCAGGTTTCCTCGCGAGCACCTGGGGCGCGTACCAGCCGGCCGACGCGCTCGCATGGCGCAAGCGTCATCGCTTCGGCATCGAGCCGCTGATGCGCGGCTTCACCAAGTACGCCTGGCGTCGCGACGAGCTCGGCGAGTTCCGCCGCTTCGCCGTGCTGCCGCAGGTCTATTCGCTGACGAACCGCGGCGTCGACAGCGGCTGCGCCTGGTTCACCGACCTGCGCTTTGAGTCACCGGCGGTCTCGCCGCCGTTCCGCTACGGCATGTGCCATGGCCCGGTCGACGGCCGCCTGTACCACGACCGTGGCTGGTCGCTCGAGACCGACGACGCGCCGCCGCTCGGCCGGCGCTGAGACCGTGGCCAAGTACCGCGTCGTGTTCGTGCACGGCTGGAGCGTGCGCAGCACCGACACTTACGGGGGTCTGCCGGAGCGCCTGCGCAGCGAGGCCAAGCGCGACCCCTCGCTCGACATCGAGGTGCGCGAGATCTGGCTCGGGCGGTACATCTCGTTCCACAACGAGGTCCGGATCCCCGACATCGCGCGCGCCTTCGATGCCGCGATCGAGCGCGAACTTGGACCCGCGCTCGCCCGCGGGGGCCGGTTCGCCTGCATCACGCATTCGACCGGCGGGCCGGTGCTGCGCGAGTGGCTGCATCGCTACCATCTGCGCAGTCGGCGGCGCTGCGCGCTGTCGCACTTGATCATGTTGGCGCCGGCGAACTTCGGCTCGGCGCTGGCCCAGCTCGGCCAATCGCGTCTGGCGCGACTGCGCACGATGTTCGAGGGCGTCGAGCCGGGCTTCGGCGTGCTCGATTGGCTCGAGCTCGGCAGCCCCGAGAACCTCGCGCTCAACCTCGAGTGGCTGGCGGGCGCGGCCAGGCTGCGACGCGCCGGCGTGCTGCCGTTCGTGCTCACCGGGACCTCGATCGACCGCGCGCTCTACGACCATCTGAACAGCTACACCGGTGAGCTTGGATCAGATGGTGTGGTGCGGGCGGCATCCACCAACCTCAACTTCACCCACCTGACGCTGACCCAGGAGCACACCGCCACGGCGCCCAGACTCGCGGCCGGGCGCGCCAAGCGCGCCATGGGCACGCCGTTCGCGCTGGTCGAGGGCCGCGCCCACTCGGGCGAGAAGATGGGCGTGATGCGCAGCGTGCGCGACAATGGCAAGCCGCACCCGACGGTTGCAGCGATCCTCGACTGCCTCGCGGTCCGCGACCAGCGCGGCTACAGCGCTGCGGCCAAGATCTTCGCGCGCCGCAACGCCGAAGTGGCGGCGCGCCAGCAGGTGGAGCGGCATGTTCAGCCTGGGCCCTTCGACCGCCGCTACTTCCACGATGCCTGCGCGATGGTGGTGTTCCGTGTGCGCGACGACCAGGGCGAGGCGGTGAAGGATTTCGAGTTGATGTTCACCGCAGGCGCGGATGACCCCGACGCGCTGCCGCCGGGCTTCTTCATCGACCGCCAACGGAACCAGCGCGACCCCAGCGCCATCACCTACTATCTCAACCACGCCAAGCTCACCGGCGCTCCCGAGTTGCGCGACGCGAGCGGAGCAGTGCTGCGGTCCATGCAGCCCGGCACGCGCGCGCTCGGCCTCAAGCTCGTGCCCTATCCGCAGGACGGGTTCGTCCACTACCTGCCCTGCGTCTTGCCGGCGGGCACCGCGCTGCTCGGTGCGATCCGTCCCAACGAAACGACCTTGATCGACATCGTGCTGCGCCGGGTGGTGCGCGAGGGTGTGTTCCGCCTGACCAAGGAAGCGAAGCCCGCCGATTTCACCAAGGCGCCGCCCGGTGAGCCGATCGGCGATTAGTCGCGCCCGCGCTCGATGTTCGCGACTCCTTCCTCCGAGCTCGGGGACTCGCTCGAAGGGTCCCTTCCGTCGCGAACTTCGAGCGCGGGCGCGACCCCGCCGTGCGCTCAGAGCTCGATCAAATGGTCTGGCAGCTCGTTGGCGTCGTCGGCGGCGCGCGGGAAATGCTGAGCGAGCGCTGCGCCGATGCTCTCGGTCGCCGCCATGAAGCCGTCGCCGACACGACCCTCGCGCACCGCGGCGGTGAACTGATCCACGACCTGTTGCCAGAACCCGGCAGGTACCTTGGCGTGGATGCCGGCGTCGGCGATCACCTCGACGTAGCGCTCGTCGCTGGCCACGAACAGCAGCACGCCGGTGCGGGCCTGGGTGCGCGCGACGTCGCGGACCACGAACTGCTCGCGGGCGAGCGCTTGGCAGCGCGCGCGGCGGATCGCCCTCGGCACCAACGCCACGCGCAGCTTGGGCAGGGCGATGAGCACGATCGCGACCACCGCTTCGGCCAGTGCGGCGCCGAGCAACGCAGTCGGCCGGCCCCAGCCGCCCCACCAGGACTCGGTCGCGGCGACCAGCACGCCGGCCGCGAGCGCGTAGAGCAGCGCGAACTCGAGGTAGTGCGCCGCACGCACCGCGAGCACGGTGACGAACTCGCCTGAAGTGCGTGCCTCGGCGGCGCGGATTGCGTCGCTGACGCGTGACCGGTCGTTGGCGTCGAGCAGGGCCATCACCACCGTCCCGAGGCGCCGCCGCCATTGAAGCCGCCGCCACCGCCGCCGCCACCGCCGCCGAAACCGCCGCCGCCGAAGCCACCACCGCCACGGAAGCCGCCGCTGCCGCCACCCCAGCCGCCGCGACCGCCGCCCCAGCCCGAACCGTAGTTGTTGCCCATGGAGGCGGCGCCGAGCTTGAGCATGAAGACGAGGAACAGCGCCAACCCGACGACGATGAGCACGAGGACGACGATCGGAAACTCGCGTTTGGACGGTGGCGTGTAGGGCTGGCCGCTGATGGTGGCGAGAATTGCAGTGACGCCGGCACGCACGCCGCCGTCGAAGTCACCCTGCTTGAAGCGCGGCAGGATCTCGCGCTCGATGATGATGCGGCTCAACGCGTCGGTCAGCGTGCCTTCGAGTCCGCGGCCGACCTCGATGCGCACCGCCCGCTCGTTCGGCGCCACGATCAGCAGCGCGCCGTCGTCGCGTTTCGCGTCGCCGATGCCCCAGTGCCGGCCGAGCTTGTAGCCGTAGTCGGCGATCTCGCGGCCGTCGAGCGTGGCAAGCGTGACCACCACCACCTGCGCACCGTGCGCGGTCTGGTGCGCGCGCAGCTCGGCATCGAGCGCCTGCTCGGTGGTCGGGCTCAGGATCGCGGCCTGGTCGACGACCGGACCGGTCAGCGCGGGGAACGACGGCTCGGCGGCGCCGGTCGCGGGCGCGACGGCGAGCGCCGCCAGCAACGCGAGCGCGAGACCGACCGCGCGCATCAGCTCAGAACCCGACCTTCGGCGCTTCCTTGACCTTGTCGTCGATGGTGAAAGTCTCGCGGACCTTGGCATCGGGATACATCATCGACGCCCACCAGCGGCCGGGGATCGTGCGCAGCTCGGTGTTGTACTTCTGCACCGCCACGATGTAATCGCCGCGCGCGACCGCGATGCGGTTCTCGGTGCCTTCGAGCTGCGATTGCAGCGCGAGGAAGTTCTCGTTCGATTTGAGCTCGGGGTAGGCCTCGGCCACCGCGAGCAGGCGGGTGAGCGCGCCGCCGAGCGCCTGCTGGTTCGCCTGGAACTGCTTGAAGGCCTCGGGGTTGGTGAGCACGTCGGGCGGCAGCTGCATCCCACCTACCCGCGCCCGCGCCTCGGTGACCTCGGTGAACACGGTCTGCTCCTGCTTGGCGTAGCCCTTCACCGTCTCGACCAGGTTCGGCACCAGGTCGCTGCGGCGCTGGTACTGGTTCAGCACCTCGCTCCAGGCGGCCTTGACCTGCTCATCGTAGGTTGGGATCGCATTGATGCCGCAACCGGCCAGCAGCGATGTGAATGCGACCAAGGTGGCAGTACCGACCAAGCGTGACATCTTCGACCTCCCGCTGGCGAGCGCAGCGTGGGCGCGATGATACCAAGCCACGCACACGCTGCTGGATGTTCACGACGGAAGGGACCCTTCGAGCGCACTTCGCGCTCGGGGGAAGGAGTCGTGAACATCCAGCAGCGCGCCCGCTGCGCTAGACTCCGCGCCCATGCACGCGCTCTCCATCCGTGGACTTACGAAGACGTACGCCGGCAAGGTCCACGCGCTCAAGGGCATCGACCTCGAAGTCGCCCCCGGTGAGTTCTTCGCGCTGCTCGGACCGAATGGCGCCGGCAAGACCACCACGATTGGCGTCATCACCTCGCTGGTGAACAAGACCGCGGGCGCGGTCAGCGTGTTCGGCCACGATGTCGACCAGGCCCGCGCCGAGGTCAAAGCCAGCATCGGCCTGGTGCCGCAGGAGCTCAACTTCAACCAGTTCGAGCGCGTGCACGACATCGTGGTCAACCAGGCCGGCTTCTACGGCGTGCCACGCAAGCTCGCGCTGGCGCGGGCCGAGAAGTACCTGAACCAGCTGCAGCTGTGGGAGAAGCGTGATGTGGCCTCGCGCACGCTGTCCGGCGGCATGAAGCGCCGCCTGATGATCGCGCGCGCATTGATGCATGAACCACGCTTGCTGATCCTCGATGAACCGACCGCTGGCGTCGACATCGAGATCCGGCGCTCGATGTGGCAGTTCCTGGCCGAGATCAACCGCGCCGGCACCACCATCATCCTGACCACGCATTACCTCGAGGAAGCCGAGCAGCTCTGCCCTCGTCTCGCGATCATCGACGGTGGCCTGATCGTGCGCCAGGGCCGCACCCGCGAGCTGCTCGAGGACATGCAGATCGAGACCTTCGTGCTGAACCTGGCGCGGCCCGGCCCGCAGGTGCCGGCGATCGAGGGCTTCGCTGTCCGTCGTATCGATGACCTCACGCTGGAGGTCGATGTGCTGCGCGAGCGCAACCTCAACGATCTGTTCGTGCGGTTGTCGGGCAGCGGCATCGAGGTGCTGTCGATGCGCAACAAGGCCAACCGGCTCGAAGAAGTCTTCATGCGCCTCGTGGCCAAGGCAGGGCCACGATGAGCCGCCTCGCCACCGATCTGATCGGCTTCGAGACCATCGTCCGGCGCGAGATCATGCGCATCCTGCGCATCTGGGCCCAGACCATCCTGCCGCCGGCGATCACCATGACGCTGTACTTCATCATCTTCGGCAACTTGATCGGCCGGCGCATCGGCGACATGGGCGGCTTCGGTTACATGGAGTTCATCGCGCCCGGACTGATCATGATGTCGGTGATCAACAACTCCTACGCCAACGTGGTCTCGTCGTTCTTTGGCGCCAAGTTCGGCCGCTACATCGAGGAGCTGCTGGTGGCGCCGATGAACGAGCACTGGATCCTGCTCGGCTACATCGCTGGCGGCGTGCTGCGCGGGCTGATGGTCGGCGCGGTCGTCACGCTGGTCGCGCTGTGCTTCACCAACCTGCGGCTGTTCCACCCCTGGGTGATGCTGAGCACGCTGCTGCTGGGCGCGGTGGTGTTCTCGCTCGGCGGCTTCATCAACGCGGTCTACGCCAAGAAGTTCGATGATGTCGCGATCATCCCGACCTTCGTGCTCACGCCGTTGACCTACCTAGGCGGCGTGTTCTACTCGATCAGCCTGCTGCCGGAGTTCTGGCAGCAGGTCTCGCGCGCCAACCCGATCCTCTACATGGTCAACGGCTTCCGCTACGGCCTGCTCGGCCACAGCGATGTCGACCTCGGCCTGGCCTACGCGATCATGCTGCTGGCCGTGGCAGTGCTGTACGGGTTCAGCATCTTCCTGCTCAAGCGCGGCGTCGGGCTGCGATCCTGATGGAGAACTCGATGCGCAAGCTGACTTCCTTGATGGCGACAGCGATGGTGTTGCCGGCTTGCGTCGGCGGGCTCGATGTCGTGGTCGAGCAGAACCAGCCGGTTGCGGCGGCGAGCCGTTTCTTCGTGATCCCCGGTCTCGACGAGGCCAAGGCCGGGCGCTCGAGCAAGCTGGCGAGCGACTTCATCTACGGCCGGCTCGACGCGATGATTGCGAGCGCGCTGACCGAGCACGGCTTCGAGCGCACGCTCGACGCGCAGCGCGCCGACCTGGTCGTGCACTACGCGGTCTACGCCCAAGAGTGGGCCACGCTGCGATCGGTCCCACCGCCGCCGCTGTCCGCGCCACCGCCGGGCTGGGACCGGGTGGTCTACGGCCCGTACAACGACACTTATTCGGCGCTCGAGGTCGAGGATCATCGCGCGGGCTCGATGGTGGTGGACGTGGTCGCGACGGCCGATGGCGCGCTGGCACATCGCTTCTACATCGAAGGCGCGCTCTCCGACGACGCCAAGAACAACCTGGAGCGTGCCGAGGCCGCGATCGAGAGAGGCTTCAAGCGGTTCCGCGCCGCGCGCTGACGCGCCTCTCGCTAGGGTTTCAGCGTCCGCTCGAACAGCGCGTAGATCCGCCGGTACTCGTCGAGCCACGAATCCGGGTTGACGAAGCCGTGCGGGTCGAGCGGGTAGAGCGCGAGCGTCCAATCCTCTTTGTGCAGCTCGAGCAGGCGCTGGGTCAGCCGGATCGAGTCCTGGGCGAACACGTTGTCGTCCTGCATCCCATGGCAGATCAGCAGCGGCCGCTTGAGGCCGGCGGCATGCTCGATCGGGCTCGAGATCTCGTAGGCGATCGGGTCGATCTCGGGCGTGTTGAGGATGTTCGAGGTGTACTCATGGTTGTAGTGCGCCCAGTCGGTCACTGGCCGCAGCGCGGCGCCGGCGGCGAACAGTTCCGGGTCCTTGAACAGCGCCATGAAGGTCATGAAGCCGCCGTAGGACCCGCCGTAGACACCGACGCGTGCGGCGTCGACGCCGCGGTTCGCGACCAGCCACTCCACGCCGTCACGCATGTCTTCGAGTTCGGGCGTGCCCATCTGACGGTAGATCGCGGTGCGCCAGTCGCGGCCGTAGCCCTGGCTGGCGCGGTAGTCCATGTCGATTACCACGTAGCCGTGACGCAGCAGCAGGTTGTGGAACATGTACTCGCGGAAATAGTTCGAGAAGTGCGAGTGCGCGTTCTGCAGGTAGCCGGCGCCGTGCACGAACATCACAGCGGGGCGCTTGCCGGCGGTTTGCGCCTCGCCGTCGACTGCGGGCGGCGTGTAGACGCGGGCGTAGATCGGTTGCTTCTGTGCGCTCGACGGGATCGCCACGATCTCGGGCGTCTGCCAGCTGAGCGCCTGGTACTGGGCGCTGACGGTGTCGGTCAGGCGCTTGGCTTCGGCGCCAGTGCGGTTGTCCTGCACGAACAGGTCCGGTGGCGTGGTCGGATCGTCGTGGCGGAACAGCAGCCTGGATTCGTCGGGCGACAGCACGAACGGGCCGGTGCGGTCGGTGTCGGCGCGCAGGTGGTCGGGTCGCACGCCGATGGTGGTGAGCCGTTCCAGCCGCCCGCTGGCGAGCTCGGCGCGGTACACCTCGTAGCGACCGGGCTGCTCGATGTTCGCCATGAAGTAGGCGTTGCGGTCGGCGCGGCCGGTGGCGACCGAGTGCAGCTCGAACGCACCGCGGGTGAGCTGGCGCGTCTTGCGCTTCTCGACGTCGCGCAGGTAGAGCTGCGACCAGCCGGATTCTTCCGACAAGTACCATAGCGTCTTTGAATCGTGCAGCCAGCCGAACTCGTTGAAGTCCCAGTTGATCCAGGCCGGGTCGGTCAGGCGGTGCTGCGCGACCAGCTTGCGCTTGTCGAGGTCGACGGTGACCAGCCAGCGGTCCTTGTTGTCGATCGCGCGCAGCTGCAGCGCGAGCTGCTTGCCGTCCTCGCTCCACAGCATCTGCTGCACGGTCACGCTGCGCAGCGTGGGTGGCTCGAGCTTCTTCTCGACCGCCTTGCGCTCAGCACCATGCTTGACGTGCCACTGGATCGCGCCCTCGCGCATGCCCTTGAACGGGTCGTCCTTGATGCCGGGCAGGACGCTGAGGTCGAGCGTGAACGCCGCACCGCTGGCGACGTCGACCAACAGCACACCTTGCGCCACCGGCGCGTTGCGGTTGACCCGCGTGCGGACCTCGCGACTCTCCACCAGGCCTGAGCGCGTCACGTAGTTCGGCATGTTGTCGCCCTTGCCGGCGTCGCCATCCTTGGGCTGCACCGCGAGCGCGAGCCAGTCCGCGGCCGGCGACAGCGCGCGCCCTTGGACTTCTTGGCCGGCACCCAGATAGGCCGGCGACGCCGCGCGCGTCGGATCCGCCTTGCCGAGTTCGCGCTCGCGTGTCTTGCGCTTGTCCTCGTCGTCCTTGCGCCGCTTGAGTGTCTCGAACAACCGCAGTTGCTGGGCCTTGAGGTAGTCGAAGCCACCGTCGGCCGCGTCGGGGTCCTTGGCCAGCTCGACGTCGATGAGCGTCGCGATCAGGTTGGTCGCGAGGTCATACCCGTACCAGTCCTCGCCGCGACGGAACGCGATGCGGCCGTCGGTGAGCCAGAGCGCGTCGCTCTCGACCTCGTGGGTGCGGGTGAGCTGGCGCACGCGACCGTCGGCGAGCGTCTTGAGGAACAGGTCGCCGTTGCGGACATAAGCCTTGCGCGACCAGGTGCGATCGAACGCGCCGCCGTTGCTGTCGATCGCCGCGCGCTCGACATCCGGCACCGGCATGGTTGTGGCGCTGGCGAGGTCGATCACCGAGAGGTCGCGCAGCACGCGCTCGCCGCGACGCCGCTGGTCGAAGTAGACCCGTGTGCCGTCATCGCTGAAATGGAAGTTCTCGGGCGGAGCGCCCATCCATTCGGGGTCGGCCATGATCCGCTCGAGCGACAGCCCGTCGGGCGTCGCTGACTTGTCCGCAAACGCGGCACTCGCGAGCAACGCGACGAGCAGGGTGGTGGTGAAGCGGGCGCTGGTCATCGGAGGCTCCTCTCGAGATCGGCGATGAGATCGGCGGGCGTCTCGAGCCCGATCGAAAGACGGATGAGGTCGCGCGGCGTGGTCGAGTGCGGACCCTCGGAGCTGGCGCGGTGCTCGACGTAGCTCTCGACGCTGCCGAGGCTGGTGGCGCGGGTGAACAGACGGCAGGCGGCGACGACTGCGAGCGCGGCCGCCTCGCCACCGCGTACCTGGAACGAGAGCATCGCGCCGAAGCCGCGCATCTGGCGTGCGGCGATCGCGTGGCCGGGATGGGTCGGCAGACCGGGATGGTGCACCGCATGCACCTGCGGCTGGCGCGCCAGCCACTGCGCGAGCTCGAGCGCTGTGGCTGATTGCGCGCGGATGCGCAGCGGCAGCGTGGCGGTGCCGCGCAGCAGCAGCCAGCAGTCGCGCGGGCTCGGGATCGCGCCCGCCACCTGCTGCTGCTCGCGGATGCGGGCGAAGATCCCGGCGGCATCAGCGGCGACGATCGCGCCGCCCATCGCATCACTGTGCCCGCCGACGTACTTGGTGGTGCTGTGCAGCACCAGGTCGCAGCCGAGCGCCAAGGGGCTCTGCAGCACCGGCGTGGCGAAGGTGTTGTCGCAGAGCGTGAGCGCGCCGCGCGCGTGCGCAAGCTGAGCGAGCGCGGCGATGTCCGAGACCTTGAGCAGCGGGTTGGTCGGGCTCTCGAGCCACAGCAGCCGGGTGCGCGGCGTGAAGGCGCGTTCGACCGCAGCGAGGTCGGCGGTGTCGACGAAGCTGTGCGCGAGGCCCCAGCGCGCCAGCGGCCCGGTCAGCTCGCGCTGCACGCCGTGGTAGGCGCCGTCGCTGCAGACCACGTGGTCACCGGCGTCGAGCGACTGGAACACGGCGTAGGCCGCCGCTGCGCCGGAACCGAAGCAGGCCGCGGCGCTGCCGCCCTCGAGTGCGGCGAGGCAGTGCTCGAGCGCGCGCCGGTTCGGGTTGTCGCTGCGCGCGTAGCCGTAGCCGTGCGGCTCGCCACCGTCGAGGCCGCGTTCGAAGGTGGTCGAGGTGATGAGCGCCGGGGCGATTGCGCCGGTCGCCGGATCGGGACTGCGCCCGGAATGCACGGCGAGCGTGTCGAAGCCTTCGGTGTTGCGGTCCATGGGCGCGATTCTCGCACCGCGCCTCTCGCCGCGCGACTGGCGCGGCGAGCTAGACTGCAGTCCATGGGCTTCGTCGCAATCGATCTGGTCGCCGCGGTGATCGCAGGCAGCGTCGGCTTCGCCATCGGCGGCCTCTGGTACGCGCCGTTCGCGTTCGGCCAGCTCTGGCTGCGCCACACCACGGTCTCGGCCGAGGACCTGCAGCGCAGTGCCGAACTCGGCCCAACCGCGATCGCGCTTGGCGCCGCGATCGCCCAGGCCGCAGTGCTGGCCCTGGTGCTCAAGGCGGCGCGCATCGAAGGCCCGAGCCAGGTGCTCGGCACCGTGGTCCTGCTCTGGCTTGGCTTCACCGCCGCGCCGTCGTTCGTCGATGCGCTCGAGTCGCGGCGGCCCCTGGTCTCGTGGTTGGTCGATGCCGGCCATCGGCTGGCGGCGGCGTTGGCGATGGGCGCGGTGCTGGCGTTCTGGCCTAACTAGTCTCAAAGAGGGCGCGCAGCGCGCCTCAGTTCTTCCTACACACCACTCTGTTCCGGCCCATCTCCTTGGCCTGATACACCGCCTTGTCGGCGACGCGGAACAGTTCCTCGAGTCCGACCGCCTCGCCCTTGGGGCGCGCCGACACGCCGATGCTCACGGTGACGTCGAGGTTGCCCGGGTGCAGCTCCTCGACCTCGGCGCGCACTGCCTGGGCCTTTTCGCAGGCGGCCTCGAGGCCGCAGTGCGGCAGGATCAGCAGGAACTCCTCGCCGCCGTAGCGCGCCGCGAAGTCCTCGTCGCGGATCGTGCGCTTCAGGAACGCGCCCATCTCCTCGAGCACCGTGTCGCCCATCAGATGGCCGTGAGTGTCGTTTATCAACTTGAAGTGATCGATGTCGATCAGCATCAGCGCCAGCGGGAAATCGTGGCGGGTCGCTTCCTGGAAGTACTTGTGGGCGAACTCGCGCAGGGAGTTGCGGTTGTAGAGCCCGGTCAATGGGTCGACCATCGCCAGCTCGTACAAGTGCTTCTGCTGCTGCCGCACTTGGTCGAGCAGCTGCTTGGCCGTGATCAGGTTGGTGACGCGGGCCATCACCTCCTCTTTCACCACTGGCTTGGTGATGAAGTCGTTGGCGCCGAGCTTGAACAGCTGGATGCGGCGCGCCTGGTCGTCGAGGCTCGAGACCGTGAGGATCGGGACTCGCGACTTGTCACCCACCGACTCGCGGATCTGGCTGACCAGGCCGACGCCGCTCATCTGACCCTCGACCATGATGTCGCTGATGATCAGGTCGTAGTTCGAGTCCTGGAACGCGAGCCAGGCCGCGTCGGCGCTGGGGAAGTGGTCGACCTCGAGCTGCATCTCGGCCAGGATGCCCATCATTACGTGGGCGACGGTGTTGGAATCCTCGATGTAGAGCACCCGCCCGGTGACGTCGCGGTGGTGTTCGCGGACGAAACGCTTGACGCGCTGCAGCAGCGATTCGACATCCTTCTTCTCGTGGATCTCGGTCACGCCAGCGGCGAAGGCGCGCTCGCGCATGTCCATGTCCTCGGTCGAGGTCAGCAGGATCACGGGCAGGTTCTTAAGCGGCGGGATGCGTCGCATCACCTGCACCAGGTCGATGCCGTCCATGCCGGGCAGCGAGAGCGAGACGCAGGCCAGGTCCACGCGCTTCTCGCGCAGCACCTCGAGCGCCTCCTCGGCGTTGGAGGCCGTGATCGGCTCGATGCCGAGGCGCAGCGCGTTCCGGTCCCAAACGGCCCGGAAAACCTTGGAGTGATCGACGACGAGGACGTTCATGTGCGGTCCGGTGCGGACCTCATGCTCTCATATCAGGGCTGGGCCGAACGGCTTGCGTCCCGCGCCGCGCGGAACTCATTGCCGGCGTGCCAGTTGGGCCAGGCATCGCCCATCGCGAGCTCAAGGCCGACCGCGAAGTACAGCCGCATGTCCTCGAGCGCACCGTCGAGCTTCCAGCTGGCCGAGTACTCGTCGGAGGGCTTGTGGTAGTCGTGGGTGCGATAACGCTCGCTCGTCGCGCGCCCGGCGACGGCCCCGCCCGCGATCAGATCGATGCCGCCTTCGGCGTAGAGCACCGGCACGCCGCCCTTCGCCAGGTTGAAGTGGTCCGAGCGATAGAAATATCCCTTCTCTGGTGAGTCTTCGTCGCTCAACACGCGGCCCTGGGCTGTGGCAGCGCGCTCCAGCAGCGCCTCGAGCTGGGAAGCACCGCGGCCGATCACGACCACATCGTGGGTGCGGCCATCGATGTTCATCGAGTCGATGTTGATCGCGCCCACGGTCTGGGCCAGCGGGAACACCGGGTGCTCGGCGTAGTGTTTGGAGCCGAGCAGCCCCGATTCCTCTGCCGTCACCGCCACGAACGCGATCGACCGTGCGGGCCTTGGGTCCATCGCGGCGAAAGCCGCAGCGAGCTCGAGCAATGCGGCACAGCCGGTGGCGTTGTCGACCGCGCCGTTGAAGATGTCGTCGTCGCCGGGATGCGCCGGATCCACGCCGAGATGGTCCCAGTGCGCCATGAACAACACGACCTCTTCCGGATGCTCGGCGCCCGGCAGCAGCGCGACGACGTTCCTCGAGGGTTGGCGGCGGATGGTGTTGGCGATGGCGGTCGAAGCCTTGAGGCCGAGCACAACCGGCTGGAAGGAGGCAGAGCGCGCGGCGATTTCGAGCGCCGCCAGGTCCTGGCCCGCGGCAGCCAGCAACTGCGTGGCTGCGCCGTGCGTCAGCCAGCCTTCGACCGCGGCGCGACCGGCGTTGCCGTCGCGGGACTCCAGGTCGAACTGTTCGCCGGTCCACGAGCCGGTGACCACGCCCCAGCCGTAGCCGGCCGCCGCGTCCTCGTGCACCAGCAGCACCCCGGCCGCGCCACGTCGCGCGGCCTCCTCGTACTTGTAGGTCCAGCGTCCGTAATAGGTCATGCGCTTGCCGCCGAAGGGGCTGGGCGCCAGCGCGGCGCCCCCCTGCGGGGGCACCGAAGCGGCGCCCCCCGTCGGGGGCACCGAAGCGGCGAAATCAGGATCGTTGACCAGCATCAGTAGAGTCTTGCCGCGGACATCGAGACCTTTGAAATCGTCCCAGTCGAGCTCGGGGGCGCTCACACCGTAGCCGACGAACACCAGCTCGCTCTGCTCGAGCGCAACCTGTTCCTGGACGCGCTTGGTGAACAGCACGGCGTCGACGCCGGGCTCGAAGCGCAAGGTCTCGCCGCTACCAGCGACCGTGAGCGCGGTCGGCGTGCCGGTGATTCCGACCAAGGGCACATCCTGGGTCCAGCTGTTGCCGTTGCCAGGGCGCAGCCCGAGCGCCGCGAACTGTTCGGTGAGGTAGCGCACGGTGCGGGCCTCACCGACCGATGCTGGTGCGCGGCCCTCGAAGGCGTCCGAGCTCAGCACCCGAACGTGTCCGGCGAAGGACTCGCCGGTCATCACGTCGGCCGGATCGGTCGGCGGTCGAGCGCAGGCCGGGAGCAGGGTGATGGCGATACCGAGGGCGATTCCCGGGAGGGACCTTGTGCGCATGGGGGGCTCCAAGCAGGGGAGGGGAGTGAATCAGGCCGTCCGTTCCCTTACAAGCCGGGCTTGCGGGGTGGGATTCCGGCCCCCATCATCGGCAGCAAGCGCTGGCTCTAACAGGGTCAGCAGGAGTTGCCCGTGCCGACCCGATCCGCCCGTCGCCTGGTCATCGCGACCCTGGTCCTGTTCGCCGCGGGCGCGAGCCTTGCTGGCGAGCCGACGAAGAAGGACGAGAGCGCGAAGCTCGATGAGTACCAGGTCGGAGGCAACAAGAAGCTGCCGAAGGACGACAGCGCGGTGTCGAAGGTCGAACGACCCAAGGCCTCGGCCGATTCGGCGATCCAGTTCGAGAAGCCGATCATCGAGATCGCGCCGATGGTGGTCGCGCCGATGCAGGTCTCAGCGCCACCGCCGCCGGTCACCGCTGCGGGGCCCCCGAAGGGGGGCGCCGCGGCGGTCGTGGCCGCGCCCGCCAAGGCGCCGGTCGGCAAGGCGACGAACACCGCGCCGGCGCTCGTGCGTGCGCCAAGTCCCGCGGGGGCCACCGCCACGTTGCCAGTGGCGCCGAAGCCCCAAGTGAGCCCGACCGGCGCACTGCCGCAGGCCAGCGGCGGTGTTGAGATCATCCTGGTGCCGATCAGCACACCGGCACCCGAGTACCCACGCGAAGCCTCCATGGCTGGCACCACCGGCTATGTCGTGGTCGCGTTCACCCTCAGCGTCGATGGCGTGCCGCAGGACATCGCGATCATCGAATCGTCACCGCCGCGAGTGTTCGACCAGTCGGCGCGGCGCGCGGTGATGCGCTGGCGCTTTCAGCCGGTGGTCATCGGCGGTCAGGCCATCGAGCGCAAGGTCCAGCGACGCATCGACTTCAAATAGCGGCGCGACGCGGGGCGTCGTAGTCCTGCGCCCCGACCACCAGCGCGCCTGGGCCGGCATGGGCGCCGAGCGCGGGCCCCACCTCGACCAACCAGCTGCCGTCAATCGTCGCGACCTCGCGCCGTAGCGCGTCGAGCAGCGCCTGGCCATCCACCGGCGCATTGCAGTGCCCCACGATCAGCCGCCAGCGCCGCGCCGGGTCGAGTCGCCGGACCACGAAGCGGACGAAACCGGCGACCTGATTGCTGCGGCCGAACAGCACGCCGCCGGGCGCGATCCTTCCATCCGGTTTGGCCGTGAGGATCGGCGTGAGGCGCAGCAGGTCGGCGATGACCTGTTTGCTGCGCGCCACACGACCGCCGCGCACGCCGTAGCTCAAGTCGCGCAACATGCCCCAGGTCCAGGTGCGTGCGCGCATGCTCACGACTGCGCGCGCGATCGCTGCGGCGTCGAAGCCAGCGAGCGCGCATTCGCCGGCGTACATCGCCAGCAGGCCCTGGCCGCATGACACGTTGAGCGAATCGACCACGGTGACCGCGGCGCCCTCGGCCCGCGAGGCGGCGCTCACCGCCGCCTGCCAGGTGCCGCTGGCCTTCGAGGTCAGGTTCACCGACACCACCTCGTCGTAGTGGCTGCCGAGGAACTGGAACAGACGGCGGAAATCCCCCGGCGCCGGTTGTGAGGTCTTGGGGTGATGCGGGCTGCGTTCGAGCAGCTGGTAGAACTCGGTGGCGGTGAACGCAACCTTGTCGAGGAAACCTTGCTCACCGAAATGCACGCGCACCGGCACCATGTGCAGGTTGAGACGCTCCAGCTCGGAGTCGGGCACATCGGCGGCGGAATCGCAGACGATCGCGACGCCGCCACCGGCGCGCGCCTCGCGCGTCTGCTGCAGCATGTCGTCGGCCTTCTGGCCGCTCACGGAGCCGTAGCCCCCGCAGACGCGGAAAACCTTGGAAGGCTCGTCGACGTGGATGTGGATCTTGGCCTTGGTCTTGCTCCCGGCCAGCACCAGGCTCGAGCCCAGCGCTGCCAGCTCCTCGCGCAGCTTGCGTCGGTCGATCTCGGTGCCGGCCACCATGCATTCGGTGCAGTAGCGATGCGTGACCTCGCCATCGCGATCACCGACCCCGGCGTCCTCGCCCTCGCTGATGCTCGATGCGGCGGCGCTCTGCAGCCGGTCGAGCGAACCATTGCGAGCGAAATCCTCGATGCCGCGCAGCAGGTCGACGAAGCCCTGCGCGCCAGCGTCGACCACGCCCGCGCGCTTCAGCACTGCGAGCTGGTTCGGAGTGTTGGCCAGCGAGCGCTCGGCTTCGATCAGGCCATGGCTGAGCACGGCGATGAAGTCGGCCTGCGGCTCGCGTACCACGAACGCCTCGACCTCGCGTGCGAAATCGCGCAGCACGGTGATCAGAGTTCCCTCGCGTGGCTCGGCCAGGGCGTCGAAGGCGTACTGCGCACCGCTGCTGAGCGCGCCGGCAAAGCGGGCGCTGGTGAGCTTGTCTTCGCTGCTGGCGGCATCCGCCAGGCCCTGGAAGAACTGCGCCAGGATCGCGCCGGAGTTGCCGCGCGCGCCATCCAGCGCCGAGTCGGCGACCACGATCAGCAGCCGGCCGCAGTGGCGTTCGACGCTGCGCGACATGCCGCTGAGGACCGCGTTCATGGTGAACGCGATGTTGGTGCCGGTGTCGCCGTCCGGCACCGGGAAGACGTTGATCTTGTTGAGGTAGTCCTGACGCGAGATGACGCGGTAGATGCCGGCCTGCAACGCGCGCCGCAGGCGCACGCCGTCGAGGTAGGCGATCGGGACCGCGGCGACGGTCATTGCCGGGCGATCTTCGCGCGCCGGCCTTCGAACTCGATGACCACGCCGTCGGCCGTGATCTCGACCAGGGTGGCGCCGCCATCGAGCGAGTCGCCGATGACGCGGCGCTTCAGGTCGATGATGACGAAGCGCTGCGCCGGATCTTCGGACCAGGCATGCGCATCCAGGTGCAACGGTGGGAGTCGCGCCTGCACATCGGCTGGCAGCGTGTCGAGCGCGGGGACGGCGCCGGGGTCCGCGCCTGACCGCAGGCTCGGTTGCGAGTCAACGGCGTCGGTGGTCGCAGCTTCGCGTTGCAGCGAGCGCACTTCGCCGCCGAGGTGTTGCGGCGAGTCCTGCAGGATCTGCGGCGCGAACGCGTGCCAGCTGAACCAGGCCAGCAGCGCCAGGTTGGCCAGCAGCAGTGCCACGATCCAGGGAACCCAGCGTGCGCGGCGTGGGACGGACAGCGTCGCGTCTGCGGGCTCCAGCCGGCTCGCGCCGAGCATGCGCCGGGCGCGATCGGAACGCTTCAATGCCTCGTGGATGAAGCTCATCCGCCCCCGCTGAGCGTCGGCGTGCCGAACGCCGGCAGCGCGGAGTCGAGGTGCACGAAGGTGCTCTCGCCGGCGTAGCCGTCTGCCTTGAAACGCCGCTCCTTCTGGAAGGCGCGCACCCACTCCTTGAGCTCGGCGTCGTAGCGCGAGGAATCGACCGCGGCGGGATCCACGCCACGCAACGTGGCGAGCTGGCGCCGCAGCCAGCGCACCCCCTCGTTGTCGTAGCCGGGTCGCAGCGTGTCGCCGCCGTGCGGCGGCAACTGCCAGAGGATCAGCGCCTCGCCGTACCAGAGCTTGTCGACGTCGGCGAGCGGCACGCGCAGCGTCTTGCTGCCGAACTGCAGCGTGACGTGCTCGACTTCGAGCCCGCGCACCACGCCGTGGAACTTGCGCCCCGCAGCATCCTCGAGCGTGATGATCGCCGGCCGGTCGAGCAGCCGGAGCGCGCTCCAGTTGCCCTTGAGGTAGTGGCAGCGCAACCGGGCACTCTCGGCCTGGGCGCAGGCCGCGCCTTCCGGACCCGGCGCATAGCGCTGGCGCCAGAGCGTGAACAGGCTGCTGAACGCGCTGTCGGTGTCGGCGGCGATCCAGCCGCCGGCGAGGGCTGCGGCGAGGTCGACTTCGGCTGCACCGTCAGGTGCAGACGAAGTCG
>JANNEA010000161.1:0-2164 GCA_031388175.1 Gammaproteobacteria bacterium
GTTGTCAAATGATTAACTAAATAATCATCAGGTTCCGCGCGATCGATCGCCAGTAGCCAAACCCCATGCCAGCTCGTATCCTAGAGATGTAGGACAAAACCAAATAAGTTCGCGGACCGCGCGGTGGGGAGAGTGACGGCGATTAGACCTGAGATCATTTCAAGGTCACTGACCGCATTTTCCACAACCTCACGCACCCCCGAATCTGGAACTGCCCGACGTAACGGGATCGCCCGGCGCGCGGTTTGCGTTGACAACGCGTCGAAAATGGCGCGATTTGAATCTGACGGCCCAAGGTATCGGCCGCTCGAGTCGATCACAATTAAGCGGGCCAGCAGTTCCGGCCGTTCTCTGCCCCAAACCCAGAATCCCCGGTCCCGCAGGGCGCTACTGGCGGCAGGTAAATCAAAATCGGCGCGCAGTCGTAAGCTACCGTCTGCCACATTTTCAAAGCCAAAGGCTGTATTAAATTGTGGTGCGCGTGCGGCCAGCTGGCGTAACCCTTTAGTCTGCGCGCTGGCGCTATTACCAGTTAATTTAACGAGGACGACTTCGAACGCAGCCGCGAGTCCGCGCGCGAATTCGGCGTCCGAACTGTCGGTGACTGGAACTGTGGCGGCGTGCAGATCGCTGACAGTGGCGGAATGCGCCGCATGGGTCGCGACGGCGAGGACTAGTGGGCAAAGCCGTAAGAGTACGTTCATGGCATCACGCTATGTGATGCGCTCCTGGCAAGTCAAGGTTTACGCTCGTGACCCTGGCCATTACCATGGGGCCATGTCGTCGTCCAAACTTCCGCCTCTCAGTTATCGCGACGCCGGTGTCGATATTGATGCCGGGGCCGATCTGGTTGAGCGCATCAAGCCGGCTGCACGCTCCACCCTGCGACCGGGCGTGCTGGGGGGCCTCGGAGGGTTTGGGGGCCTGTTTAAATTAGCCGCCGCTAATTATCGCGATCCGATCCTCGTATCATCGACCGATGGTGTTGGCACTAAGCTAAAACTCGCAATAGAACTTAATCAACACGCGACGATCGGGATCGACCTTGTTGCGATGTGTGTTAATGACGTGCTCGTGCAAGGGGCGGAGCCGCTATTTTTTCTCGACTACTTTGCGACCGGCGCCTTGGAAGTTGAAACCGCGGCGACGGTTATCGAAGGGATCGCCGAGGGATGTCGACAAGCGCACTGCGCGTTACTCGGCGGTGAAACCGCGGAGATGCCGGATATGTATGCCCCGGCACACTACGACCTCGCGGGATTCACCGTCGGGGTTGTAGAGAGCGATCGACTCATCGATGGCTCACGAATCGTACCCGGTGACGTCATTCTCGGTTTGGCATCGAGCGGCGTGCACTCCAACGGTTATTCGTTGGTGCGTAAGATCGTGGCCCGTAGTGGGGCGAAATTAGACGAACGCCTGGACGGGCGCAGCCTTGGCGAGGCTTTGCTGGCACCGACCCGGATCTACGTCCGCTCACTGCTCGCCGCATTCGCGCAATTCGAGATCCACGGCTTGGCCCACATCACCGGTGGCGGAATTACACACAATCTCCCCAGGGTGTTGCCAACCGCGACCTATGCAGAAATTAATCTTTCCGCTTGGCGACTGCCGCCGGTATTTCAATGGTTGCGAGCGAATGGCCCGGTAACCGATGACGAGATGCTACGTACTTTTAATTGTGGGATCGGCATGCTAGTCGTGGTACCGGCCGCTGACGCGTCCAGGCTCACTGGTCTGTTGGAAGATTGTGGTGAAATCGTCACCGCGGTTGGGCATGTCGCAAGCGGATCGCGTTCTGAACCGGTGGTCTATAGCGGCACGCTTACCGCTCTTTAGTAAAGGGCACCTCTAAAAATTGTCTTTTTGTCCGATTGCGGCGTTGCGGTACTTCCTGCGATGCTCATTAACTTACTGTGTTAACTGCGCTTCTCGGAAGCGCCGCGCCTTGCACTCGAACAAAAATCCTAATTTTTAGAGGTGCCCTATAGTCTTGCCAGGGGCCGCCCCGGTCTCGTTGCGCAGTTCGGGTCGCTGGTGTACAAACCAGCACCATCGTTCGATCAATCAGATCAAGTAGTAAGACTCATGAAATTCGGCACCATGCTTTATTCCACCGACTACGCCATGCGGCCAGACGACTTTGCAGTAGCCTGCGAGGCGC
>JANNEA010000174.1:0-15421 GCA_031388175.1 Gammaproteobacteria bacterium
CCAGACCGGCCTTGGCCGTACCGGCAAGCTGCTCGCCTGCGAACACGATGGCGTGACACCCGACGGCCTGATCCTCGGCAAATCGCTCGGCGGCGGCCTGCTGCCGGTGTCGATGTTCCTCGCCAACGCTGAACTGATGAACGTCTTCACGCCCGGCACGCATGGCTCGACCTTCGGCGGCAACCCGCTGGCGGCGGCGGTCGGCAAGGAAGCGCTCGATGTGTTGATCGAAGAGCGGCTGATCGAGCGTTCAGCTGAACTCGGTACCTATCTGCTGAAGGAGCTCGCCGCGCTCAAGAGCCCGTTCGTGCACGAGCTGCGCGGCAAGGGGCTGTTCATCGGCATGGAGATCGACCCGGGCAAGGCGCGCGCACGCGAGGTGGTCGAGCGCCTGATGGTGCAGGGGATCTTGAGCAAGGAAACCCACGAGACCACGGTGCGCCTGGCGCCACCGCTTGTAATCAGCAAGGAACAAATCGACTGGGCGGTCGAGCGGATCGACACCGTGTTCGCGGAGATGCGCGGCCTACGCGCCGCGAGCTAGGCGTCACTCGCCGGCGTCGAGCCGGAACTGCAGCACCTGACGCACTCGCGCCGCGACCGGCGCGCAACCCACGGTGCGCGCGTCGAAGCGCCACTGCTGCACTGCTTCCAGTGCCGCCTTATCGAACACCTGTGGCGGCTCCGCTGACACCACCGCGGCATCGCTGACGCGGCCATCGCTGCCGACCGTGAGCTCGACCGCGACCTCGCCGTGCTGCCCGCTCACGCGCGCGCTGTAGGGGTAATCCGGCGCGACCACCAACCGCGGCACGACCTCGTGGTCGAAGCAGGGCTGCTTGGGCGCGGCGTTCGCGTCCACCGCGGGGCGATCCACCATCGTGCCGACGACCTCGTCGGTGTTCTCGGCGCCACGGATGCCCGCGGTGAGCTCGCCCGTCTCCGCGCCGCGGATGCCGGCGGTCAGCGTCGCGTCGTCCGGTCCGTCGACCGGCGTGAGTGGGGGCATCGCGATGCTCGCAGGCGGCAGCGCAGCAAGCTGCGTGCCTCTATCTGCCACGAATTGGGAGAGACCCCAATACAACAACATGCCGAGAGCGGCACCGATCAAGGCGGGTCCGAGCTTCTGCATCATGGCGGCGTCCCTCCAGGGCATGGCTCAAGCATAGCTCCTTGAGGGTCATTCGCCGCAGGGTCCGGCGCACAGTTCGGTGGCGCTGCCGCCACTGCTGTGGGACGCGGCGCCCTGCGTTTGCGCGGCGGCTGCTCAGGGATCGGTGGCAAGGTCGCCTCGCGGGCCCAGGGATCGACGGGCGGCGGTGGCAACAGCCACGCGAACAGCACCGATCCGCCGGCAATCGCGAACACCACGCCCGCGATCACCGGGAGGTAGCGACGAAGGATCACAACTTCGCGGCAGGCGGCTCGGCCGCGACCTGGAAGTTCACGACTTCGGCGAACTTGCCGGGCACCGCATTGCCGTCGACCATGATCGGCGGGTAGCTGCGTGCGCGCACATCGGCGAGCGCCTGCTTCTCGTAGCGCCCCGGCGGCATCGCGCCGACCACGCGCGCATCCACCACCCGGCCGCGCTCGTCGAGCGTGACCTCGAGCTGGACGAAACCTCGAACTTCGCGCGGCGGCGTGACGCTGCGCGGCTTCGGCGGTGGTTCGGCGGCGACGCGCTTCGCATCCGGCGGATGCAGCGAATCCTCGTAGGCCTGTCGCAGCGCCGGGTCGGCGTCGAGGTCGATCACTTCGATGTCGCCTGTGAGGTGCTCGTAGACCGCGTCCTCGATGCGCTGCGGCGGGTTGAACAGGTGCATCACCACCGCGATGACCATGAACACCGCCAACGTGACGCCCAGCGCCAGGCCACCCCAACGCAGTTGCGGTGTCATGCCGGCGCGACCGCGGCGGCGAACTCGACGCGCACGCGACGGTTCTTCGAGCCCTTCTTCTCCACCTTGGCGATGCGCATCCGGCCGAGCTCGCCGGTGCGCGCGACGTGGGTGCCGCCGCAGGGCTGCAGGTCCACGCCGGCGACCTCGACCAGGCGCACCGAGCCCAAACCGCGCGGCGGCGTGACCGACATCGTCTTGATCAGCTCGGGATGGGCGTCGAGCTCGGCGTCGGTGATCCAGCGGGTGCCGACCGGGTCGTCACGCGCGATCAGCGCGTTCAGGCGCTGCTCGACGTCGGCGGCGTCGATGTTGTCGGGCAGGTCGAAGTCGAGCCGGCCGTAGCCGTCGCCGACCTGGCCGCCGGTCACCGGCGCGATGATGATCGCCGACAGCAGGTGCAGGCAGGTGTGCATGCGCATGATCCGGTGGCGGCGCGCCCAGTCGATGGCCACGTTGACGGTGGTGCCGACCGCGAGATCGGCGATGGGCGCGGCGGGCTCAAGCAGGTGGCGCACAGCGCCTGGCTGGTCGCCGCGGCGTGCGTCGACGATCGCATAGCTGCGGCCATCGGCCAGCGACATTCGGCCGGCGTCGCCGGGCTGGCCACCGCTCTCGTAATAGAACACGGTCCGGCCGAGCTCGACCCAGGGCTTGGCGGGATCAGTGCCGACCGCAGTCACCCGTGCGGTGCACTCTCGCAGGTAGGCGTCATCGCGGAACAACAGCTCGGTCAAGGTGCCACCACGCGACCGCCCTGCATCACGAACGCGACTCGCTCGAGCGCAGTCACGTCGGCGAAGTTGCCGGCCTTCGTGTCCCCAGCGTGGGTCGTCGCAGCGCTAGTTGCGAGGATGAACGTCGCGAGGCGGCACAACCGATTCACTTCTTGATCTCCTGGTCGGTGGGTACGGTGAGGGTCGCATCGATGAACGCCTGCCAGTTCGGCGATGGAGTCCAGCTCGCATCCATGTGCTTGCGCGCCTCGGCCAGCGGCACGCCGCGGCGCGTGACCTGGTCGAGCATCACCATGCTCGAGGCGCGCTTGTTGGAGGCGCAATGCACGAGCGTGCGCGAGCCCGGATGCGCGTCGAGCACCGCCGACAGCGCATCGAGCTGGGCGGGCTCCGGCACGCGCGTGACCGGCACGTTGATCCAGCTGAGCCCTGCGGCCGCAGCGGCGGCGCGCTCCGCTTCGAGCCCCTCCTCCGGCGTGCGCAGGTCGATGACCAATTGGTAGCCCGCGGCTTTCAGCATCGCCATATCCGCGGCGGCGGGCGCCCCGGCGGTAGCGAGCGTGGCCGACGCCTGGTGGAAGTTCGCGATCTGCTGCGGAGTCGGGGCTGGCGTGGGTTCGGCTGCGCCGCTGGCGGCAGCGGCGAATGCGAGACCGACGACGAGCGTCCGGCAGCGGACCAGCGCGGCGAGCGCAAGCGCCAGCAGCAGCCAGGGCGATGCGGCGCCACCGCCGCCACCCGAGGCGCCCCCGCTGGCGGTGTTGACGAAGGCGCTGACCCGGTTGTCGCTAGGCGCGGTCTCGTTGCCGCTGCCTGCGACCATCGCCACCGCGAGCGTGTTCGTCGCAGTCGGGGTGGTGGCCTCGACGATCACCTGGACCGTGGTGAGCGTGGCGGCGAAGCGGCAGCTGTACACGTGCGCGCGCAGCGTGCAGTCCAACGGCGTGTTCACCGGCGTGACGCTGAGGTCGACCATCGTCGCCTCAGGACCAACGCTGAACGTGACGTATGAGTCGCTCGGCAGCGTGAGCTCGAAGGCGTTGCCGGCGACCGGCGATGACACGACGACGACCTTCGCGTCCTCCGCAGTCGCACCGAACTGTGGCCGCAGCAGGTAGAGGCCACGACTGATGTCGCTCACCGCCACCACACCGGAGGCGAAGAACGGATAGTTGCTCCAGGTGCCGTCGAACCGCGCGATGTCATCGGCCGGATGCGTGTCGAAGTAGCCAAGCTCGAAGGCGTGCAGCGGGTCGCGCGCGTCGTACACCACCAGGCCCGCGGTGTAATCGCTCTGGTACATGAAGCCCTGGTGCAGGTAGAGGTTGTGGTCGATCACGAAGCGCGGCTGGCGGATCTGGTCGATCAGTACTGGCGCATCGAGGTCGGCGAGATCCCAGACCAGCGTGCGCGTGCGTTGGCCGCTGTTGAGTTCGTCGAGCTCGTCATTGACGAACATGTAGCGCTGGTCGGCGGTGAGGGAGCCCTGGTGCGTGTAGCCAGCGCCGGGGTAGCCCACGCGCGCCAGCTGAACGGGCGTGCCCTTGTTGGTGACGTCGAGGATGGTGAGCGTGTCCTCATTGCTGGCGATGCAGATCTGGCGACCGGTGTAGGCCACGTCGGGCCCGGTGTAGACCTGACAGAGGATCTCGTGGCTGTACCCGTCGGCGGCGTAGCCGCCCGCGGCCACCGGGTTCGCGGGCGTGCTGATATCGACGAAGTGTGGCCCACCACTGAAGGTGTCCGACCCGACCGCATACAGATAGCCGGACGCGATGTCGATCCACAGCGTGTGCGAATGGCCGAAGGCGCCGTAGTGCGCGGTCTCGCCGAACATCTGCACTGGCGATCCCGGCGGGTGAGCGCGCAGCTGCGTGAGGTCGAACACCTGCAGCCCATGGCCGGCGGATTCGCTGCCCACATAGGCGTGGTCGGCGTAGACCTTGATGTTGCGCCAGCTCGAGTTGCCGCCGCAGCCGTCGTGCGCAGGGCGGGGGCTGCCGGGCGCCGCGCCGTCGCCCGATGATTTGCAGGCCACGACCGGCCCGGGCCCGATGTTCTCGTGCGCCGGCAGCCGGCCGACGATGCGCGGGTTCGCCGGGTCGGTGATGTCGACGAACACGGTGCCGACGACCGCGCCGACCAACGCATACTCGCGACCGCCCACCGGGTCGGTCCAGCCCCACACATCGTTGAGGTCGCCGTAGCCAAGCGTGGCGTTGTCGAGCCGCGCGACGAAGTCGATGCGCTCGCAAGCGTGGCTGTTGGCCACACCGTTGACGCACGGCGCGGGTCCGGCGGACAGCGTCGGCGTAGACAAGGCGACGGCGGCGGCCAGCAACAGACGGATATTCATGGCGTCATCTCCCCATTCGTGCGCTCGAGCTCGAGCGACGCGGAGTTGATGCAGAACCGCAATCCGGTCGGTCGCGGCCCGTCAGTGAACACGTGGCCGAGATGCGCAGCGCAGTGCGCACAGACCGCCTCGACCCGGCGCATGCCGTGCGCCAGGTCGTCGCGCAGCGTGACCGCGGCGGGGTCGATCGGCGCCCAAAACGAAGGCCAGCCGGAGCCCGAGTCGTACTTGGTGGTGCTGGCGAACAGCGCGGTCCCGCAGCAGATGCAGCGGTAGGTGCCGGCGGTCTTTTCGTCCCCGTACTTGCCGGTGAACGGTCGCTCGGTCGCGCTGCAGCGCGCCACCTGGTACTGCTCGGGCGTCAAGCGGGCGCGCCATTCGGCGTCGGATGCGTTATCGGTCATGGCCTGTTCAAGTCTAGCCGGATTCCAGGATTGGGTTGCGGTACCATCGCGCCCGCGCCCATCCGGAGAGAGTCCTCATATGAAATACGCGCTCATCCTCGCCGCCGCCGCACTGGTCGCCGCCCCCGCAGGCGCCGACGGCGATCCCATCGCCGGCCAGAAGCTCTTCGAGACCTGCCGCGGTTGCCACTCGGTGCCCAGCTACACCAACGCGTTCCCGAACTACCACGTGCCCAAGGTCGGCGGCCAGCATGCTGGGCGCGTGGTCGCGGCACTCACCGCCTACAAGGCGGGCGAGCGCGGTCATCCGACCATGCATGCGCAGGCCGCATCGCTGTCGGACCAGGACATCCAGGACCTCGCTGCCTACGTCGCCGCGGCTGGCGCTGAACCGCACGGAAACGCGCCGACCGTCGCCGCCCCGGAAAAAGCAGCGGTCTGCGCCGCCTGCCACGGTCAGGACGGCAACAGCCCCTCGCCCGAGTTCCCGATCCTCGCCGGCCAGCACCGCGACTATCTGATGCAGGCGCTGCGGCAGTACCACGCCGGTTCGCGCAGCAACCCGATCATGGGGCCGCAGGCCAAGCAGTTGTCCGAACAGGAGATGCGCGAACTCGCGGCCTACTTCGCCGCGCAGCCGTCGCCGTTGAGCATCGTCGAGTAGCCGCTCAGCGCGCGGCGCGCACCGCGAGCCGCACCGAGCCGACGTTCGCACTAAGCGTGTAGACGGCCTGGCCGTTGCTCTCCAGCACCAACCGTGACGACGGCGGCAATGCGGCCTGACCTGGCAGTTTCCGCCCGCCGAGCTCAGCGACGACTTCGCCCAGGTTCGCGCTGAGTTCAGCACGCGCGAACAGTTCGCCGTCCACCTCCGCGATCACGGTGCCGACGTTGGCGTGGGCGCGGGCATCGCCCGCACCGAGCGACAGGCGCAGATCACCAACGTTCACTTCAACGTTGACGCCGCCAGGCAAACCGCGGATGTCGGCCGACCCGACATTGACGCGCACCGCCGTCGCCATTGCCTCAGGCACCTCGACCTCCCAGATCTCGCGCACCTGGTCACCCGCCGGCTGCGGGTAGCTCACGCTGAGCTGCAGCGAATCGCCGCGCCGCACCACAGCGAGCGTCGCGCTCGCGACCAAAGCCTCGGCCTTGCTGCTGCGCCAACGCAACAGCTTGAGGTCGGTGGCGTCGGCCTCGAGCTCGACGCGCGCATGCAGGCGCCCGTCGGGCGATGGCCGCAGCACCAACGCACCGGTACCGACCTCCAGCATCACGCGCGTCACGCCGGTAGGCAGCGCTGCGGCGTGTTCGAGCAAGCGTTCTGGCACGCGCGGTGCGGCGATGGCGGCAGTGCCGATCAAGGCGCAGACGATCGCGGCGGCGCGCAGCACGCGCTCAGCTCCCGCGGCCATAGGCACCGCCGCGCCGCTTCTGCATGAACCCGGGGGGCGTGAGGTCGAACGAGATGCTGATCCGCTGTTGCCCAGCGGCGACGAACGGCACCGTTCGATGGTTCAGGTACGAGGGGAACAGGATCAGCAACCCCAGCTCGGGCAGCACGTAGCTGAGCTCAGGCTGGTGCCCGGGCAGCTCGAAGTTCGGCCGGCCGAACTCGAACCACCCGGCGCGATCGGCGGCATCTGGCGTCACCGCATCCGGCACCGCCACATAGTACGCGCCGCTCAGCCATGACTCCTCGTGGATGTGCGTCGTTATCTCACCGCCACCATCGAGCAGCGTCGCCCACATCGAGAGCTGCCAGGCCCAGAGTTGTGGTGCATGTGGCAGCACCCTGAGGAACGGATGATTGGCATCGCGCGGCAGACTGCCCTGGAACTCGGCGATGCGCTCACGCAGCCAGCGCTCGAAAGAATCGATCGCCGGTGTCCGCGCGCTGAGCAGATCTTGGGCCAGCGAGCCGCCCCGCGCCGCCAGGCCGACCGGCTCATAACGCAGGCTTGGATGCGCACGGATGTCGGCGGCGAGCGCGTGATTGAACGCCGCCACGCTCTCCCACCCGTTCGGCGTGTTGAGATGGAATCGCGCGACGAAGCGATCCGCGCCCGACAGCGCGGCCGCAGCGTCACGCTCACCGAGCATCTCGAGGCCGAGGATGCGATGTGCGGTCACGGTCTGATCGAACGGGTCGAGCGAGGCGGCACGCGCCAGCGCCTTGTACCCGCCCGCCGCATCTCCGCAGCGCAACCGCGCGATGCCGAGTTCGCGCCAGGCGATGACGTGATCGGGGGCGATCTCGACCGCCGGCTCCAGCACCGCGACCGAATCCGGTGCCGCGCCCTGCTCGGACAATGCCGCTGCGAGGTTCACTCGGAACTGCGGTTGGCGCGGCGCGATCCGCAGCGCGCTGCGACCCGCCAGGATCGCGGCATCGACCTGCCCCAGTTTGCGCAGCAGCAGGCACAGCAGGTCGTGTGCTTCGGCGCGAGTCGGATCGAGCTCTGCTGCTGCGCGTGCGCAGGCCTCGGCCCGTTCGAGGTCAGCCGGGTCGAAGCTCCACGACAGCACCTGGCCGAGCTGCAGATGTGTGCGCGCCTGCTTTGGCGCCAATGCCTGTGCCCGCTCGCAGCTCGCGACCGCCTCGGGGATGCGGCCAAGCCGAGACAGGGCCGCGGCCTGCGACAACCACGCGCCGACGAAGCTCGGGCGTTCGGCCAGTGCGTTGCGGTAGGCGGCGACCGCGCTGCTGAGGTCGCCCTTGGCAACCAGCGCATTGCCGAGGTTGTGGTGCGCATCGGCGTAGTGCAGGTCGGCAGCGAGCGCGCGACGGTAAGCGGTGATCGCGGCCACCAGCTCGCCCTGGTCGCGACGCAACATCCCGAGCTCGTTCCACACTCGCGGATCGTCGGGTCGTTCCTCGGCCAGCGCCTCGAGCACCGCGCGCGCGCCCGAGGCGTCACCCTGGATCCTGAGCGCGCGGCTCAGACCCATGCTCGGCTCGGGACGGCCCTTCACCAGCACGAGCGCGTGGGTGAAGGCCTCGATCGCGGCGCGCGTGTTGCCGAGCTTGAGCAGCGCCTCGCCCAGGTTGTGCCAAGCCTCGCCGAAGCCGGGCCGCAGCTCGACCGCGCGCTGGTAGGACACGGCCGCGTCCGCGGCACGCGCTGCGGAGTCGTGGCTCAGGCCCAGCTCGAACCAGTGCATGGGATCGCGTTCGTCCATCGTGATAACGGTACCCGGAAAAGGCGAAGGCCGGGTCACCCCGGCCTTCGCGCTCAGACCCTGCTTCAGGGCGCGGGATTGGCGGCCGGTGGCGGCGCCAGGAACTTGGCGAAGAAATCGCCCATGCGCGTGTAGAGCTCGAGGCGGTTCTCCTCCTTGCGGAAACCGTGGCCCTCGTTCTCGCGCAGCAGCCACTCGTAGGGCTTGTCCTGCTTGTCCATCGCGCTCTTCAGGTACTCGGCGTGCTTGCGCACCACGCGCGGGTCCTTGCCGCCCTGCACGATGAAGATCGGTGCCTTGATGTTCTGCACGAAGTTCAACGGCGAGGCGTCGAACAGCAATTGCTTCTCCGTCTCCGGGTCGCCGATCTGGAACTTCATCACGTCCTTCTGCGGCTCCCAGTACTTCGGCATGGACGAGAACAGCAGCGGGATGTCGGTGACGCCGACGTAGTTCACGCCGCACTTGTACAGCTCCGGCGTGAAGGTCATGCCCGCCATGGTGGCGTAACCACCGTAAGAGGCACCGTAGATGCAAACCCGGTTCGCGTCGGCATGCCCTTGGGCGATCGCCCACTTCACCGCATCGGTGAGGTCGTGCTGCATCTCCCGGCCCCACTTCTTGTGGCCGGCGTCCTCGAATGACTTGCCGTAGCCACCAGAGCCCCGGTAGTTCACCTGCATCGTGGCATAGCCGCGCTGGGCGAAGAACTGATGCTCTGGGTTGAAGCCCCAGCCATCGCGCACGCCGAACGGCCCGCCGTGCGGGTTCACGATGAGCGGCACCGGACCCTTGGCGTCCTTCGGGATCGTGATGTAGCCGTGCACGGTCAAGCCATCGCGGGTGACGAACTCGAAGGGCTTCATCGGCGACATTTTCTTGGCGTCGATGTCCGGCCGGCCGCGGAGCAGGAACTTGAGCGAGTTCTTGCTGCGGTCGTAGAGGTAGGCCGTGCCCGGGTCGGTGTCGCTGAACACCGCGACCGTCATCAGGTTCTCGTCCTTGGTGATCGACGAGATCGCGACCTCCTGGCCGGGGAACTGGTCCTCGAGGCCCTTCATCATCGAAGCCCAAGCCGCATCGAAATAGACGCGGTGGACCTTGTCGTCCTGGTAGGTCACGCCGATGAGCTTCTTCTCCTTGTCGGAGAACATCAGCCCGCCCGCATCGACCTTGTCGTTCTTGTAGACCAGTTCGCCCTGGGTCTTGGTCTCGGTGTCGTACTTGTAGATCGCAGCCTTGTCGTGCCCGATGTTGGTCGTGATGTACATCGTGCGGCCGTCGTGATCCATCGCCATCGGCGACCAGGTCGCGTCCGGGAAGGTCGATTTGACCAGCGACTGCCAGGGGGCGTCGGCTGACACGCGATACAGCACTTCGGAGTTACGCCCCTTGACCTTCACCGCGCCGCGGATCACGCCCTTGCGGTCCGGGAACCAGCCGATGATGTCGCCCTCGTTGCGCGCGGCCATCGTCTGCTTGCCGTTGAGGATGTTCAGGCGGTAGACGTCCGGGTAGCGCACGTCGCGCAGGTTGAACTGGATCAGGATCTCGTCCGGGCTGTCCTCAAGCTCGTCCAGCGTCTGGGCACTGCGACCGGTCTCGAGCTTCTTGGCGTCGATCAGCACCTTGATCGGCTTGCCGTCGATGCCGACCGAGTACAGGCCGAGCGACTCGTTGCCGTCGGAGTCGAGCGTGAACACGATGCGTTCGTTGCCCTTCCAGAAGAAGTTCTGGATGTCGGTCTCCTTCAGGTTGGTGAGGAAGCGCGACTTGTTCGGATCGACGAGATCGACCAGCATGAGGTTGCGACGGCCGGACTCCTTGGCACCGACCAGCGCGCCGGCGTACCTGCCGTCGGGCGACAGCGTCACCGCGCCGAACTTCGCGTTCTTGAAGAACAACTCGACGTCAGGGGCGACGGAGTCGTCCTTGCGCGCAGCGCCGGCCGCAGGATCGACCAGCGGACCCTTCTTGTAGTCGACGGCGATGGCCGGGCCGCTGAGCAACGCGCTCGCGAGCAGGGCCGTGATCAGGTGACGAAGACGCATGAGAAACCTCCTGGGGGGAATCGGGCCAACACCGTCTGTCCGAGACGGGGTCGGCATCTTACAACTTGACCTTCGCAATCATTGTGATATCATTCTGCCATCAGGTCAAGGCGCCTCTTCCCGGCACCGGCCTGACCAGGAGACTCCCATGTCGCATGAGAAGGTCATCAAAGTCGGATCCGGGTGGCTCTGGCTGGTCATCGACGTCGTCGCATACCTCGTCGCCACCGCCCTGTTCATCGTCGCCATCCGCAGCCATGAGCTGCTGCTCGTCCCGGTCTCGCTGGTGTTGCTCACCGCCGCGATCGTCATCAGCTGCGGGTTCTTCGTCATCAACCCGAACGAAGCGCGGGTGCTGCAGCTGTTCGGCGAGTACAAGGGCTCGGTCAAGGGCGAGGGCTTCCAGTGGGCCAACCCCTTCCTGAGCAAGACGCTGGTCTCGCTGCGCCTGCACAACTTCGAGACCGGCGGCCAGGCACGGCGCGACGCCGCGCCGCTGATGACCTTCGGCTCGCTGCGCCTCCATCAGCACGACACGGGCGGTCAGGGTTCCGACGCGTCGAACGATGCCGGCCGCGCGCGCCGACCGAGCAAGGTCAACGACAAGGACGGCAACCCGGTGGAGATCGCCGCGGTGGTGTCGTGGCGGGTGGTCGACACCTACGACGCGGTGTTCACCGTTGACAAGTACGTCGACTACGTGATGACCCAGTCCGAGGCCTCGTTGCGCAACCTCGCCAGCCACTACCCCTACGACAGCGTCGACGATGACGTCCAATCGTTGCGCGGTCACACCGAGGCCGTGGCCGACAGGCTCAAGCTCGAGCTGCAGCAGCGCCTGGCCAAGGCCGGCGTCGAGATTACTGAGGCGCGCATCAGCCACCTCGCCTATGCGCCGGAGATTGCGAGCGCGATGCTGCAGCGCCAGCAGGCGAGCGCGATCATCGCCGCGCGCCAAAAGATCGTCGAAGGCGCGGTCGGGATGGTTGAGGATGCGCTCAACAAGCTGGCGGCCAAGAAGATCGTGCATCTCGACGACGAGCGCCGCGCGGCGATGGTGAGCAACCTGCTGGTGGTGCTGTGCTCGCAATCAAGTGCGCAACCCGTGGTCAACGCCGGCACGCTGTACTGAGCCGGAGGCCGGACCGAACGACGGGCTGACGCACCGTGGCCGAACGCAAAGCCTTCCTGCTGCGCATCGACCCGAAGCTGCTCGAGGCGCTGCAGCGCTGGGCCGACGACGACCTGCGCTCGTTGAACGGTCAGATTGAGTACGTGCTGCGGCACACGCTGCGCGAGCAGGGCAGGCTCAAGGACGAGCCCGCCGCCTTGCCTGACCCCAAGAAGTCGCGCTGACGCGCGTCGATCAACCCGCCGGTTTCGATGCCAGCAGTGGCTCAATCGTGCTGCGCGCCACCGAGTGGTACATCGGCTTGGCTGCCGCGTAGACGCGCTGGGCGAACGCCAAACCTTCCGGCGTCTTCGCCAGTTCGCGGTACAGCGGCACGATCAACTTGCGTCGGCCGACGCCCTGCAGGTACTGCTCAAGCGCCGCATCCGCCACGTGGTACTGGGCGGCGATCGCGAGCTTCAACCAGGCGTGCTTGACCTCGGCGTTGGTCGACGCAGTCAGCTTGAAGCGCGCATCGAGCGCTGACATCTGTCCCGCCTTGAGATCGCGCGGTAGACCATCGAGGAAGCGCGTCCACTCCGGCACCGACCAGCCCTTGGCAGCGCCGGCCAGAGCATCAATCACGCCGCCCTTCTGCCAAGTCATGCTCAACGCATCCACCTTGGCCAGTGCGTCCGAAGCGACCAGCACCGCATCGACCGGGATGCCGTCGCCGTCGATCCAGGCCGACAGAAACCTCGCATCCACCTTGGCCTTCTCCTCGGCGGTCAGCGACGCGTCGAGGTAGCTGAGGAAGTCGGCCGTGGTCTGGCTGGTGAAGGCGTGGCCGTCGAACCAGCCCTTGAGCAGCGCGTCGAAGCGCTCGCGCCCTAGGCGCTGCTCGATGTTGCGCAGGAACAGCGCGCCCTTGTCGTAGGGCACGCTGCCGAAGCCATCGTCCGGATCGCGACCGCGCAGGTCAGGCGTCAGCGCACCGAACCCGCGGTCGGCGGGCGCGAAGGCGGCGAGCCCAGCGCGCAGGTCGTCCTGGCTGATGCCGCGTTCCATGTCGGCGCGCGCCGCGCCATACACCGCCTCCATGATCCGCGCCTCGAAGTAGGTCGTGGTGCCTTCGTTGAGCCAGGCATCGCGCCAGGTGGCGTTGGTGACGAGGTTGCCGCTCCAGGAATGCGCGAGTTCGTGCGCGACCAACGACACCAACGAGCGATCGCCGGCCAGCACGCTCGGCGTGGCGAAGGTCAGCCTGGGGTTCTCCATGCCGCCCCAGGGGAAGGACGGCGGCAGAATCAACAGGTCGTA
This sequence comes from Gammaproteobacteria bacterium, assembly GCA_031388175.1. GTDB lineage: Bacteria > Pseudomonadota > Gammaproteobacteria > Natronospirales > JANNEA01 > JANNEA01. Next base: position 13,067 of record JANNEA010000174.1, read on the forward strand.
GCGGCCCCAGGCGTAGGGTCCGTACAGCGCCTCGGCTTTCTGCACCATCTTTTCGGTGTCGGCGAACTCCCAGGCGGCCTTCTTCAACACGCTCGGCTCGGCCCAGATGCCGGTGCGCGCCGACATCGGCTTGAACACCACGTCACCGATCGCGAACGCAATCAGGTAGGACGGGATCGCCTGCGGCATGCGGAATTCGAAGCTGCCATCGCGCGGCTGCTGCGGGTCGAACTCGGCCGCTGCGACCGCCGACAGTTCCTGCGGCGTGTGCAGCGTGAGGTCGTAGGTCATGCGCACCTGCGGCGTGTCCTGCAGCGGCACGAACGAGCGCGCGTGGATCGCCTGGGCTTGGGTGAAGAGGAAGGGCTGCTTGCCGCCGGCGGTCTGGGAGGGAGTGAGCCACTGCAGGCCGGTGGCGTCGGGTCGCGTCGAATAGGTGATGCGCACGCGGTCGGCGGCTGCGGGGAGATCGATCGTCAGCGCGCTGCCGAGGATCGGATCGCGCGCGGCGAGCGCGTGGTGCGCGGCGGCATAGTTGCCGTCGGGGCCCGAGGCCTCGACCTTGGCGATGTCGAGGTCACGGGTGTCGAGCACCAACTGCCTGGCATCGGCGCGCTGGCGCGTGAGCCTGAGCTCGACGCTGCCGCTGAGCTTGCTCGCGGCGAAGTCAGCCGTGAGGTCGAGGACCGCGCGGCTGACCACGAAGTCCGCGACGTTCGCGTAGCTGTGGTAGTCGCGATGTGGGTCGAGTGCTTCCAGCGCTCGCGCCGCGACGGGCGCGGCCGGCGGGGTCGATTCGACCGGTTGGTTCGGCGCGCGGTCGCAGGCGCTGAGCGCTGCTGCGGCGCACAACGACACGAACAGCGGACGGACGGCGTGGTGCAAGCGCATGGCGGACTCCGTGAAGAAAAAACGCGGGGCCGGCAGTCGTCTGCCGGCCCCAGCGTGGTCAAGCGTGGTTGGTGCCGATCACCAGAGCTTCACGCGATCCTCGGGCTTGAGGAAGAGCTTGTCGCCCTCCTTCACGCCGAACGCCGCGTAGAACTCGGGCAGGTTGCGCACCACGCCGTTGCAGCGGAATTCGCCGGGCGAGTGCGGGTCGGTCGCGATGCGCTGCAGCAGCGCCGCATCGCGGTACTTGGTGCGCCAGACCTGGGCCCAGCCGGCGAAGAAGCGCTGGTCGCCGGTCATGCCGTCGATCACCGGCGCTTCCTTGCCACCGAGCGAAAGCTTGTAGGCCTTGTAGGCGATCTGCAGGCCCGACAGATCGCCGATGTTCTCGCCGATGGTCAGCGCGCCCTTGACATGCTGGCCCGGCAGCGCCTCGAAGCCGTCGTACTGCGCGATCAGCTTGCTGGTGCGCGCCTCGAAGGCCTTGCGGTCCGCCTCGGTCCACCACGACTTGAGATTGCCGTCACCGTCGTACTTCGAACCCTGGTCGTCGAAGCCGTGGCCGATCTCATGACCGATCACGCCACCGATGCCGCCATAGTTGACGGCATCGTCGGCCGTCAGGTTGAAGAACGGCGGCTGCAGGATTGCGGCCGGGAACACGATCTCGTTCATGCTGGCGTTGTAGTAGGCGTTGATGGTCTGCGGCGTCATGCCCCACTCGCCGCGGTCGATCGGATTGCCGAGCTTGGCGAACTCGCGGTCCGAATCGAACGCGCTGATCCGGCGCACGTTGCCGAGCAGGTCACCGGGCTTGATCTCGAGCTTGGAGTAGTCACGCCATTTGTCGGGATAGCCGATCTTCGGCGTGAACGTCGCGAGCTTGGCCAGTGCCTTCTGCTTCGTCTCCGGGCCCATCCAATCGATCTGGGTGATGCTCTGGCGATAGGCCACCGTCAGGTTCGCGACCAGGCCCTGCATCCGCGCCTTGGCCTCTGGTGGGAAGCGCTGCTCGACGTAGGTCCGGCCGATCGCCTCGCCGAGGCTGGAGTTGAACCCGCCGGCCACGAGGTTCACGCCGCGCTTCCAGCGCGGGCGGTTCTGCGGCGTGCCGTTCAGCGCCGTGCCATTGAAGGCGAAGCTCGCGTCGACGAAGGCCTTGTTCAGGAGCGGCGCGGCAGCACGCACCACCTGCCACTTCAGCCAGTCCTTCCAGACCGGGAGCGGCACCTCCTTGAGCGCGAGGTCGGTGGCGGCCAGCGCCGAAGGCTGGGCGACGATGGCGTCAGTGACCGCCTCGGCGTGCAGGACCTTCAGGTACGTCGGCCAATCGGTGTTCGGCATCAGCGTGGCGAGCTGCGCGAGATCATGCTTGTTGTAGGCCTTGTCAGCGTCGCGGCTCTCGACGCGGGTCCAGTGCGACTTGGCCAGCCGCTCCTCGAGCGCGTACACCCCGGCAGCGGC